>JBFIHF010000102.1:0-17496 GCA_041601915.1 Bradymonadaceae bacterium
AGTTCGCGACACGCTGGCCTCGATCAACGAGCGCCGCCAGGCCGAGTACGAGGAGCAGTTCGAGGAGACCGCACTCACGTACGAACCTCAATTCTACTACCGGTCGGCGGCGCAGTGGGACGCGTGGCTCGCGGGCCGGCATACGGCGATGTCGCGGCGCGTGCAGTTACATGGCGGCGATGACCGACCCACGTTCGAGTTCCGCGCGCGATCGAACTCGGATGTCATCGCGATGCGCAAACTGCATCGCGGCGTCGAAGAGACGGTGCAGGCGCTGGTGGATCGACTGCCGGTCTGGAAGCAACAGGTGGGTCGAATCTGCTTTGTGTGCCGCACGCGCGGGCAGGTCGAGCGGCTCGCACACCTGCTAGAGGCGCACGGCGAAACGGTCGTGGTGGTCGATCCGCCGATCGACGTCTCTGAACCGGTCCCTGCGCCGGCGGGGTTGATCGAGATCTACCGCGGTCAACTCGCCCAGGGCTTTCGCAGCGAGCTGCTCAGTTTGAGCGTGATCTCCGGGGTGGAGGTGTTCGGTGCACGCGTCGCGACGCAGGCGACACGCGATCTCACCGAGCACGTCTCGATCAGTCACTTCCGCGATCTCGCCGAAGGCGACCACGTCGTGCACGTCGACTTCGGGATCGGCCGGTACCGCGGGCTGCATCACCTCGTCGTCGAAGGCGTCGGCAACGACTTCTTGCTGCTGGAGTACGCGCAGAACGACAAGCTCTACCTGCCGGTCTATCGGCTGGGTCGCGTCCAGCGCTACATCGGAGGCAGCGAGGGCGTTCGACTCGACAAGCTCGGCGGCACCTCGTGGGAACGCACCAAGGAGCGGGTCAAGGCGAACATCCGCGACGTGGCGAGCGATCTGCTGGAGCTGTACGCGCGCCGCGAGTTGCGTAAGGGACACGCGTTCAGCCCGCCCGACGCGTACTACCACGAGTTCGAAGCGGAGTTCCCCTACGAGGAGACCCCCGACCAGGCCCGCGCGATCGACGAAGTGATCGATGACATGACCCGACCGCGGTCGATGGACCGGCTGGTGTGCGGCGACGTGGGGTTCGGCAAGACCGAAGTCGCGATCCGCGCCGCGATGAAGGCGGTGCTGGACGGAAAGCAGGTCGCGGTCCTGTGCCCGACGACAATCCTCTGCGAACAACACATCGCCTCTTTCCGCAGCCGCGTGGCGACGTTCGGGGTGCGCGTGGAAGGCCTGAGCCGTTTCCGCACGACGAAGGAGGCGCAGCAGATCATGGTCGATACGGCCGAGGGCAAGGTCGACATCCTGATCGGCACCCACCGTCTGCTGTCTGACGACCTGCAGTTTCGCGATCTCGGCCTGCTGGTGGTCGACGAGGAGCAGCGCTTCGGAGTCCAGCACAAGGACCGGATGAAGAAGCTGCGCAGCAACGTCGACGTGCTGACCCTGAGCGCCACGCCGATCCCGCGCACGCTGCAGATGAGTCTGCTCGGCATCCGCGATCTGTCGATCATCGCAACACCGCCACACGACCGCCTGGCGGTGCGGACGCACGTGGCGCGGTTCAACGACGCGATCATTCGCGAAGCGATCATGCGGGAGATCTCGCGGGGCGGGCAGGTGTTCTTCGTGCACAACCGCGTGTCCACGATCGAGGAGATCCGTGAACACCTCACCCAGATCGTACCGGAAGCCCGTATCGCGGTCGGACACGGCCAGATGAAGGAGAACGACCTCGAAGAGGTGATGGTCAACTACATCAACGGCGAGACGCACGTACTGCTGTGCACCGCGATCATCGAGTCTGGCCTCGACATTCCGAACGCCAATACGATCATCGTGAACCGCGCGGACATGTTCGGTCTGTCGCAGCTCTACCAGCTCCGCGGGCGGGTGGGTCGCGGCAAGGAGCGGGCGTTCGCGTACTTGCTGATCCCGGCCCGTGCCCGTCTGAAGGACGACGCCGAGCGGCGCCTCGAGGTGATTCAGACCTACACGGAGCTCGGCAGTGGATTTCAAGTTGCGACGTACGACCTGGAGATCCGCGGAGCCGGCAGCCTGCTTGGCGAAGACCAGTCTGGCCACGTCGCCTCGGTCGGCCTCGATCTGTACACGGAGCTGCTGGAGGAGACGATCGCGGACATGCGCGGCGAAATGCTCGAAGACGACATCGAGCCGGAGGTGAACGTCGCGGTGGAGGCGTTCATCCCCGACGACTACATCACGGCGACGTCGCTGCGCCTGATGTTCTACAAGCGCTTCTCGTTGGCGCGTACCGAGGACGAACTCTACGACACGTTCGGGGAGCTCGGCGACCGATTCGGCGAGGCGCCGCAGCCGGTTCAGAACCTTCGCGAAATCATTCGTCTCAAGCTTCAGCTGCGCGCGTTGCGGGCACCACGGCTCGACGTCGGGCCCTCGAACATCTCGATCGAGCTGGATCCCTCCACGCCCGTGCGACCCGATCGGATCGTGAACTGGATGCAGCAGAGCCGCGGGAAGGTGCGGCTGACGAAGGAGATGAAGGTGATCTACAAGCTCACGCCCGAAGAGTCGGCGCTGCCGCTCGGGACCGCCCAGCGGCTGGTGGCCGAGATCGCGTCGCTGACGTAGCCCACCCTCGCCGACTCGCTCAGCGCAAGACTTCGAGGTAGAGGGCGGCCGCCTCGGCGTCACGTCCCAGTCGCTGCAGGATGACCGCCCGCAGCACGCGCACGTAATCCAGGCGCGCTTCGTCGCGACCGCCCAGCTCGGCGGCGAGGTCCGTCAGACGCGCCAGCGCGTCATCGTAGCGCTCCGCACCGACGAGCGATGAGACCTCGAACCACGCCACGAACCCGAGGTCGGGGTTGGACTCTCGGGCGAGCTTGGCGAGGTCGGCGGCACTGGCGTAGCGGGAGGTGAGCATCGCGACGGCCGCCTCGACGACCGTCGAGCGACGCTTGAGCACGTCGAGCATCCCCGGATCGTCCACCACGTTGCCGGCCACGGCCAGTCGCTCCGATTGCAGCTGCCAGCCATCGAGGTCGAGGCGTGGCGTGATCTGGTTGGACTTCGGGATCAGATGCGCGTCGAATTCGTCGAGCAGCCGCCGCGTCAGCCGCGCGCGGAGCTTGCTCAGATGCGGCTCCGCATACTTCGTGCGCAACAGCGTCTCGTAGCGACCCCAGGCACCGCCGCCGCCCGCCGTGTACGCCCGTCCCGATTCGAGCTCGCTCTCCAGAGCCGCGAGCGCAAGCGCCTGCGCCTCGGGCGGCGTAAAGACGCGCTCGCCCGCACGGTCCGCGGCCAATCGGCGCTCGGACTTCACCTTCTCCTGATCGGCGCCGCCGAGCCGCAGATAGTAGTCGTAGTACTCGACGGCCGCGGGATAGTCGCCGTCCCAGAAGAAGGCGCGCGCCAGATTTCGGTACGCGACGTCCTTGTCTGGAGCGGCCTGGATCGCCAGGACGTACGCCGCGGTCGCGGACTTGTAGTCGCCCCCGTTGTAGGCGGCGTTGCCGCGCTTGAGCGCCGCGGCGTGCTGTCGCTCGGAGGCGGTCTGTGCGGCGACGGGCAACGGCGAGAGGCCGACGAGGATGAGCGCCAACGCGCATGTGGTGATCCAGCGCCTCACAGCTTGGCCGGGGGTTCGGGGTCGAAGCCAAAGAGGTTCGGAAATGCAGCACCGAAACCGATGGAGAACTGATGATCGGTACCGAGCCCGTTCTCAAAGTAGTCTTGCAGGCTGTATCGGCCGACCGCGAAGAAGTTGGGCGTGAAGTAGTACTGGCCGCCAATCCCGATCGTCCACAGCGCGTCTGTCCGTCGGAGAGTCTTCGCCCCGTCGAACTGCGAACCCTCGACCTTGAGCCACGAGAAATTGATCCCGATACCAGCCTCCGCGAACGGCACGAAGTTGCGGTAGAAGTAGCGGTAAAAAAACTGGAATGGGCGCACCTGCAGCCGTTTCACGGACGTCAGGGTCACCAGCTCGGGGGGCCCGCCGCGCTGGCCGACGAACCCGTCGAAGTCTACGCCGCGGCTCAGGTACGACAGCGACAACGCGACGATGCCGAAGCGTTTCAGACCGTAGGACGCGTCCAAGCGCAGACCGACGGTGTTGAGCTGTTCGTGTAGGGCGAGCCCGCCGCCCGGCAAGTTGCCGTTCGCGTCGGCAATGCTGATGAACTCATAAGGGATGTCGTCGCTGGAGCGCGCATCCTGGAACGTCGCGCGCTGTAGACCGTACTCGAAGCCGAGTCGGAGGATGTAGTTGTTGAACGCGATCGCATCACTGGAGAACTCCTTCAAGAATGCGCTCGACGCGACAAGGGGAGTGCTGCGAGTGAGGACGAGTCCGGGCTCGATCGTCACGTTCTCGCGCATCGTCTCGAACCCTTTCGCGCGGATTTCCAACGAATGAACCCCTGGCCCAAGCGGGATCGGCTCGCCGGCAACGCCGACGAGCTTGCCATCGACATGAACTTCGGCGCCGGCCGGCGCATCCTTGATGACCAACGTGCCTGGCGTGGGGTTCAGGTCGTGCATCACCATGACCCCCTTTCCCGCCGTGACCGTGAGGGTTCCGTCCATCGGCGTGCGGCCCGGCGCCCGCACGCGATAGGTGTGCTCGCCGACCGCGACGCGGTAGGTGAGCGGGGTGGTGCCGACGGAGTGTCCATCGAGTTCGACGGTGGCCCCTTGCGGTTGGGAGTCGATGGTCACGACGCCGGTTGCGTCGAAGACGGCGCGCACCACGGCAAAGCCCAGTTTGCGGGCGTCGGGCTCCACTACCTCGCCGCGCCGCACCGACCTTCCGCGCGCGTCGATGACATCGTAGTTGGCGCCGACCGCGATGATATCGACGCGAACGAGGCTCGACAGATCCAGGGCGTCAAAGACGATCGCGCTGGGCGCGACGCAGTCCGAGACCCCGCGCAGACAGCTCGGCGGCCCCGGCGCGCGACGCTTGATGTACTCGGCGAACGCGACGGCGGAGAGCACGTGGTTGGACGCGGCATCGGCGAGCGACTCGCTGACGCCCTTGCGGAAGGCGTCGAGCCGCGCCGCATCAACGCCTCGGATGTCCCAGAGCACGATCTCGCCGGGACTCGCGACGTCGACGTCGTCCTCTTCGGCCGCGTCCGCGGCCCCCTCGGCGTCCGGGGGTGGGTCCTGGGCAAAGACGCCGGTCGGGCCGCACATCAGCACAGCGACGATCAGGCAGGCTATGAGTGAACGAATCGCTTCCATGCTCCTCGAGCATCACGGGTGGCACATCCTCATGCACGTTGGGGGTCCGCGCAAGATGAACGCACTTTTGCGTGACTGGTCGCTTACAGGAGCTCACGCTGAACGAGCTCGGCGATGAGCCCTTCATTGAACGCCGTGACCCCGTTCTGATTGAGATGGTCCCCGTCGTAGAAGTGCTCCGGGTGGTTCAGATTCAGCGTTCTCATCCGGTCGGGGTCCGTGAAATCGAGAAACGGGAGGCCCAATTCTGCCGCCAGCGCGCCCACGGCGGCCTTGCCGGAGTCGTAGTTCACCGCGACATCGAGGGTACCCTGGGGCATCGGCGCGATGACGAAGACCACCTGAATGCCTTGGGCGGTCAGCAGCGTCGCGACCTCACCCAACTGGGTCAAGGCATCGGGGCTCGGCTGAAAGTCGAACGTCGAAAACTCGAGGCCGGGGTCACCGGTCACGCGCCACTCGCAGTAGCCGCCGGGCACGTACCAGCAGTACGTCGCGACATCGATCGGTGCGCCGCCCGGAACCTCGGTGAGCGCCGGTCGCGGAGCGAGCATGTAGGAGGCGACGAGACGCGTAGTGTCGAAGTCCCGAGTCTGTGCGGCCAGCTCCAGCGATCGCCACGACGGCGGGCGATTCAAGGCGAGGTCGCGCACGGTCAGCGCACTGCCGGCCCCCGAGAGCAACTGGAAGGGTGTGACCTCGACGATCGCGAGCTTCGCGCGGATGCGCGGCTCGAGTTCCTCGATGAGAAACCGCGTGGCCATCGGCGTCTGACCGGTGCTCCCGAGGTTGAACAGCGAAGACCCGCGCGCGGCAAAGACGCGTGGGTCAAAGCCGCGATACGCGTGCGAAGACCCGAACACGAGCACGTCGGTGGGTGCGGCCGACTCGAACTCCGCGAAGCGGCGCTGCGTCATGCCGTACCCCGGCGAAGCCGCGTATCCGTGGACGAGTCGCGCCAACAGGGAAAAGTCGGGGAGCATGATCTCTTCGGTCGTCGGGGTCGCGATCACCTCTTGCACACCGTGCATGCGCACGACGCCACCGCCGTAGCTCAGGTGCAGCAGCGCAAAGAAACAGAGCAACGGCACGACGACGACCATCGAGTACGCCGCGAACCGCGCGGGCATCGAAGGAGTCTGTCTGTGCGTGTGACCGCGGTCGCTCATCGCCGGCTCAGAATTGGAAGTAGATGAATTCGGCCGCGCCCCAGCGGCCGACGAACATGATGACCGCGATGAGCCAGCCGTACCCGAACCATCGTCGGAAGTGCCCTGGGGCGTACGGCTCGGCGCGTTCTGTAGCGCGCTCGCGAACGAACAGTGCGGCGAGCAGCAGCGCGAGCACACCGAAATCAAACATCACAGCGGGTGCGTTGAGATAGGCCCACACGCCAGGCAACGCAGGCAGTACGCTCGTCGCGGTGTCCGGGACGAGCCCGACGACACGCCCCAGGATCTCGCACGCTTCGGTGACGCTGCGCGCCCGGAAAAAGACCCAGGCCACCAGGACGAGGTGGAAGACGAACACGGCGCTGAGGAACCGGCTCACGGACGACTCGACCTTCACGCGACCGGCGCGGGCGAGCGCGATGAACCGCTCACCGCAAAGATACAGCCCGTGCAGCGCGCCCCAGGCGACAAATGTCCAATTCGCGCCGTGCCACAGGCCGCTGATCACGAACGTGGCGAAGACGTTGAAGAGGCCTCGCCACAAGCCGCTGCGATTGCCTCCGAGCGGGATGTAGACGTAGTCGCGGAAGAACGTCGACAGTGAGATGTGCCATCGCCGCCAGAAATCGGCGAACGACGTCGCGAAGTAGGGACGGCGAAAGTTTTCGCTGAGCTCGATACCCATCACCTTCGCCGAGCCGATCGCGATATCGCTGTACCCGGAGAAGTCGCAGTAGATCTGAATCGCGAACAGATACGTCGCCGCCACGACCCAGGCGGTGGAGTACCCGGCGGGGTTCGCGTACACGAGGTCGACGTAGAGCGCCGCGCGGTCCGCGATGCACGTCTTCTTGACGAACCCCCGCAGCATCTGCTGGAAGCCCTGGTGCACTCGCACGGGGTCCCATGCAGCGTCCATCGTGACGAACTGCGGCAGCAGCCGCCCCGCACGCTCGATCGGTCCGGCCACCAGCTGCGGAAAGAACGCCACGAACAACGCGAATCGGCCGAGGTGTCGTTCCGGCTCGAGCTCTCCGCGGTAGACGTCGATCGTGTAGGACAGGGTCTGGAACGTGTAGAACGAGATACCGACCGGCAGCAACAGATCGAGGCGCGGCAGCGTCATGAACCAACCCGACGCGGCCACGACGCCCTCGAGCGACGACGCGAAGAAGTCGAAGTACTTGAACGTGAACAGCAGCCCGAGGTTCACGACGATGCTGAGGGCGAGGTACGGCCGGCGCGATGCCCGGTCCGGCAAGCCGCTCATCCGTTTCGCGGCGAGGTAATCCACGAGCGTCGACACGACGATCAGGATCAGATAGCCCGGCTTCCACGAGGCGTAGAAGTAGTAGCTGGCGAGCAGGAGCAGCAGCCAACGCCGCGACGGGCGCGTGAGGAAGAAGAGCGCGCAGACGCACGGGAAGAAAATGAGGAAGTGGGCCGAGTTGAAGAGCACTTGCTCTACACCGCGCTCGCAAGGGATGAAGGCCACCATCCTAGCCCACGGAGCCTTCGGAAGGAATCTCGGGACCGAATGCGTTGCGCGAGCCCGCTCGCGTCATTAAGGTGCGCCGCTATGCACAGGCTATTTGAAGCATTTCAGGCGGCGGGCAAGGAGCTGTACTTGGTGGGCGGCGCGGTGCGCGACCTCGCGCTGGGCCTCGAACTGCGCGAGCTCGACGACCTCGACTTCTGCACGAACGCGCGCCCCGCCGAGACGTTGAAGATCCTCAAGCAGGCCAAGTTCAGCACCTACGACATGGGGTTCGACTTCGGGACGGTAGGGTGCGTGCTGCATGGCAGCGCCGAGGAGGGGTTCCCCAAGGACTGCCAGGTCACGACCTATCGGTCCGAAGAGTACTACCAACGCGGCAGTCGGCACCCCGTCGTGAAGTTCGGCGACACGATCGACCAGGATCTCGGGCGACGCGACTTCAGCATCAACTCCATCGCGATGGACGCGGCCGGCGACTACTACGACCCCTACAACGGGCGGCGCGACCTCGAGCGCGGCATTCTGCGCGTCGTGGGCGATCCGAACGAGACGCTCGCCGAGGATCCGCTACGGATCCTGCGCATTGGGCGGTTCGTCTCGAAGCTGGGCTTCGAGGTCGACGAGGCGCTGTTTGATGCCGCGAGCCATCGCGCGGAGCACATCCTGGATATCAGCCGCGAACGGTGGCTCCAGGAGATGAACAAGCTGCTGTGCGGCGACGGAGTGCGCGCCGCGCTGCAGTTTCTGTATGACGTGCGCATCCTCGGCATGATCCTGCCGGAAGTCGCCGTGCTGCACGGCCTTCACGAACGCGTGCCCGACGAGGGCGAACACCGCCACAAGGACGTCTGGCAGCATACCCTTCAGGTCGTGGAGCAGGCGCCGCCGACCACGGTGCTGCGCTGGGGCGCGCTGCTTCACGACATGGGCAAAGCCTGGACCCGTGCGCTGCACCCCGACGGTACCGTCACGTTTTTGCGGCACGAGCAGCAAGGCGCCATGTTGTTCGAGGGGATCGCCCGACGACTCACGTTCGACAATGCCTCCACGGCCGAGATCGGCGCGATCATTCGAAACCACGGCCGGATCCCGCAGTACGACAGCGAGTGGTCGGACGCGGCTGTGCGACGCCTCGTGCGTGACCTCGACCCCTACGTCGAGACGATGATCGCGTTTTCACGGGCTGACCTCACCACCAGCGTGCCGCTCAAATTCCAGGCCGCCCAGCGCCGGATCGACGAGCTGGAACGCCGCATTGACGAGCTCGAGCAACAGGCTTCGCTGCGGCCGGTGCTTCCGACGGGCATCGGTCGCACCCTGATGAAGGAGTTCGGTCTGAAACCCTCGCCGATTGTGGGCGAGATCAAGGAGTTCCTCGAAGAGCAAATCATTGAGGGAGTACTGGAAAGCGATCGACCGACTTCCTACTATGTCGCCCACTTGACGCAGAATCCGCCGGACTTTCTGAGCTCCGGTAAGGAGAAATAGATGATGATGAAGCGAGCGACGGCCCGCCGGTTGGCCCTCTATGTACTGTTGTTCGGGATGTCTTCGTGTGGCGCAAACAGCTGCAGCTGCGAAGGTTTCGTGGCCCAAGAGTTCCCGGTCGAGAAGGTCAACAAGACGATTCCGACCTCCGGCGAGATCCGGGTCAGCTCGTCGGGCATCCAGTTCCTGTCGGACAACCTGCCGTCGCTGGTCACCGGCTTGTTGCCGGGCGGCCTGGCGTTCTGCGTTCCGCCCACGAGCCAAAGCGGCTTGACGGTGTGTGATGACGGATCGATGTGCAGCACCGGCGAGCTCGGCTGCGACATGACGTTCACGATCGACGAAGCGGACATCGTGCCGCGGCCGACAGACACCCTGGACGTCTCGCTCACCATTGGCGATCTCAACGAGGTCCTGCCGATCCGCGCTTTCAACCGCAATTGCACGCTGGCGCTGTACTCCAAGGCCGACAGCAGCAAGCCGGCCCAGATCTTCGGTGACATCCCGATCACGTTCGAAGTGGACCAGGCGTCGCCGTTCAAGGACGTGCGGATCAACGTCGGCGACCCCGTCGTGGACGTCAGTGACGTCGACTTCGACATCGATCCCGTCACGATCAGCGACTTCATCGTCTGCGAAGGAATCGACGCCATCGCCGCGATCCAGTTCGTCCGCGACCTCGCGTACAGCATCTTGACCGACCAGTTCGTCCCGCTGATTCAGGACCAGGTCGACGCGCAGCTGTGTGTGGCGTGCGACGCGGGCTGCCCGGCGGGTACCACCTGCGACAGCAACGACATCTGCCGCTACCCCGACGATACATGCGCGCAGTCGCCGCTCGGGATCTCGGGCCAACTGCAGATCGGCACCGTCCTCGCGGGCTTCACCGAGAAGCCCGATGCGACGCTCGACCTGACGATTCGGGCCGCCGATCAGGCGGTCGTGAACACGGGGCTCACGCTGGGGCTGCGGTCGGGCTACGACCCCGTCGAGAACGCCATCTGTGTTCCAGTGGATCCCACGACGCGTAACTTTGCCGCGACGCCGCTGTCGCCGGCGGTCACCGGCAACGCGACCCCGTTTGGTCAACCGTTCCACTTCGGGCTCGGCTACCACAAGAAGGCGATCGAACACATGCTGTGGTCGGTCTGGGCGAGTGGCGGGACCTGTCTCAATGTCGGGTCGACGAACATCGACCTGCTGACGACGGGCGCGCTCGGCGCGCTGATCCCGAGTCTGCGCCAACTCGCGTACAACCGGACCTCAGAGGCGTTCATCAAGATCGTGCCGCAGAAGCCGCCGGAGGTGATCCTGGGCGCCAACGACGTCACGGCTAACGGTGCGAGCTACACCGTCAACGACCCGCTGATGACGATCGACTGGAAGGACTTCGACGTGCACATCTACGCGTTCGCGCAAGACCGGTTCACGCGCATCGTGACGATTCGCATGGACTTGCTGCTGCCGATCGCCCTCGTCTCGGACGGGATGGGCAGCATCATCCCGATCATCGGTGACCTCGGCGCGGCGTTCACGAATCAGCGGATCATCAACGGCGAGTTGGTCGCGGAGGACCCGCAGCGGATCCTCGATCTGTTGCCGACACTGATTGGTTTCGCGCTTCCGTCGCTGGCGGGCTCGATCTCACAGCCGGTGCAACTGCCGGAGTTCTTCGGCTTCCGCATCGACATCCCGGAAGGCAACATCACCTCGGTGGACAACAACACCTCGATCGCGATCTTTGCGAATCTGACGGTCGCGGCCGTACCGATCGTGCAGCGCGCCGAGACGACGATCACGGCGACGGCAGTCGACCTCACGAAGCGCACCCCGAGCGGGCTCGTGCAGCCCACGGCGCTCGTCGACGTCAGCTCGTTTGGCGATGCGCTCAATCCGAACTACTCGCGGCGGGTCGAATTCAGCTACCGCGTCAACGGCGGGACCTGGAGCCTGTTCGAGCGCACCGCGCAGTTGGCGATCGCGGACCCGATGTTGATTCTGCCCGGCGAACACCTCATCGAAGTGCGCGCCCGCGAAGTCGGGCTGCCGTACACGGTGGACCCCACGCCGGCGAAGACGCGCGTCATGATCGATTGGGAGCCGCCGACGGTCCAGATTGAGCGTAGCGACCGTATCGTGCGCTTCGAGACGATCGATCTGGTGGACAACGACCAACTCGACGTGCGCTACAAGGTCATCGACGGGCAGACCCCCGGTGAGTGGACGAGCTGGCTGCCGATGGCACCACTGGACCTCGCGACGCTGAACGTTCCGGAGCGCTTCCGCCTCGATGTCGAGGTGCGCGACCGCGCCGGCAACATCGGCCGAGACAGCCAGACCGTCACCTGGCGGATGCCGCTCGAAGCCGAAGACAAGTCGGTATCGACGACCGCGAGTGCGACGCCGAAAGCAGGCTGCAGCGCCACCGGCGACCGCGGGCCGGCCGGGTTTGCCTGGCTCCTGCTGGTGGCGGGCGGACTGATGTTCCGTCGGTCGCGCCGGCGCCTGCACCTCGGCTCGATCGGGCTGGCCGCGATCGTTTGCCTCGGCGCCTGCAAGTGTGGAAATGACCCCGCTGAATCGCTGATCTGTGAGCCGGCGTGCGCCGTCGGACTGCAGTGCGTGGACGGTGCGTGCGTCGTGGCGCCTCAGTGCGCGATCGACGCCGACTGTGCGGACGGCGAACGCTGCGCGAGCGGCGAATGCGTGCGCGTGCCGACCTGCGAGGACCTGTGCGATTGCGCCGACGACGAGCTCGCCGTGTGTGACGAGGACGGTAGCGGCTGTGGCTGCGTGCCGTATTGCGACAAAGGCTGCGAAGACAACCAATTCTGCTGTTACGAGTCCAACAGCTGTCAGAACCTCACCGACCCGTGCGCGGACATGATGTGCGAGATCGGCTTCGGCCCTGTCGTGACGACGGATTCCAGCGGGGACAACGCCTCGTGCGACATCGCCCCGGGCGCCTGCGAATGCCAGGAGCTGCCGCCGTTGCCGCTCGGCTGGCATGGCCACTATGCCGCGATCGACCGCAATGCCGGGACCACCGCGGTGGCCGTCTATAACTCGACCTACACGGACCTGATGGTCGGATCGATCGATTCGGCACTCAATGTGACGTGGGACTTCGTCGACGGCGTACCCACAACGGGCGACGTCGAGGGCTCACTGAACGGGCCCCGCGGCGGCATCTCGGACAAAGGCGACGACGTGGGGCGCCACGCGGCGCTGGCGATCGACGACGGCGGAACCCTGCACGTCTTCTACCGCGACAGCGGCCGCAACGTGATGAAGTACGCCCGCGGCACGGTCGGCGGAACCTGGGTGCTCGCGGATGCCGACACCGACGGCGACGTCGGCTACTGGGCGAGTGCGGTACATCAGGCCGGCCGCATCCACCTCGTCTACACGGCGCGGTCCGCACCGGACGGCGCCGGGGGCTTCGTCACCGAACTGCGCCACCTCGCGTTTGATGCGTCGGGTTCGGTCAACGACCCCACCGCCGCGCGAACCGTCATCTCCGGCGGCGTGGCCACTCATCCGTGCGGAGCCGATTGCACGGTCCGCGACGAAGTCTGCGTGTCGTCGCTGGCGCAGTGCTTGCCGAAGTCGACCGACTGCCCGGAAGCCTGTGCCGACGGCACCGCGTGCTACCAGGGTGCCTGCGTGATCGTGCACAAGGCGCCGCCCGCCGGCTACTTGCGCGCGGTCGGGACGAACGCCCAACTGTCGAAGAGCCCCAGCGGTCTCCTCGTCGTGTACTACGACTTCCTCCAGCAGAGTGCCGCGTGGAGCCGGTTCGACGGGACGGCGTGGGAGGCACCCACGATGGTGGGGCCGGGCACCGGACCGTGGATCGCGGGCGTGGTCGACGCGACGGACAACTTGCACCTCGCCTACACGGAACGCGTCGGCGACGTACCGCAGTTGACGTACGCGGACGTCACCGCCGCGACGACCGAGGTCGTGCAGGACGGCATTCGTGATACCATCGATTGGTGGCTCGTGACCGACATCGGCGAAGATGTGGACATGCGACTGGCGACCGACGGCACCGTGACCGTCGTGTACCAGGACGCGACGGCCCATTCGCTCAAGATGGCGACCCGCTCGATGATGGGCGTGTGGTCCGTCACGGACCTCGCCACGCCGGGTACGCCGTACGCGGGCGCAGCGGGGTTCTACGCCACGATGCTGAAGCTGCCGGACGCGCAGTTCTCGGCGGAGTTCGTCATCAACAACCAGTTGGATCCGAGTGAGGCGACACCCCGATCCCATGACTAGGTGGCTGACGTGCGGGCTCGCGTTGGCGGTCAGCGCGCTCGCCGGCTGCCCGGACAACCCGGGCGCCGGGTGCCCTGAGGACTGCGCGCGAGGCTACCAATGTGACGTGCTGGCGCGCACGTGCGTGCCCACGGCGCTTCCGATCTACGAGCGGCCGCTACCGGGGCGCGCGGTGCGGATCGCCGCGCAGGCCGGCCGACTCTGGACCGCCGCCATCGATCCGTCGGACGGCGCGATCGTCGTGACCGAGATCATTCAGGGGCGCGAACGCGAGGCACGCGTCCTCGCGACCCCCACGCTGGCCCTGGATCGCCGGCTGGCAATGGATGCGTCCAGTCGACTGCTCGCCGTGGCCTGGCTCGCGTCCTCCGGATCGTACGAACTGGGATGGCGCACCCTGCCCGGCGATCATGCGATGTGGAACTTCACGACCATCGCCGCGCCCCCCGGTGACGGCTACGCCGGGACCCACGACTTCGACCTCGCCGTGACCTCGGATCACGCGCTCGCGCTAGTGTTCCGGGACCGGAACCGCACGACGCGCGCGTTGCTCGCCGACGCGCCGGACGGGGAGTGGACGCTGGAGCTCGTCGATGACGGCGGCACCACCGACGACGGCGTGACATGCCCCGACCAGCTGCGGCGCGTCCAACCTGCCGCAGGCGTCGGCTACGACGTCGACGCCGCGGCGCGCGGTACTCAGCTGTTCGCGGCGTACTACGACGCGGACTGTGGGGACCTTCGCCTCGCGCGCCGCGGTGATCAACGCTGGAGCCGCGCCGTCGTGGACACGGGCGACTCCAGCACGCAGTCCGCGGAACGCGGGCTCGCGGGTCGCTTTCCATCCATCGCGTTCGATGCGGCAGGAACGGTGGCGTTGGCCTATCACGACATGTCCGGCGGCCGACTGATGTTCGCGGCCGAACGCGACGGGCGATTCGAAACCGAAGTCGTCGACCCCGGGTTCGAGATCGACGCCTTCTCGCGGGAGCGCAAGAACATCGTGGGAGCGTTCGCGAACCTCACCCTCGACAGCAATGGCGGGGCCGCCGTCGTCTACTTCGATGCGACGTCCGCCGATCTGCAGTTCGCGCGACGAAACTCCGTCGGCGCGGAGTGGTCGAGATCGACGCTCGTCGCGAGCGGGGCCGTCGGCTTTTCGGCCGACCAGGTCGTGCAGGAAGATGTCGGACGTTTCGTCGTCGCCGAACGGATGGTCCCCGCGGGCAATGGCTTCGAATCGGAGCTGGTCTTCGTGGAGGCTGGACAGTGACGCGGCGCCTCACACGGCTCGGACTAGTGGCGCTGCTCCTTTGGGGCTGCGACGAAACGCGCGTTCGGACCGGCGCGAGCGAGCTGACCACATTGGAGAACGATGCGGTGCGAGTGCTCGTCTCGTCCAGTGGCATTGGTCGGCTCGTGGAAGTGGCGAACCCCGAGGGTTTCCCGTTGCGCGCGGAGAGCCGCCTCGTCGAGGGCGTTCAAGGGATCGAAGCGTCGCTGGGGCCGCTGGAGCAGATCCTCGCCGTGTCGTCGCGGTCGTCGACGCCTGGCAGCGCGTCCGTCTCGCTCACGACACGCCTCAACGGCTCCACGGTGTTCGTGCCGATCCGCGTTCGGCAGCAGGGAGAGACCCGGATCTGCCGCTGGCGGATCGACGCGTCGAGGATCGAGACGACCGCGTCGCTGGTCCTGGTTGACGGCGAGGAGGGCAAAGAGTTTGGCGTCGAGGACACGCCATCGGTGACGATCGACGGCCTCGTGCCAAGCCCCGTCGACGACTGCTCGGACCTCGCAGCTCTGATGCCTGCCGACCTCGACGCTCAGCTCGCGGCATACGTCTCGGCGGCCGTCGCCGGCTCGGCGTCGGCCTCGTTGCCATCGTCTCCGCTCGATGTACTGGGCCTGCTCCGAGGCAACGTGCGACTGACTCGCACGAGCCCTTTCGCAAACCGCAGCGGCACGTTGATCGTCGAAGCCGAAATCTCGCCTCGAGCCGACGCGCTCGCGATTTCACCCGACGGCCTCTCGGTCGCGATCGATGCGACCGCCGAAGCAGACCGCGCACGCTGTGCGCCGCCCGCTTCGATCGATGTGCCCACCGGGAATGGTGCCGCGGCACTCGATCCGACGGTCGTGCGGCGGTTCGGCGCCGACTTCGCGATCGCGGTCTCGACGACTTGGCTGAGCCGGGTCGCCCAGGGAACCACCCTTGCCGGCTACGCATGCCGCGGTCTTGAAGATGCCCGGCGTCCCGAGGTCAACGCTGAGGTGATCCCGACATCGGACGTATTGCTCGAGGAGATCAACCTCGCCCACGTCCCGATCGGCCCGTTCACGACACTGACGCTCGCCCCGGGCACGTTGCCGGTCCTGGAGTTGCGCCCCGACAGCGGCACGATCGGCGTGGTGTGGAACGACATCCAGGTCGAAGTGTACGGCGAGGTCTTTGGCGCACGTACGCGGCTCGCCCGGGTGGTGGCGGACGCCCGGCTCGGGCTGCGGCCCACGGCTCAAGTGGTCGGGGTGGCGAAGTTCGAACTCGCCTCGATCGAGGTGACAACGGACCGGATCGATAGCGAGTTCTTTGCCGTGCCGCCCGCCACGGAGGACGTCGATCGATGGATGCGGCGCACGCTGTTGAGCTTGTTGGAGGAGCGGTTCGAGTTTCCGATCCCACTCGCCCCCGCCTCGCCGGTGCGCGTGGTGAGCGTACAGGTGCGCCCCAGCGATGTGGTGATGTTCCTGCGGTTCGACTAGCTCGTGCTTACAGGTGATCACTTACCGTGCAAAAGAATCCGCCGGTCCGCTCGTCTGCTGGTCTGCTGGTCAACTTCAAACTAAGACGCACACACCAACTACAGAACCACCACGCGAAGCGCCCGAGGCACTCACGCTTCACGGGGGAGGCCGCGGCTCGCCGAGCGCGAGGTTGCTCGACGCTTCGCGTGGTGGCTCCATGAACCGAGTGTGGGCTTTAGTTTGAATTTGACCGGCGACCAGCAGACCAGCGGACCAGCGGACCAGCGGACCAGCGGACCAGCGGACCAGCGGACCAGCGGACCAGCGGATTATAACTGATCACGTATGAGCTCGTGCTAGTTGAGTTCCGTGGTCACCGTCCAAGCGATGACGTCGCTGCCGATCAGGTCGTCGTGGTCGATCAGCCAGACGGGGGTCAGAGCAACCTCAGTTCCGGTGGCGATGGTCGAGATCGCGATCACGTGTTCGGCCGTATCGCGACTCGCAAACATCGGTACTCGCTGGCGGCGCGGGCTCAGCGTCGAGAGATGGCCGAGCATTGACTGCAGTCGGCCGTGCTCATTCGCCATCTTCTGATCAGTCATACAAGTTCCATGGTCAGGTTCGTTCCGCGTTCGTCGAGCCCAACTTGTGCACCAAGATCGGGGGTCAAGCCACTTCTTAGCCGCGCGACGGCCTGCGCGCGCCAATCCACGCCATCCGCTGGATCGGTGACGGCGAGTTGCAAACGAGGAGGCGGTGCGACACATTGCGGCCGCCCCGAAGACAGGAGACGATGTGAGCACCGTACACGTCATCAACCACCCGCTGATCCAGCACAAGCTGACGATCCTGCGAAAGAAGGAAACGAGCACGTCGAAGTTCCGACGCCTGTTGTCCGAGATCAGCCTGCTGCTGGGCTACGAGGTCACCCGCGACCTCGGCACGACGCTCGTCGAGATCGAGACGCCGCTTCAGGTGATGCAGGCGCCGATGCTCGACGGCAAGAAGGTGTGCGTCATCAGCGTGCTGCGCGCCGGCAACGGCCTGTTGGAGGGGATCCTGCAACTGGTACCGAGTGCACGAATCGCCCA
>JBFIHF010000103.1:0-17485 GCA_041601915.1 Bradymonadaceae bacterium
GCCGAGTTCCGTCCCGGATCTTCAACGAACAGCGCTGCTTTGATTCCGGTCGTGAGGCTCGAACATTGGAACCCACAATTTAGGTAGAAGGTAGCCGACTGCCCTGCGTTTAGCGTCCCACTGGCCACCACAAGCTTCGATGCACTGATCTCGCCCGGCTGTGACGGGCTGCTGACGGGGAGCTGCATTTGAAATCTCCCGTAGCCGAAACGGTCGTCCACAAACGTGCGCGCCTTGGACGTGGGACTGACCGCGCCGTCGCCGAAAAGCGCGATCACAGCGTTGAGTTTCAGATAGTCAGGCGAAAGTCCGGCGTCCACCAGACCTTCCTTCACGAGCGCCGCCGCGCCACCCATCGCAGCCGTTGCACCGCTTGTGGCGTTGAACGGCGGCGAATTGTATGCGCCGCTGCCCGAGGTCCCGGCTGCCGCCCGCAACGAAAACGAAGTGGGACCTGCGATAGTCACGCCAGGAATCGTTACTAAGCTGGACCCGCCGTATCGGGTCACGAGCGGAGACCCAACACTGGAGCCAGGCCAAAGATCCGTGCCCGCATTCCCCGATCCTCCCGGCTCTCCCGCATACGACGGCCCGTTGGCACTGGTGTTGATTGCCGCCACGCTAATGGTTTCGGGATAAACCTGCGGGGCCTCGAGCGTACATCCATTGGGCCCCTTGTTACCTGAAGATGTCACCACGATGATTCCGGCGTCGATCGCTGCATTGACTGCTGATCGGAGGCCTCCTGGATTCTGAGTTGCATCGCAGTCTGCGGAGCCGATGCTTGAGGCGTTCACGATGATATCTGTCCCCTCCTCTACACATCGTTCGAAAGCGCGACGGTAGGCGGCGGAGTTGGATCCCATGAAGGTGTAGAGGCTGGTTTCACGTGCGACGCCGCTACGCTGATTTCGAAGCAGTTGATTTGTGTAGAACGGATCCTGACCTTGCTCGATACTTCCCGCCGCCACGGCAGCCGTTCCCGTTATGTGGTTAGTTGCCCCTGGATTCGTCCAAGTCGCGCAAGACGTGGAACTTGTGCACACCTCCTGTTTGATGATTCGGGACGGTCCACCAGGCCAATCCAAAAACGCGACGTGATTCATGTTGATCACTGAATCACCTGGCGTCCAAAACTCCACAAAGCAGAGCTTGATGTTGTCCGCGCTCCCACTGCCCATCTCACCGAGAATTCCTGCGTCAACATAAGTGTCTCGCTGGATCTTTGCCCAAGCTACATCCATGTCGTAGTCGTCGGTCCCGCTGATGTCGGCAGGCCAGATTCCGATGACTTCCGGATCGGCCTTTAACGCCTGAATCGCACTTGCTGGGAGTTTCACTTCCAGCGCGTTAGAGGACCAGTATTCGCCAAGCACCACGCCACCGAGACTGCTGATCCTGCCACGCACAGCGACCTGAAGGCCTGCGATCTCTTGACGACGGGACTGAATCGATCGCGTGCGATCTCCCTGCGTCGCCGTTTGCCACCTCGTAGTGAAGTCCGTCGAAGTCGGATCTTGAAGCTCAACGACGACGTGCGCAGGGTCAGGCCACGTCCATCCCTTAATGCTACTGCTGGATGCGCGTGCCGATGGCTCTTTCTCCGTCGTCACGTGAGGCTCGGGAACGAAGTCTTGTCGAACTTCACCGACGATCAGCTCGCTCTGACAGCCATCGGCTGAGCAACTCCAAGCCGCAGCAGTTCCATCGAATGGAAGTATCTCCTCAAGCGAAAATTGACGAGACTGGTCAGACTGGACTGGACTGGACTGGACTGGACTGGACTGGACTGTCTCCACAGGACGTGCAGAACGGGCCCAGCAACAACATGACCACTTGTGGATACAAGCGCATAGTTCCCCCGGAGGAATCAGGATGAGAGGATCATAGCCGTCTCCGACGGCGGGCGCAACCGGGAGCCTGCGAGCCTGCGAGTCGCTGCATTTCGCGTCCTTGCAACGCCTGCGTGGCTCGGCGCAAGATGCGGTCATGCAAAGCGAGACGAGCCAAATCATCGTGGGGCGCGGCCCGCAACTCGAGTCGATGCGCACGCAGTTGAGTGATCCGCGGGTGCGGGTGCTCACGCTGCGCGGGCCCGGTGGCGTCGGCAAGACGACCCTCGCGCGCAGCGTCGCGAACGAGCGCGGTGCGCCGTTCGTGGAGCTCGACGTGTGCAAGAACGTCGATGACATCGCGTCGGCATTGGGCGAGGCGCTCGCGATCCCCGACGTGTTGCGGACACTGGAGGGCGTCGCGCAAGCGCTTCGCGAGCAAGATGTGCCGCTCGTGATCCTGGACAATGCCGAGCACCTCGTCGCGGCCGTCGAACAGGTCGTGGTGGGCTGGCTGGAGACGACCGGCGCGCAGTTTCTCGTCACGACCCGCGAGCGCCTGCGAATCGACGGCGAAATCGTCGTCGACATCATGCCGCTCGAGGACGACGACGCGCTGGAGTTGTTCGAGATCCGCGCCCAGGAGGCATCGCGGCGCTTCGTCCTCGACGAGAGCAATCGCGCCGACGTGTTGCGGCTCATCGAGCTCGTGGACGGACTACCGCTGGCCCTGGAGCTCGCCGCGGCGCGCACCAAGATCCTGTCGCCGGCCCAGATCTGCGATCGACTCGACGCGAAATTCGAGATCCTGCGCAACAAGGGGGAGGGCGTCGTCGATCGCCACGCGACCCTCGACGCCTGCGTGGAGTGGTCGTGGGATCTGCTGGACGACGGGCTGCGCGACGCGTTGCGACAGGTCGCGATCTTCCGCGGACGCTTCTCCATCGACGAAGCCGAGCAGGTCGTCGCGTCGACCGGTTGGATCGGGGACGAACTCGAAGAGTTGGTCGAGCGATCGCTGATCTGGATCGAGCCATCCGAAGACACGCTCAAGTTCGCGATGTACGACGGCGTGCGCCGCTTCGTCGATCGCAACACCCAGCCCGACGACGCGCTCATCGAGCGCTACGCGCTGTTCCTGCGGGATCGCGCGCTGGGACAGGTGTTGCGGCACCAGGACCTCACGAACATGCTGCACGCCTACGAGCTGTGCATCGAGGACCGCACCGAGCTCGCGGTGGAGCTGCTCCTCGAGGCGCGCCAGAAGCTGTGGCGGGCGGGGTTCCTGTCGCGACTCTTCAGCATGCTGGAGCGCGCGCTGGCGATCGAAGGCCTCGACCCGATGTGGCGCGGCGCGCTCTACGCCTCGTTGGCGGCCTGCCATTTCTCGTTGATGGAGTACCCCCAGATGCTCGACTGCCTCACCAAGGCGTCGGAGCTGGTCGCCGGGGATGATCGGGCCGTCGCTCGACGGGTGAGTTCGCACATCGCGCTGTTGCGCGGCGTTCGTGCCGACGAAGAACATCGGCTCGATGAGGCCGAAGCGTACTACGAGGAAGCGAAGGTCTCCATCGACGTGCTGCCCCCGGCCCAACAGGCCCACCTGTTCGCGGCATGCGGGCTGGCGAGCCTGCGTCGGGGCCACCTCGCCCGAGCGATCAGCGAGTTCGAGGACGGCATCGCCGCGGCGCGCAAGAGCCCCGATAGCGTGCTGCTGGCGCGCACGCTCAGCTGGAGCTCCAACGGCTACATCGCCTTGCAGCAGATGGACCGCGCGATCTCGCGGCTGCAAGAGGCGCTCGAGATCTACGACGAGCACGACGACGTGATCTCGCGCGGCGTCGCGGAGTACGGGCTTGCGCAGTCCTTGATCGACAAGGATCTCGACGAGGCCAAGGCGATGGCGCGCAGGGCGCAGGCGACCGCACAGGTCGGCCGCATGCGCGTGCTCGAGGCGATGACGAAGGTGCTCGTCGCGCGGCTCGAAGTCACCGACACCTCGGCGGACACGATTCGGCGCGCGATGCGAGTCTTCAGCGAGGATTCGAACCACAATGACCGCTGGTCGGCCTGGATCAGCCTGATCGTGGTGCTCGTCGAACGCGGAGAACTCGACGCCGCCGCCCAGGAGGCCTCGTTTCTGGTCGCCACCACGGACCGCGTGGGCACCGACCGCGAGAAAAAGTGGGTGCGCGGATACCACGCCGCGATCCACGCCCTGCGCGGCGATCACGAGCAGCTGCACGCCGCCACCGACGACGACGCGTTCCTCGACGCCCTGGAGCGCGCCCTGCACAAGGGCCGCGTCGACGATGCCGATCTGCGCGCATTCGAGGACCCGTACCTGCGGTTCATCCACGACCGTTGCCCCGTCGCGCTGGAGATCGTCGACCGCGTGCTCGCCACGCGTGTCGATCGCCGCGACCTGCGCCTG
Organism: Bradymonadaceae bacterium; assembly: GCA_041601915.1. Taxonomy (GTDB): domain Bacteria; phylum Myxococcota_A; class Bradymonadia; order Bradymonadales; family Bradymonadaceae; genus JBFIHF01. The sequence goes on from JBFIHF010000103.1 coordinate 4,267, forward strand.
ATCGACGACGCCGCGAGCGCGGTGCTGCCCGACGGAACCGAGATCGAGCTGGAGACCCGCTACGTCCTCAAACGCCTGCTCGTCGCGCTGTGCGACGTGCATGACACGAATCCGGGACGCGCACTCACCCTCGAAGACCTCGTCGAGGCCGGTTGGCCCGACGAGCAGATGACCTACGAGTCCGGGATCCGTCGCGTCTACAGCGCGATTCGAAACCTCCGAAAGCTCGGTTTCGAAGACATCGTGCTCACCGGCGAAAACGGCTATCTGATCGACCCCACCCTGCGCGTCCTGCGGGAGTGAACGACCCGATTTGAACGACCACCCTCGTCGCCTCAACTCGTTTGAACACGGTTGAGGACCCTCTTGCCCCGCCAGTCGCTACAAAGCGAACGTGAGAGGAGGCGTGATGAACGATGTCGGATTCGAAGTTCAAGAACATGCTGACGGCACGGTTCGCGTGCGGACCCACGGCATGGGGCGCCGTGGGCGGCCCGAGATCGAGGTCGAGAACCTCGCGCCCGCTCAGGTCGCCGCGGCCAGGGACCTGCTGAGCCGAATCGCGGCGACGGTCTCCAAACGCCCCGTGTTCTCCGGTCAACTGATGTACGTGGCCGACGACCTGTCCGTGGAGCTTCGCGAGAGCGAGCACATGCAGGTCGGGTTCCTCGCCCGGGCCTTCGGGGCGAGCGACCGAACCGTGATGCGGATCACGGATGCCGGGCGCAACACCGCCGACGGCGTGCTGTGCGGCGTCGCGAGAGTGCGCGCCCGGGAGCTGGCCGCCGAGGGCGACCCGACCGGCGCCGCACGGATCCTGCACGACGCGCTCGATGCCGCCCGCGTCGACGACGACGCGATCACCGGGGAGCGCGCGCTCGCCTCGATCGCCCTGAGTCACATCGAGACGGACCGCGATCGCGCGCTCGAGCTGCTCGATCAAGGGCTTCGCGCGTGTGTCATCGCCCAGAAGCGGGAGCTCTCGGCGACCATCGAAGAGATTCAGGCGTTCGACGCGGCGCACATCGCCCGTGAACTCCGTCAGATCGCGGCGATCAACCTCGGACTGATCGACCCGCACAGCATGATCGACAACAGCGTTCGGATCGTCCCGTCGCCGCTGTGGCAGCGCGCGACCGACCAGTCGCAACGCGCCGAACTCGGCATGACGATGGTCCCCGGCCCCTGGCTGCGCTTGTACTGGTGCGGGTCGACGCGCGCGGAGCTCGAATCCGGCGCGATCCCAGACATCGCCGCCGATGTGTTCGTGCGCCTCGCGGGGCGCCCCGATGGCATCGCGCGCATGGCGTTCATCGTGCGCGAGACCCAGAAGACGTTCCCGCTGTCCGACGATGCGCCGCGCGCGACCGCAGCCCCGGACGACGTCGCGCCGCACATCTACCTCGCCTCCGCGGTGCTCGCCCATGTCGCGCGACTTCGTACCGCGGAGCTCACGCCGACCCAGATCGAGGCGGCGTTCGGCTTGAATCACGATCACGAGTGCGCAGCGATCGCCCGCGACAAGTCGCGCCGACTCCGCGTGCGCCTCGCGCAGTGGACCCGCGACGGCTACGCCTCCGCCTAACGCCCGACGGGCCACCTGTGATAAATCGGTCCGATGAGAGAACGACCGTCAACGATGTTGGGGGGCCTGACCGCCGACGAAGATGTGCTGCGGGCCTACGATGGCCCGGTACCCGCGCACGTCGCGGCGATCATGGATGGCAACGGTCGCTGGGCGACGCAGCGCGACATGAAGCGCATCCGCGGCCATCACGAAGGCGCAGAGTCCGTGCGCGTCGTTGTCGAATGTTGCCGCTACCTCGGCGTGAAGTCACTGACGCTCTACGCGTTCAGCTCCCAGAACTGGGGCCGCCCCGACGACGAAGTCGGCGGGCTGATGACGTTGTTCGATCTGTACATCAAGCGCGAGCGCAACCGCTTGATCGCGAACAAGGTCGAGCTGCGCATCATCGGCGAGCGCGAACGCCTGTCGGAGAACCTGCAGGGCGCGATCGCACAACTGGAGGCCGACACCGCCGGCGGAGAGATGCTGCTCCAGGTCGCGGTGAGTTATGGCGGTCGCGAGGAGATCGTGCGGGCGACGCAGCGCATCGCCCGTGAAGTCGCCGCCGGAACGCTGGAGCCCGACGCGATCGATGCCGACGTGCTCGCCGCCCACATGTTTACGCCGCCCGACGCGGATCCGGATCTGGTGATCCGGACCAGCGGCGAGTTTCGCGTCTCGAACTTTCTGCTGTGGCAGATCGCGTACGCGGAGTTCTTCGTGACCCCGACGCTGTGGCCCGACTTCCGGGAACCGGAGCTGTTACAGGCGTTTCGCGAGTTCGGCAGCCGCGAACGACGCTTCGGCCACACCGCCGCGCAACTGGAACCACAATGATTGACCTGTTCGATGCGCTGGGCGGAAACAAGAAGGCGGCACGGGTACCCCCGATCGCGCTGACGATCGGAGGGAGCGACTGCGGCGGCGGCGCCGGGATCCAAGCCGACCTCAAGACGTTTGCGGCGTGCGGGGTCTACGGCACCTCGGTGCTGACCCTCGTGACCGCGCAGAACACCGTGAGCGTGCGCGAGATCCACATGCTGCCGGAGTTGTTGGTGCAATCGCAGTGTGCGGCCGTGTTCGAAGACCTGCCGCCCGTCGCCGTCAAGACCGGCGCGCTGGGGACCGAGCGCATGATCGGCATGGTCGCGGAGGCGCTCGAGGAGTGGCACGTCGTCAACCTCGTCGTGGATCCGGTCATGGTTTCCAAGCACGGCGACCCGCTGATGCCGGAGGCGGCCGTGAAAGCGTTTGTGGCGCGGATGCTGCCCAAGGCGTTGCTCATCACACCGAACCGGTTCGAGGCCGCGGCGCTGTCCGGGCGGAAAGTCGAGGGACCGACGTCGATGAAAGACGCGGCGAAGGCGATCTTCGACCGCGGGGCGCGCAACGTGCTGATCAAGGGCTCGCACTTCGACCGCATCGTGCGCGATATCGCCTACGACGGCACCGGGTTCACCGAGTTCGGAGCCGACCGCGTCGACACCAAGCGCGTGCACGGCTCGGGTTGTGCGCACTCGGCGGCGATCACGGCGCGACTCGCCGAGGGCGACGAGCTGCTGGAATCGATCGGCTGGGCGCGCGAGTTCATCAGCGGTGCCATCGAAGCCGCGCCCTCCCTGGGTGAGGGCGTATCCCCCGTCAACCCGATGTTCCGAATCTGGTCGTGAGCGTTCACTTCACCATCGCAGCGATCGCCGAGATCGTGGGCGGCAAACTCGTGCGCGGCCCCGAGCTGCTGCTGATCCACGAGATCGTGACGGACACGCGCGTACCGATCGGTCCCGCGTCGCTGTTCGTGGCGCTGAGCGGCGAGAACTTCGACGGACACCACTACCTCGTCGACGCGGCGGCGGCCGGCGCGGTCGCCGCGATCGTCGATCGCGACCACGCCGACGCGGACCGCTTCAAGGCCGTCATCAGCGTCGACGACACGCGCGCCGCGATGCAGGCGCTGGCGGCGGCGCACCGGCAGCGTTTCGCCGGCAAAGTCGTCGGCATCACGGGGTCCAACGGCAAGACGATCGTCAAGGAGATGCTCGCCGCGATCGTGGGCCGCCAGCTCACGACGATGCGATCCCCGGGCAGTTTCAACAGCCAGGTCGGCGTCCCGCACAGCATCTTCGGCATCCGACCGGAGCACGAGATCGCGATCATCGAGGCGGGAGTTAGCCAACCGGGCGAGATGGACCGTCTGCGTGAAATGATCGCGCCAGAGTTCGGCGTCATCACGAACATCGGCGAAGCGCACCTCGCCGGATTCGGGGACGTGGAGGTCACGGCGAGCGAAAAACTTCGGCTGTTTTCGGACCTGCACGGCCCGCTGATCTGGAACGCCGACGACTCGGTGCTGCGCGGGCGGCTCGCCAACCTCAAGGGACTCCAGCTGTTCGGGTTCGGCGAGGCGTACGACGCCAAGTACCGCATCGTGAAGGTCGCCGCGGATAAGGACGGGTTCGATATCACGATGCGCCTGTTGAATGGCGACATCGAGCCGATCCGACTCAACGTGCCGGGGCGACACAACGTGTGGAACGCGGCCGCGGCGGTCGCGACCGCCGATCAGCTCGGCGTGCCGATCGCGACGATTCGCGAAGGCCTCGCCTCGTTCGAAGTCGCGCCGATGCGCATGGAGATGCACACGACGCCGGCCGGGGTGACCCTGGTGAACGACGCGTACAGTTCCGATCCGGTGTCGGCTGCGGCGGCGCTCAACGCGCTGGTGCACTACTCGGCGGGCAGCCGCACGATCGCGATCCTCGGCGACATGCTCGACCTCGGGGCGGCGGCCGAAAGCGCACACGACGAACTGGGCCGCCTCGTGGCGCGGCTGCGCATCGATTTCCTGATCGTGGTCGGGCCGCTGGCCCGCGGGGCGGGCCGTGCAGCGGTCAGCGAAGGCCTGCCGTTTTCCCGGGTGTGGGAGCTCGCGTCGCATCAAGGCCTCGAGGAGCTGCTCGAAGATCTCGTGCAACCAGGCGACTACGTGCTGCTCAAGGGTTCGCGCGCGATGGGGCTCGAGCGCGCCGCGAGCACGCTGCTGGAGAGCGTCGCCCCCACCAAACTGTACGTCGACCTCGGCGCGATCCGTGAAAACGTGCAAGTGATCCGGCGGGCGCTCGGCGACGGCACCGGCCTGATGGCCGTGATCAAGAGCTTCGCCTACGGCAACGACTCCAACCGCGTCGCACTGACGCTGGTGCACGCCGGGGTCGACGCCTTCATGGTCGCGTTCCCCGACGAGGGGATCCCGCTGCGACAGCGCGGGATCGAGCTCCCGATCGTCGTCAGCAACGTCCGGCCGTCGGAGGCCGACAAGGTCGTCAAGTATCGCCTCACCCCGCTCATCTTCGAGACGACCGCGCTGGAGGCCCTCGAGCGAGAAGCCCAGCGCCGCGGTGTCGTGCTCCCGGTGCATGTCGAAGTGGACACCGGCATGAACCGCCTCGGTGTGGAACCCGACGAGACCCTCGCATTCTGCCAGCGGATCGACGCGAGCCCCCACCTGAGCTTCGACGGGATCATGACGCATTTCGCGGTCGCCGACGATGTGCGCGAGGACGCGTTTACGCGACAACAGATCGCGACGTTCGAAGCAGTCATCGCCGCGCTCGCCCACGCCGACGTCGTGCCCCGCATCGTTCACGCCGCGAACACCGCGGCGGCGTGGCGGTTCCCCGAGGCGCGCTACGACATGGTCCGGGTCGGGCTGGGGCTCTACGGCGTGCACCCCTCGCTGGAAGTCGGCGACGAAGCCGAGGGGATCGTCCCCGCCCTGCAGTTCGTGACCGAGATCACCTACGTCAAGAGCGTGGTTCCCGGGGAGTCCGTGGGGTACGGGCGCATGTTCCGACCCGACGAGCCGCGCCGGATCGCCACGATCGCCGCGGGGTACAACGACGGGTTTCCGCGGTTCATGTCCAACGGGGGCCACGTGCTCGTGCGCGGTGTCCGCTGCCCGGTGGTCGGCAACATCTGCATGGATGTCGCGATGGTCGATGTGACGGACGTGCCCGACGCCGTGGCCGGCGACGAAGTCCTGATCTTCGGCCGACGCGGCGACGACGAGATCTCGATCGATGAGCTCGCGCTGCGTGGGGACACGATCAGCTACGAAATCCTGACGAACATCTCCCCGCGCGTGCGGCGCATCTTTCGGCGCTGACCAGCGAGCGAAGAGGTTGACCGTCCGAAACTCGCGATGATAGGTTCCGTGACGTAATCTGTTCGCAGACCTCCCCCGCCAAGTAGCTCAATGACACTTCAATCAAGCATCGGCATTGGCGTTCGAGCGAGCGTAGCGACGGTCCTGTTGCTTGCGGTGGCCTGCGAGAAGCCGATCGTAGCGCAAGGCAACACGGCCACCGTGGGCGGGATCGAGTTCACGGTCGCCGAGCACGAGGTCCGCTATCTGGAAGTCGCGGAGAACGACAACACCTACGAGTACCCGCAGCCCGCGGTGCTGATCGGGGTGACGCTCAAGAATGTCGGCGAGGGCAGTTTCACGTACTCGCCGACCCACTCGACCCAGCAGAGCAGCGAAGCGCAGACCCCGATGTTGTACCACGCCCCGACCGGCGAGGACGCCGACGACCTGCCGCCGAAGAGCAAGAAGCTCATTAATGGCGTGATGCTCTCCAAGGGCTCCCTGGGTGGCCAGATCACGAAGAGCGAAACGATCGAGAAGGGCGCGAGCATCTCGGACGTCCTGCTGTTCGAAGTGCCCGCGACGGGCGGGCCGCTGATCCTGAGCCTGCCCCCCGCGATGCACCGCGGAAAGTTCCCGGTGCTGTTCAAACTCGACTTTCAGCCGACCGCCGCAAAAGGTCCGAAGATGTACGCGGTGGGCGAGCCCGTCGCATTCGGGACCACGACGTTCACCGTGGTCGGCAGCGAGATCCTGTACCTGAAGACCCGCGACACACTCCAGGGCGAGGGGTTCAGCTCGGAGCCGCTGCTGAAGATCAGCTACGAGATCGAAAACAACGGGACCGCACCGGTCTCGTACGACCCCGCACACCGGTCGGTCGGCGGCCGAGGGGCATCCCTGTACGGCAAGGACACCACGTTCAAGCGTGTGAAGTTCGCGTCCTCGACGACCGTGGACGGCCAGCGGGACGGAACGACGACGATCGCGCCCGGCGACAAGCTCTCCGACTTTGTGCTGTTCGACCGGCCCTCCGAAGGAACCAGCGAACTGACGTTCGAGTACCCGGCACCGTTGTTCGGAGGTTCGGGCCTCGCGCGCTACGTCCTCGAGTACGAGTACTCGAATCCCGCGCCGCCCAAAGAGCTGAAGCTGCCCAAGCCAGCGCCGGCGAAAGGCGGCTGATTCGGATGGGCGACGACGACGACCGCACGGCCTTTGAGAAGGCACTCGCGTCGATGTCCCCCGCGGACGTGTTTCGCGGGAAGTACGGCGCTCCCCAGGAAGACGAAGCGGCGCCCCCTGCGGACGCCCCGGTCGATGCGGCGTCCCGCGAAGAGGTGCAGCGCCTCCGTGAACAGCGCGAAATGCAAAACGCGTTTGCCGATGTGCGCCCGATCGATCGCGGCAAAGTTCGAGCGGCACCGCCACGGGATGACTTGACGCGGGCGCAGGCCGACGACCTGCGGGCCGAGTTCGCGGCGGCGTTGGCTCCCGCCGAAGAGGCGGCCCCCGCGGCGCCCGCACCGCGTTTACTGGCCGATGAAGCGGGCGACGACGTGCATACGCTGAATTTGCGCGCCATGGAGCCTGGACCGGCTCTGGGGCAGTTGGGCCTGTTCGTCGACCTCGCCTACAAAGATCGTCGCACGATGATCCGCATTCGGGTCGGCAGCGACGTGGGGCTGATGGCTGCTATCGATCACTGGTTTCGCACCGCCGGAACAACCTACGTGGACGAGTTTGAGATCGGACAACAGCATGGGGATGCAGCGATTTTTGCACGAATTCGAAGCGTCGATATCCCTTGACGCCGTAACACTCCTACTGTAATTTTCCACTCGAACAGCAGGTGTTGGCGAGATGGCCCCCTCAACTCCCCAACTGCAGTCTTGCTGCTTCGTGGTTGTCGCATCTTCCCCCGGAAGCGATGATCGAGCGCATCTGCCTTCGTGGCAGGTGCCAGCATCGCCGACTCGTTCCCCCCGATGAGTCGGCAAATAAGACCCCGGGCTTCGGCTCGGGGTTTTACTTTTCTTGGACGCCCTCTTACCGTGCCGCGATGCGTCGAGCCTCCGACATCGCAGCCATGCTGGCGATCACGCTGGTGGTGTTCGGTCTCGGCGGCGTGCACACCGCGGTGGCCGGGGCGGCGGCATCGCTCGCGATCGTGGCCGCAATGCTCACGGTGGCGTACCTGCGCGGTCGCGACCGAGACGTGCTGGTATCCCTCGTCGGCCTCGCCCTCGCGCTAGCGACGGTGTTGTGTTTCGTTCAGCTGGTGCCTGTCCCGCCGGTGCTGCACACGGTCCTCAATCCCCAAGGATGGTCGATCTACGAAACGGGCTGCCAGCTCGCGGGGATCGAACCGGAGGCGTGGCGGCCGCTGTCGCTCGATCCGCGGTCCACCGCCGACCGCGCGTTGCGCTACGTGGGACTCGCGGCGTTGGCCATCTGGGCCGCGAACGTGCGGGGCAAGCGGGCATGGGGTCGATTCGCGCAGTGGCTCGTACCGCTGGCGATCGTCGATCTCGCGGTAGGATTCATGCTGTACAGCACCAAGGCGACCACGTTCTTCGGGCTCTACGAACCGGTGGTCGGGTTTCGCGGACCGAGCACGTTTCTGAGCACCAACCACGGCGGCCTGTTCTTCGGCTTCGCCGCTCTGGTCGCGGGCGCCACAGCGCTGGGCCTTCGACGAGACCACCCCCGTCGCGCGGCGGTGTTCGGCGTGTGCGTCCCGATCCTGCTCGTCGCCGCCCTCGCCCAGAATTCGGACGGCGTCGGGCTGGCCCTCGCCGCGACCGCACTCACCGCCGCGATCGTGCAATGGTTTCGTCGGGGGCGACCCCGAAAGATGCGACTGGACGTCAAGATCGGGGTCGCGTCCGTCGCGGCGCTCAGCACGATCGTGGCGCTGTGGCTCGACCTACACCGCATCGGAGCGGCGTTCTTGAGCCGCATCGTACTGAGCGGCGAACACGGCGGACGGCTCGATCTCCTCGGGGCCGGTGCCGCGGCGAGCATGGACTACTGGCGGATCGGCGCGGGCGCGGGCAGCGTCGGGTCCGTCATCCCGGCCTACGTGGACTGGTCGGTCGTCGTGGCGGCGTCGATTCCCGTCATCGAGAACGACACGCTCGAGATCCTGCTGTCGTTTGGCCTGCCGTTGGGCCTCTTGATGATCGCCGCGGCAGTGGTGCAGATCGGGGCGGTCATCAAGTCCGGCGTCGACGGCGCCCGTAGCCCGCGTTATGCGGTCGCGATCGTCACGGCGGTCTACATCGGGATTCTGGCCCAGCTTCACTTTCCGCTGCTCGCGTTGGGCATTGGCATGCCGGTGGTCGTGTGGCTGGAACTCTTGTGGTCCCGACGCCAGAAGTCCTCGCAGGGTGCCCGGCACTTCGGCACCGGCCACGTCGCCGTCAAGTGGCCCGTTGCTGCGGCCGCGCTGGTCGTGCTGGCGGCCAGCTCCATGCTTGCCGCGCAGGCGTACTACGCGTGGTACGCGCCGGCGCCACTCACCGCCCCCGAAGCGCTGACCCGCGAAGTGTGGCGGATCCCGGCGAGTCACGTGCCTTACGTGAAGTACGCCACCCAAGCTGCCGCGGCGGCGGAGCCGCAGCGGGCATTGGCGCTGGCGGACTTTGCCGTGCAGCGCGAGCCGAGCCCACGCGTTCGTCTGTACCGCGCACAGGTTCTCGCGCAGGTCGACGTTGGGCGCGGGGCAAAGGCCTTCGGAGAACTGTTCGCCGAGGGCCACACGAGCGACCGTTTCATCGAGCGTTTCATCATCGCGGTGAAATCGGTGGAGCTCCGCGTCGCGGTCCTCAAAGACTCCCCCGCGATGTGGGACCGGGTGTCCGAACGCATTCGCCATCGCGACGGCCCCGATGGCGCGTCCGCATTCGTCGTGGGCCTCGCCGAACAACGACCGGGTGACATCGCCGTCTATCGCCTGGCGGCGAAAGTGTATCTTCGAATCGATCAACCCCTGCTTTCGCGGCTGTGGGCTGAGCTGGTACTGGACGCCGAGCGGCACGAGACGTCCGGCATCGACGCCCCGTTGCTACTGGCCCGCGCCCTGCGTGCGTCCGGCGACATCGACGGGGCTCGCCGCGTGCTGGAGGAAGCGGCCACCAACCCGGCCCTCGTTCGCGATGCACACCGCGAAGCCTTGACGCTGCGCGGTCCGCCCGACCCCACCCTCATCGACTTCGTCCAACGCCACCACGACATCTTTTGCGTGTCGCCGATCCCGCCCGCCGACCAACGGATCTGCTGGGGTTCGCAGGCGTGGGTGCTCGAGGCGAACGGCGAGATCACGGCCGCCGCGCGGGTTTTGATGCGCCTGAGACGACGCTGGAACGATCCGCAACCGCTCGCCCAGCTGTATCTTCGCGCCGGCAAGTGCGTAGACCTCGAATCGCTCGTTCACGAGCTCGAGCCGGGTGCCGCGCGCAACGCCGTCGAAGCGCTGCGCAAGAGATGCCGCTAGGAAATCAGTGGATCGTTATTGAATCGTGATCCCCGCGGTTTGCAGCCCAACGACGACGCGGTCGAACGTATCCGTCCCGCGATACGGCAGCACCCGCGCGCGATGGTGCACCGAGTACGCGGCGTTGATCTCCAGCGTCCGCGCCCAGGCCCGGTGGGCGCCTTCGGCCTCGCCGAGTTGACCCAGTGTCGCCGCGATCATCGCGTGGGTGCTGTCGCTCGTCGGATTGCGCCGCGCACGCTCCTGCAGGCTCTGCAGCGCCTCGCGGTAGCGAGCGAGGCCGAAGAGCATCATCGCCCGAAAGTAGAGCGTGATGTCCGGGTGATGCGGATCGAGCTTCACCGCGAGGTCGAGATGGCGCAGCGCCCGCTCGTCGAACCCCGTGTAGTGGAGAACGTTGGCCATCAAGTGATGACCTGGCGACGGGTCCAGACCAATCAGAGCCTCCGCGACCGACTGCGCCTCGGTGTAGCGACGCCCGAGCAGCGCGGCGAAGCCGAGCGTGAACTGGGCGTCGGGGTTGTTCGGCTCGCGCAGCGCGGCGCCCCCCGCCAGCGACTCCGCCCGCGCCATCGCCAGCGGTGGATTCGCGCTCCAACCGTTGATGAAGTCCAGCAAGTACGTCGCCCCCAATGTGGCGTACGGGCGCGCGAAGGCGGGGTCGAGCTCGATCGCGCGCAACAGCGGATCGCGCGCGGCCATGATCGACTCCCGGTTGTGCCGGAGCATGAGCTGGCGTCCCCGAAGAAAGAGATCGAGCGCCTCGACCACGTCCGTTCCATACACGCCGAGCCGCTGCTCGTCGGTGCTCGTCAGCTTCACGGCGAGCACGGCGACGATCGCTTCCACGAGCTCATCCTGCAGGCCGAACACGTCCGTGATCGCGCGATCGTAGCGCTCCGCCCAGATGTTCGCGGCATCCTCGCCGCGTTGCAGCGTCGCCGTGACCCGCAAGCGGTCGCCGCTGCGACGCACAGTGCCCCGCAACACGTGCTTGACCCCCAGCTCCGCGCACACGCTCGCCGTATCCACTTCGCGCCCTCGATACGACAACGACGAGTTGCGGCTGATCACGAACAGGTCTCCGATCTTGGAGAGCTCGATGATGAGATCCTCGGTGAGCCCTTCGGCGAAGAAATCGTGGTCTGGAGCCGCGGAGAGGCTCTCGAACGGCAGCACGACCAGCGACGGAACCTCGGTGAGGTCGACGCTGACCAGCGTCGCCTCGACGGTGGCTCCGGTGGCTCGGCCGGTGGTTCCGGCGGCGCGGCCGCGGTTGGGGCCCCAACCCACCAGGTCTCTGCCGCCTCGTCCGACCAGTCGCCCGCATCGGTGCAGGCGGCGAGGAGGCGGCCCATCTCCCGGGCGTCGGCCGGTCGATCAACGGGCGACTTCGCGAGGCACCGCGCCACGACGTCCGCGAAATCGGTGGCGGCACCGACGAGATCGTCGAGGCGCGCCGGCGTCGCGTGGATGTGGCGGTCGATGATCTCGTACGACGTCTCTCCCTCGAACACGCGCCGTCCCGCGGTCAGCAGGTACGCCACGCACCCCAACGCATACACATCGAAGCGCGCGTCGACGGCGTCTCTCTTCAGCAGCGACTCCGGGGCCATGTACCCCGGCGTTCCGGCCACGACGTTCGCGGCGGTCAGCTCCACATCGTCGGGTTGCCGCACGAGCCCGAAATCGAGGACCTTCACGAAGTCCCGCCTCAGCCCGACCATGCACACGAACAAGTTGGCCGGCTTGATGTCGCGATGAACCATCTCGAGCTGATGGGCCTCCCCCAACGCCTCGCAGGCCTGCAGCAGCAGATGGATCGCGCGCGCCACGGGCATCGGGCCGGTACGCGCGGCGAGCTCGCCAAGGGTGCAGCCGTCGAGGAGCTCCATGACCTGGTAGCAGACGCCGTCGTCATCAACGCCGTAGTCGTACAGCCGCACGACGTGCGGTGACGTCAGCGTCGCGGTCGCCGCGGCCTCCCGCTCGAAGCGCGAAACGACGTGTTGCGATTGTGGACTGTCCGCGAGGCGGTCGGGGCGAATGAGCTTCACGACCGCCGGACGGCGCAGCCGGTCGTGGGTCGCCGACCACACGTCGCCCATCCCGCCCTGACCGATCCGTCGATCGAGGACGTACGGACCAAACCTCCGCCCCTGAACGATGTGCGTAGCGCCCGACACCTTGCGACGCTACCCCGCGTGCTACGTCGCAGCAACTCGAGCGCTCGGGCGCTAGCTGCAATGTGTCCGGAAAAACTCAGGATCCGGCGAGCAGTCGAAGGCGCCCGGGAACAGCTCGTCCTCGTCGCTCGCGATGCGTATGCAGCACATACACAGCGATTCGTATGTCGTCTCGCCTTCGCAGCCACGGAAGGTTCCGCCCGAGCAGGACTCATCGACCGCACAGGTCAGCTCACCGCCGCAATCCAACTGGCTCGAGCAGCTCGTACCGAGCGCCAGCAGCGGGTCCGCGTCGGGGTCCCCGACGCGCGGCACGCATTCGTCGAGTTTGCTCGGCGTCACTTGATCCTGGCACAGGTAGCCCGATCCGTTGGGGTTCTCGAGCACGATCTCGCAGCACACGCAGCCGCCCTCGATGCACGTGAGCCCGTCGGCGCATTCGCTGTCGGCATCACACGGTCGAGCGATCGAGTCGAGGATCGCATCTCGCGCGCCGGGCACCTCGTCGCGCGGGCTACTCTGCGTGGTCGAGTTGTTCTCGGTGCTGAGTTGCTGGATCTGGCACGTCCCGCTCACGCAGGAACCTTCCAGGCAGTCACTGCTCGTGTGGCAGGCGGTTTTCTCGGACTTGTCCAACGCCCCGCAGGCGGTGAGCAAAGGGAACGTCGCGAAAAAAAGTAGGTGTTTTGCATTCATCATCGGGCTCCATGAAAGGCCAACAGTTTCGTTGTTGCCCTCCCATACGAGGCGACCCAAATCTGGGCCGATCTTTCTACCAGTTTTTCGAGAACGACACGAAAGCCCCGTCGTTGCTGCCCGCC
>JBFIHF010000104.1:0-17331 GCA_041601915.1 Bradymonadaceae bacterium
TCGAGGAACACCCGGAAGGAGTCCTCGGAGTTGACGCCGATGTCGTAGTGGAAGAAGCGAGGACCGTTCACGGGCGCCGCCGGTGGCGGCATGCAGTCGGTGCCCGACAACGGGGCGCTGATGCACAGGTGGTTGTCTTCGGGCGCGGCGTGCGACGACACCATGATCACGCGGTAGTCGATGCCGCTGCTCTGGATGATATCGGCGAAGTTCTCGTTGATGTTGCGTTCCACCGCCACGAGCTCATCGTCCATGCTCGACGAGTTGTCGATGACGAAGATGATGTCGACCGGCTTGTCGGCGAGGACCGCGGTGTAGGCGTCCGAGCCGCAAGCCTCGTCGGCGCGCAGTGGGTCGGTGCCCGCGATGACCTCGTTGCCATCGAGGATCCCGTCGCCGTCGCTGTCTGGATCGTTGGGGTCTGTCCCGGCCGCGATCTCGGCTTCGTCGGACAGCCCGTCGCCGTCCGAATCGAGTCCGCCCGCATTCGTGGCCGCGTTCGCACCCTCGTCGCTGCGCGGTCCCATGTCGGCGGTCGACGCATTGCTCGCCGAGTTTGCGACGGGCTGGTCACAACCGCCGCATCCGGCGAGCGAAGTGACGATCCACAGCGCCAGCAGCCGTGCCCGCATCAGAAATTCGACTTCAGAAGTTCTAGATTCGTGCGGGTCTTCTTGATCGACTTGAGCAGCCACTCCAGCTTGTCGAAGTCGCCCATGTCGGACAGCTTTCGACGCATGTTCGAGACCTTATCGGACTCGATCGCGTCCTGGAGCAGATCTTCGCGTCGGGTCCCCGAGGCCGCAATGTCGACCGCGGGCCACAGGCGTCGTTCGCTGAGTTTGCGGTCCAGCACGACCTCGCTGTTGCCGGTGCCCTTGAACTCCTGGAAGATCACCTCATCCATCCGGCTGCCCGTGTCGATGAGTGCCGTGGCCACGATCGTGACGCTGCCCTGGTCTTCGAAGTTGCGGGCCACGCCGAACAACTGCCGCGGACGCTCCAGAGCGCCCGCGGTGACGCCGCCCGACAACGTGCGGCTCGAGTTGCCGTGCACGGTGTTGTAGGCGCGTGCGAGGCGCGTGATCGAGTCCATCAGGATCAGCACATCTTCGCCGGCGTACAGCCGCTCCAGTGCCTCCACGAACACGCGTTCCGCGGTGCGGATGTGCTCCTTGGGACCCTTGTCGGTCGTCGAGGCGTACACCGGGATCGGCAGATTTCGTTTGAAGTCTGTCGCTTCCTCGGGCCGCTCGTCGACCAGCAGCGCCATCTGGTGGATTTCGGGATGGTTGGTGTGGACCGCCAGCGAGATCGCTTGCAGCATCAGCGTCTTGCCCGCTTTGGGCGGGCTCGTGATGAGTACCCGCTGTCCACGTCCCATCGGCGCGATCAAGTCGATCACACGGCCGGTGTGCTCCTCCGGCGTCGTCTCGAGTCGGATTCGATCGTCGGGTTGCACGGGGGTGTAATCAGCGAGCCGTTCTGTCAGCTGCTGCAGCCGTTGCTCCGAGTTGGAGTTGGAGTTCGAACCGGAGTTCGAGTTCTCCCTTGGAGCGCCGCCGCCTCTACGTCTACGTCTTCCCATCGACCTGCTTAGCATGAGTGTGCTGGACAACGCTGTGAATCAACGAGTTTTTGACTCGGCTCATCAGCGGAGGACACCATGGCTTCTAGTCATCGCGGGGGTGCATGTCAACTGCTCGCCGCGTCGCGCGGGTTTTCCTTCGCGATTGTGTCCAGTAAGGTACTGCTGTGGACGACCGAGAAGGGCCCGACGACGGACCAAACGACAGGCACAACCTCGCCGCCATGCTGCGTGGTCAGGTGCTGGGCGGCTTCGAAATTCAGGAGCCGATCGGGGCGGGCGGCATGGGCACCGTCTTCCGGGCCCGGCAGCTCTCCATCGATCGACTCGTCGCGGTCAAAGTCATTCGCGATGACGCGGGCACGATGCGCGAGCGGTTCTTTCGCGAGGCGCGCCTGATCTCGGCGATCGATCACCAGAACATCGTGCAGCTCGTCGATTTCGGACACCGCGAGGACGCCGGTCTCGTCTACTACGCGATGGAGCTCATCGACGGCTGGCCGCTGTCGAATCTGGTGCGCCGCGGTCGCATGCATCCGAACCTCGTGATCGAGCTGATGATGCAGCTGTGCGCCGCGCTGGCAGAAGCCCACGCGCACGCCGTGATTCATCGCGATCTCAAGGCATCGAACATCCAGATCTCGGTGTCCGCGGACGGCTCGGTTCGGTTGCGGGTCCTCGATTTCGGCATCGCTCGATCGTTCGCCGACACCGCGAATGTCACCATGGACGGCGTGCTCTGCGGGACGCCGAGTTACATGGCCCCCGAGCAAGTCCGCGGTCACAATCTGACCCCCAGCGCCGACCTCTACGCTGCGGGCATCTGCATGTACTACATGCTGGTCGGCGAGCTGCCCTTTCGGGGCGGCACGGCGATGGAAATCGCGGTGAAGCAAATCCAGGGGGACCCGCCGACCTTGGACGATGCCGTCGAGCGCGGCTACGTCCCCCGTCTGCTTGCGGACCTGTGCGTCTCGTTGTTGTGCAAGGACCCCCGGGACCGACCCGGTTCGGCCGTCGCGGTTCGACACGCCCTGATCGAGATCCGGCAGCAGCTTGGGTGGGGACCGCTGATACTGCACCCGCCCGACCTGGCGTCGTTTCTCAACCTGATCAACGCGAAGCTCTCCGCGGAGCGGGTCCCTCAACCCCGGTCGTGGCAACCGCCCGGGACTGCGGGCGTGGGTGCGCCCCCCGACGACGCGGATACCCAGGTGCAGCGCGAGGATCATCCGCCGGTCTCCCGCGAAGAACCCCCGCCGACGTCGGGCCGGCAAGGGGGAGGGTGGGACGCGTTCAACAGCGCGGCTCCCGCGCTGGAGCGACCCGACGCCCAGGCGCTGGTGCTGAGCCCCGTGACCGGTGAGTTCATGAGCGTGCAGCCCGGCGAGCCGGAGCCCCCCGCCGCGCCGCCGCACGCCAAGCCGCCGTCGCGACCGATGGCGCGAGCGCCGTCGGTGTCGTATGCGTCGGCCGATCTCGACTTCGAGCGGCCGGCTCGCCCGACCGAGTCCCGCAGCCCGCGGTCGTCGTCGCGCTTCGAGATGGCGCGGTTCGTCCTCGTAGGGCTCGTGGTGCTCGCGATCAGCTTGTTCATCGTGACGAAAGTGATGGATGGCGCGCCCGAGCCCCCGGTCCAGCGACCTGTGGTCGAGGAGCCGGTGGCCGAGGACGCCCCGAAGGTGCGGCGCAAGTCCTCGCCGAAAGCCAAGAAAACCGTCACCAAGAAGAAGTCCGATCCGATTGACGTGTTTGCCGATGCGCCCCCGGATCGGGACGACAAGCCGCCGATTATCATCGAAGGAGGCAAGCCTTGACGGCCCAGATCAAGACCAGTCAGACGTCGCCGATTCGCGTCGATTTCGTCGCCGGACGGTCGCTCGGACTGACCTTTGCTCCGGGGAAACACGGGCCGTCATTGACCGGCAACTACACCTGGCAACGCGATCTGCGCAGCGACCTCGACCGACTGAACGACCACTTTGGCGTCTCGTGCGTCGTGACGTTGCTCGAGGAGTTCGAGTTCGAGCTCCTCAAGATCCCCAACCTCCGCGATGCGATTCGCTCCCGCGGCATGACGAGCCACTGGTTTCCGATCGTCGACGGCGGAGTCCCTGACGACATGGCATCGTTTGTCGCCACGGTCCGCACGATCCGCTCGGCGCTCGGCACCGGGACGCGCGTCGTCCTGCATTGCCGCGGCGGGCTTGGCCGCGCTGGGACCGTGGCTGCGTGCGTGCTCATCTCGTTGGGGGAGAGCGGCGACGATGCGATCATCCACGTCCGGGCCGCGCGCTCGGGTGCGATCGAGAATGACCTGCAGGAGGGTTTTGTGCGCCAGTTCGAGACGTTCTGGAGCACGCGCGTCACTTGACTGGCGTCCGGCACGTTGCTCGCTTATCCGGGGTCTCCCGGTTACACTCCGGGCGTTGATGCCTAAATGTCCACGCGGAGCCTTCATGCGAATCCAGTGCACGGTCCTGTTGATGACGATCGCCATCGCCGGCGCGGCGTGTGACGAAGCCGCGCCCTGCCACCTGCTGCCGGGAGGAGATTGCGCGAAGCAGAGCTTCATCGACGCCAAGCTGCGCGGGATGGACCTGAAGAAGATCAACCTCTCCGAGGCCGCTCTCAATCACGCCGATCTCGCGTCCTCGGATCTGAGCGGCGCCAACCTGGGCGGGGCGAAGATGGTCCAGGCGAAGTTCGACAAGGCCAAGCTCAATGGCGCCGATCTCAGCAAGGCCCAGGCAAATGGCGCGTCGTTCCGCGAAGCCCAACTCGAGGGGACGAATCTGACGGGTGCCGTGCTGGACGGCGCCGATTTTTCGGCCGCAAATCTGAAGGGCGCGATTCTCAAAGGCGCGCACATCGTCGGCGCCGACCTGCGCGGCGCGAAACTGGAGGGCGCCGACATGACCGGCGCAACCCTCGGCACATCCGTCGTGCACGATACAGACTGGAAGGACGTGACGTGCCCCGACGGCAAGCCGGTGCCCGCCGGTGCGACACACTGCAAGATGGGCGAGTAGCGCTACTCCGGAAGTCCCTGCGCGATCCAGCTCTCCAACAACTGAATCCGAACTAGATCGATGGGCGGGAAACCCAGCGGCATCCCGAGCCGCGCGCCCGGACGGGATGCGACCTCGTCGTGACGCGCCATCAGATGGGCGACCATCTTCGGCGTCCCGTCGGCCCCTGCCGCATAGAACGACCGGTCGCGGACCGCGCGCTCGTACGAGGAGACATCGAGCTTCTT
This sequence comes from Bradymonadaceae bacterium, assembly GCA_041601915.1. Taxonomy (GTDB): domain Bacteria; phylum Myxococcota_A; class Bradymonadia; order Bradymonadales; family Bradymonadaceae; genus JBFIHF01. Next base: position 4,848 of record JBFIHF010000104.1, read on the forward strand.
GCCGGCGTACCCGAATCCCCCGGTGTTGCCTGGGCCGCCGTCCCCTTCGTTGTATTTGGGATCGGAGTGGCAGTGCAGACAGATTTCGTCGAACAGCTTGGTCTGCACTTCCTTCCAGCCGACTGTGCGTTCCAAAACGGGGAGCCGGTCGGGGGTCGCCGTCGCGGCTGAGGCGGTGAGCGGGGTTGAGACAATGAACGCTGCGGCATCCCGCGCCTCGGCTTCGGTGAGCCCGACCCTGGGCATCAGCGCATCGGGCTTCATCGCGGAGGGGTTCATGAGCCATGCGACGAGCTGTTCGCGCCGAAATCGGTCGCGAGCATGCCGCAGGTCGGGTGCGAGTAGCGTCGCGCGCGCCAGCAGATCCGGGTCCATCTCCACGCCGATCGGGCTCGGCACGATCGGCGTGTCGAGCCCACTCATCGTGTGGCACGAGCCACAGCCCCGGGCGTCCAGCACCGCCCGCCCGCGCTCCGGGTCACCGGTCAGCGTGGCGTCGTCGCGGGCTGGGACCAAACGGAGGGCGTCCGCCAGCGACTCGGCATCCGTGGGCGTGATCGCCATCCGCGGCATCGTCGCGCCAAGCCGGGGGCGCAGGTCCTCGGGGCGTTGCACGAACCGCACAAACCACTCGCGCGTCAGGCGCTTCTCCACGCCGACGAGGCTCGGCACGTCCCGCATGTTCTCGAGCCCCTTGTCCCACATCTCCAGATACTGCTGCGGCTCGGGGTAGGTGCCGAGGATGATCTGCCGATGACACTCCCGGCAGTCCATGTTCACCGTCGTCGGCGCGATCCCCGCGATGGCGTGGCACCGGTTGCACTCGAAGCGCTCGAGCGTCGCGGCGGCCGTTGCCTGGGCTGGGCTGGGCTGTGCGACGCCGGCGGCCGTACCCGGTTGCTTTTCACAGCCGGCGGCGCTCAGCATCAGCGCGAAGAACAGAAGGACTTGCATGCCGTCCATCCTCGCCGAGCACCGCGAGTCTGTCACTCGGCCACTTTCGCGCTTCGTGACTTCCGCTTGCGGAGGATCGACTTGCTGCGCGGTTCGACGTTCGCGCGGTCAAACGCTTCCCGTGCGTTGGCGTCACCGTTCTGTCGGCGCAGCTCGCCGAGCAATTGCCAGCTCGCCGGATCCACCAGCTCACCGCGCCCCGCGGCCTGTTCCAGACCGAGGCGCGCCTGGGTTCGCTTCAACGGGTCCAGCGCGAGCGCTTCGGAGTAATGAACCGTGATGGGACCCGTCTTGTCCGCCAGACGCCCCAGGACTGCCGTGGCCCACGCGACGTTCTGAGCCGCCGCGTCATCGACCAGCGCCGCCGGGCTGGCCTCGCGGCTCCAGGCGCCCTTCGTGCGGACGACCGCGAGCGCCATCCCGTGGAGGGCGCGCTGGACGGCCGGCGAGGCTTCGTTCTGGGTCCCGACAATGCGCGCCGCCTGAGCGTCGAGATCGTCGAATTCGGCGGCCAGCATGCCGATCGCCTGGGAGTAGGCACCATTACGAATCTCGGTCCACGCACGCTCCACCACCGAAACCTCGGGGAGCTCGTGAAAACGATGCATCGAGTTGCCGCACGCAGCCGCTTCCCGCGGGGTGAGTGTGGTGACGGCGCCGATCACGACGACGGCAACGAAGGTGGCAAGAGTGCGATTCATGTGGAGCCTCAGGCAGTGATGGTGACAGTTCCCGAAACGGCCGTGCGGCGCGTTGGATCTCAAAAATTGGCTTTGTCTTTGATTTCAGTGTCTCCTTCGATCCAGAGAAATCCAACGTGCCCCCCACACGTTAGATCCGAAAGTAGGCCAGGGACGGCGACCCGGTAGAGGTACTCAATGCTCGACACCAAGCCGTTCGTTGACCCCGTTCACGAGGGGTACCACCGCGACGGTTACGCTGTGTTCCGAAACGTGTTCTCTGCCGCGGAGGTCCAGCGCATGGGGGAAGCGTTCGATCGACTGGAGCAGGTGGCGCGCCGACTTCGCACGACACGCATGGTGCGCGGTTCCCAGTTTGTCGTCGCCGCCGCGCACGGCGCGAGCGACGCGCAGGTTCAGATTCAGCGCGTCGTGTGGTGCGGTGCCGCCGAGCCGATGCTCGATGCCCTGGGTCGCGATCCGCGCCTCATCGACATCGCCTCCCAGATCCTGGGCGGGCACGAGTTCGACCAGCTCATCAACCAGGCGCACTTCAAGTTTCCCGGCGACGGCGTCGCATTCGATTGGCATCAGGACAGCCGGCATCGCCGGTACGGCACCGATCTGTGGACCGATGTCGACGGGCGCGGTTCGTTCGTCGAGATGGTCACCGCCGTCGACGAGATGACGCTCGACAACGGACCGTTGGAGTTCATCCCGGGGTCTCATCAACTGGGGCACATCGAATGCCCGCCCGGATCGAGCCAGCTGCCCAGCGACTGCTTCGATGCCGCGACCGCGACCGCGGTGACACTGCAGCCCGGTGACGTGGCCGCGTTTGGTGCATTCGTCATCCACGGCAGTCAGCCCAATCGCAGCGAGCGCCCCCGACGCAGCTTCCTCAACGGATTTGCACTGCCGGGCGCCAATCACCGCATCTATCCCGGCGAGGGCGCCGGTCGCCGGGTGCGCTTGTAACTTCGGCGCCTGCCCCGCATCCTTGCCGGCATGAAGAGTCGAATCGCGCGCGTACTCATCGTCGTCTTCGCTTCCCTCGCCTGTGTCGCGACGGTCCTCTATATCTCGGGGCGCCGACCGGTCGCCGACGCCTCCGCGGATAGCCTGACGCGCGATGGCGCGCGGCTGACCCGCGTCTTCGAAGGCATCAAGCTCGATCAACCGGTGTTCATGACGCAGGCGCCCACGAGTGCGTCGCGGTGGTACGTCGTCGAGCAGAAGGGACGCATCGTCTCGTTCCCCAATGATCCGAGGACGAAGCGAAAGTCGGTGGCCCTCGACATCACCGATCGCGTGGCATCGGGCGGCGAGATGGGACTCCTCGGCCTCGCGTTTCATCCCCGGTTCGCCGACACCGGGTTCATCTACGTCAACTACACGTCGACCAAGGACGGCGACCGGCGTACGCGCATCTCGCGATTCAAGCGCCGCGCGGATGGGATCTCGTTCGACCCGGCCAGCGAATCGGTGCTGCTGACGGTTCGACAGCCCTATTCGAACCACAACGGAGGTCAGGTCAGCTTCGGGCCGGACGGCTACCTTTACATCGGCTTCGGCGATGGCGGGCTCGCCGGCGACCCGGGCAATCACGGTCAGAACACGTCGACGTTGCTCGGTGGCATCGCGCGCATCGATGTCGACGCCAAGCCGCCCTATGGGATACCGCCCGACAACCCCTTCGCCCAGGGCGGCGGAGCACCCGAACTGTTCGCATGGGGGCTGCGAAACCCGTGGCGCTTCAGTTTCGACCGGCAGACGGGCCTGCTGTACGTCGGTGACGTCGGGCAGAACGCGTGGGAGGAGATCGACCTCGTCGAGAAGGGCAAGAACTACGGGTGGAACATCCGCGAGGGCACGCGCTGCTACGATCCGCCGCTGCACCTGCAGCCGCTGGGCAAAGGCGACTGCGGTGAGAAAGTCGCCCTCGAACCGCCAATCATCGAGATCTCACAGGACAACGGCGACCGGTCGGTGACGGGGGGCTACGTGTATCGCGGCAAGCGCTCCCCGAAACTGCGCGGGGCCTACATCTACGGTGACTTCGTGTCCGGCAGGATCTGGGCGTACGACTTGAAGTCGAAGCGCTCTCGGCTGTTGCTGGACACCGCGAGTCTCATCTCGAGTTTCGTCGAAGCATCGGACGGCGAAATCGGGCTTCTCGACTATGCCCTCGGGGCCGTCTACCACCTCGAAGTCGACGAAAGTGATCAGCGTCAATAGATTGACGATCCCTTGATTCTAAGCGCACATGCGCCGATCTTTGGGTCGAAAACGCCGTGAAAACGTAGGGGTTGGCGCCCCCCGGGTTTTGGGGTCTCGCCGAATCGAGTGCGGCCTTCGGTCGGCTTTTCGTGCCGCGGGGGCCCCCAGTTTGAGGTGCGGTGCGCCCTTCTGTACTCTGATGACAGCTAAACGCAAAACAATCTGGAGTCAGGATGGTGGGCTCACGCACGTGGTGGTGGTGCTTGCCGGCGGTTTTTGCCGTCGGCTGCGCGAATGTCGACGCAGATGTCGACCTGCGCGAACAACAGCAGGGACTCGTCTGTGGGATGGATGTACTTCCCTCGCCCCAGACGGTGCCGGCGACGGCATGCGAGAACGGACGCACGGTCTTTGGACCCACCGTTTTCACCCGTGATCGCGGCACGCCGCAAGCTGAGGTCGCGACGTTCGACGTCGAGACCGCCGGCGACGTGTGCGTGACGGTGCGCAACTCGGCGATCTCGTCGGGTCACGTCACGATCAACGGATCTGCCATCGCGTCGCCGTCGAGTTTCGGCCGCGACGTTGCGCTGATCGAGGCTGAAGTCGCGGCCACCGCGGGCGCCAATACGCTGGACGTCTTGCTCGCATCGGGGCCCGGACGTACCGTCGAAATCGAGGTCCGCGAGCAATTCACCTCGCTGAACACGGGCCTCGACCTCGTCAATGACGACGGCTCGTTGCGGCTCACGAACGTCGCGACCGACCATCCATTGTTGACCCCGAATGGTGATGGACACCATGACGAGACGTTCTTCAACGCCGATGTCGAGCCGTTGAACGTGCTTCCGGGCAAAGACGACGGCACGGTGGACTACTTCCTACAGTGGGAGTTCTCGATCGTGAGCCTCGATACGTGCACCACGGTCGACACCGGCATCACCGGGTCCACCCAGGTGAACTCGCCGACGCGCGTCACCGCGGTTTGGGATGGCACGGATTCGTTCGGCGCGGTCGTGGGCGACGGCACGTATTCGTACGTGTTCCACGTCTCCCTCGTCGACGAGTTCGGGACGTTCTTCGGCGCGATCGACTCGCCGGCCTACGCGTTTTCGGTGGACAGCGCCCCGGCGAACTACGATGAAGCGCCCGCGTATCTCGGCGCCTGTGACCCGATCTCGGACCCCACGAATTGCCGTTGCCCCGGCAGCGGCGGAGTTCCCGGATCGATGGACCCCAACTGCTCGTTCGGGATGATTCAGCACTTGCTGGATGGCTCGGGATTTCCGCCGGGCACCCTGGGTAACTTCTACGATCCGTCGGTCATCGACCTGTCGTTCATCACGACTACGCAGGACGCCGGACGCTACCGCGTGTCCGTCGACCTTCAGACCGTGTTCTCCGGCGGGCTCGTCGCCAAAGGCGACGGTGTCTGGGACTCCGAGGCCGAGCTGCGGCAGTGGGTGGCCGATATGACCGGGGTGCCGTTGAGCACCGGCGACAGCCTGTTCAACTTCGACTACGTGCAGCTTGGAACCTCGACGGGCGTCCAGCTGCTCGGCAAGGCCAACCACAGCTTCAACCACTTCCTGCTCGATGCGATGACCGACGACAACGGCCAGATCACGATCGATGGAGTGACCACGGACCTCGCGGCTCGGTTCAACGACGACGCGTTCGCGCCCTCGCAATACAGCCTCGACGGGCGAGCGGACGACGAGTGCAGCCACAGCGCGAGCACCAACGGGGGCGATGAGTTGCGCGCCAAATTCTGCGCCAACAACAGCGCGGTTTCGATCGGCAGCGCGACCGACCTCGGTGTCTACGCGCTGCGCACGTCGCTGTTCGGCATCGAGTTCAACGGCAACACGGCGACGCAGGACGAGCTGTGCCTGCTGAACGGCATCTTCTCCTGCGGAATTCGGACCATCCGCGTCCCCGCGGACTCGCTGCAAATCGAGTCCACCTACTTCGCGGATGCCGGCGGCGTCACCACCGTGGTGCGCACCGACACCGCGATCGCGACGGACCTCGCCGCGATCTCTCTCGTCGCAGACCGCGGCGACGGCACCGACGGCGTCTGCGCACGCGGCGTCGCGACGCGCGACGGCCTGGTGGTGCGCATCGATTCGGCCGATGGCGCCGTTCCGGGGACCTGCCTCATCAACGGCATCATTCCTTACTGAGTGACGGCGCAGTCTGATGGCATTCAACCTCACCCGGACGCCGCTGTTGTTCGGGGCCTCGCTGCTCTTTGGAGCGTGCGATCCGCCGCCTCCCGCCGCGTCCTCGTGCATGCTGGAACCTCCGCGTGGTCCTTTTGATCTCGCGCTGACGGAGCCGCCGAAAACACCCGCGCTCCGCGATCTACCCGTGAACCCCGGTGCAGCTTCCACACTCATCGTCCCGGCGCGACGCCACCGCTGGTCATCGAAACACGGCCTCGTCGAGAGCGCCGACGGCTCCCTGCTCCTTCACGGTGTCGCCCAGGCGTTTGGCACGGATCCGGTCATATCCATCGAAGTCTACGTCGATTATCGGCCCGTGAAGGCCTCGATTCGAATCCACACCCCCAATCGAAACTGGGATGTCGACCGGGTCGATGGCGTGAGCTCTACGAGGGCAGCGCTCCTTCAACCCGCCGCGGCGTTCGATATCGAGCTGCCTCCACTGACGACGCGAAGCGGGCACTGGCGAGAGGTGCAGACGGTGGTTCGGATGGGGGCTCGCGCAGCCGATGTTCGCCGTTGGACGCTCTACAGCGGTCCGGAACCACCGCGACCGGTGCCTTGTGTTCTCGGGACCGCTGATCTCGCGCTGCGATCCGGCCGCAGCGCGCTCGCCGATGGAGTGTTCCAGTCCCAGGCCCCGATGCCGACCACCATCGCCGCGGTACCCTCGACGCCGACGGCGGCGCCGAAGTTCGTCCGCTTTGAAAAGGCCGGCGATGGTTGGAGCACCGCCATCGGCTCATCGCAGGCCGTTCATGTCTGGGAATCGCCGTTCGGCGGACCGAGCAGCACCTGGATTTCGAGTTTTTGGAGCGTCACAGCGCATACAGATGCTGCTGAGGAGCCCGACCTACGGTAGACTGACGCCGTGAGTGATACGCCAACGCCAACGCTGACCGACACGCCGATGTCGTTCCCGGACGTCCCATCCGACGGTCTGGAGCTGGGAAATCTTGCGTCGTCGTTTGCGCACGCGCAGCTGGGACCCTTCGAGGTCCACGACGTCATCGGCCGCGGCGGGATGGGCATTGTCTTTTCGGGACGCCACGTTGTGCAGCGCATCCCCGTCGCGATCAAGGTCATCACGAGGAACGGGGCCGAACAGCCGCGTCTGCGCCAGGTCATGCACAACGAGGTTCGCGCCGTCGCGGGGCTCTCTCACCCCGGAATCGTGCGTGTGCTCGATTACGGCGACATCAGCGAGGAGGCCGAGGTGCTCACCGAGGGCGCGTTGCGCGCGGGGAGCCCGTACTTTGTGATGGAGATGATGGCGCATTCGTCGCTCATCGACATCGTGGGGCGAGTCAGCTGGCGGCAGGCGAAGACGATTCTCCTCAACCTGCTCGATGCGCTCGCTCACTCGCACGCGCGCGATGTGATCCACCGCGACATCAAGCCGGGGAACATCCTGCTCGACCAGTGGGGCGGGCGGGTGGTCCCGAAGCTTGCCGACTTCGGACTCGCCTTCGCCACACGCACGCCCACCGACGTGTCGCGAAGCATCGGCACCCCGCAATACATGGCGCCGGAGCAGATCGAGACGCCGTGGCGCAAGCACGGCGCGTGGTCCGACTTGTACTCTCTGGGATGCCTCGCGTTTGAGCTGCTGAGCGGGCGCAAGCTGTTTCACGCCGGCAGCATCCTCGAGATCTTCCGGCTGCATCTCGATGGCGCTCGCAAGCCCTTGCGATCCATCGTTCGCGTTCCGGACGGGTTCGACTCATGGCTGCATCGCATGATCGAGCGAAACGTTCTGGACCGCTTCCAGTCCGCGGCCGAGGCCGCCGCGGCCCTGGCAGGGCTCGACGATGACGACGTCTCCGATGTGCGCCCGCCCGACTGCACACCTCATGACTTCGCACAGCTGACGCCCGTGCTCGGGAGTTTGTCGTCCGGGGCCACGTCCGAGGCGTTTGAATGGCCCAAGGCGTATCCGATTTCGATGCGGCTCGTCGGCGCGGGGCTTGGCTTGTTCGGCCTGCGCGAGATGCCGCTGGCCGGTCGACGCCACGAGCTCGACTTACTGCGCGACTCGTTCGAAGCGGTGAGCCGCTCCGGCGCTCAGGTCGTCGTGATCCATGGCGCTCACGGCGCGGGGAAGACCAAACTCGTGGAGGCCTTTCTGCAGCGCCTCACCGAGATTGGCGCCGTCGAACCGATGCGCGCCAAGCACACCGCGTCCCGGTCCGCCGAGGACGGTACGTCGATGATGATCGCGCGCTCCTTGCGCGCCGCGGGGGCCACGCGGGCCGAGGCCGGCGGCATCGTGCGCGACAGCTTTCACAGCGAGCCCCAGCGCTTCGAGTGGGAATCGGTGCTCGCGTTGATCGAGCCGACGCTGGCGGGCAGCGCCCGTGAAACCCGGGGCGCGTTCGAGTTCGGCTCCAGCGCCCACCGGCATGAAGTCGTGATTCGCCAGATGCGGCGGGCCGCTCAGCGCCATCCGCTCGTCGCGATCTTCGACGACGTTCATTTCGGCGAGGATTCCCTCGATCTCGTGGCCCACTTTCTCAAGACTGCGGCGGACGTGCCGGCGCTGTTGCTGCTGACGGTGTGTGACGAGGAGCTCACCGCCCATCCCGATGCCGCGAGCGTGTTGAATCTCATCGAATCGCTCGACGCGGTGCAGACCATCGATCTGGGCCCACTGGATCGCGTCGCGCACCTGAACCTCGTGCAGGATCTCTTGATGCTCAGTGGCGAACTCGCCATTGCGGTCGCGGACCGGACGCACGGGAATCCAGGGTTTGCGATCCACCTCATCGACGACTGGATCGAAAACGGGCACCTCGAGGTCGGGGAGACGGGGTTCGTGCTCGGCAGCGATGCGGACGTGCTCGGTGGCATTCCTCGATCGGCCCGGGATCTGTGGCATGGGACGCTGCGGCGCGTGTTCGCCGAGTACAACGAGGCGGAGATCATGTCGTTGGAGATCGCCGCGGCGCTCGGCGTCTCGATCTGGAGCGATGAGTGGAGCGGGGCGTGCCGAATCGCGGGCGTCGAGCCTTTCTGGGGAGGCGTCGGCGAGCTGGTGGATCGGCGGCTGGCGAAGATGACGAGCACCGGGTGGCGGTTCGAACACCCCGTGGCGATGGAGTTCCTGCGTGCGTCGGCGGAGCGCAGTGGTCGGTGGACGCGCTGGAATGCCGCGTGTGCGAGCTACCTCGCCGCCGCGGACCTGCCCGAAACGACTGAAAAACTGGAACGACTCGGCGAATATTGGCTCGGGGCCGGTGACTTCGACAAGGCCCTTGCGCCGTTGCGCGCGTCAGCGGCGAGCAAGCTCGTGCGCGGCGACTATCGCGAGACCGAGCGACTGGCGACCGGGATCGTTCAGGCGTTGCAGGGGGCGGGCGGCAGCGCCCGCGACATCGCTGGCGTTCACTTGATCCGAGCACGGCTCTACATCGGCATGGGGCGGTCGGACGAGGCGCTGCGCTGGGCGACGAAGGCGTTGGACGCCGCCAAAGAACATCAGTGGCCCGATATCGAGCTCAAAGCAACGGGTTTTGCCGCCGTCGCGAAGCAGTGGCTCGGCGCGGCAGATGGCGGAAAGTGGCTCGATCGGACGCTCGAGATGGTGGATACCGCCGTCGATGAGCGCTTCGAGTCCGAGGGCGTGCTCATGGTCCTCGGGTACCTCTGCACCTCGCTCGGTCGGTTTGATGACGCGTTGCGCTTGCAGTCCCTCGATCATCAACTCGCGCTGGCGGCCAACGACACCCGAGCTCTCGCATCGTCGGCCTATCAACGCTGTCGAACCGCGGTGTACATGCGCGATCTCACGGCCGCGCTGCGCGCGGGGACCGAAGCGCGCGACCGCTACGCCGAGATGGGCCATGTGCCAGCGCTCTCGGGCACACTGTCGATGCTCGCCGAGGTGTATCGGCTGGAGAACAGCCTCAAGGTCGCGGAGTCGACCTACCGCGAGAGCATTGAGCTCGCGCGGTCCGTGGGACTGCCGGCCTTCGTGACCCAGGCGAGCCTCGGGATGCTGTTGCTGGGGGAACGCAAGTGGGACGAGGCCGAAGAACTGCTCCTCGACGCCGCGACCGAGGCGGCGGCGGCGGGTCGTCGCCGCACTGAAATCGGGTGTCGCACGGGGCTGCTGTTGTGCGCCGTCGAGCAGGAACACTGGTCATCGGCCGCGCGATTGCTGCCGACGATCGAGGAGTTCTGCAACAAGGGTTCCGAGACGGAGCCGGACCTCGCCGACGTGTTGGAGCGGGCCGGCGACGGCTACTGGCGTGCCGGGCGTATGGTCGATGCCAAGGTGCTATGGCAGATGGCTCAAAAGCAGTGGCAGACACTCGACGCCGCCGATCGCGCCGACGTGGTTGCCGCAAAGCTCGAGGCGCTCGAGGATGGCTGAGGAGCGGCTTGGTCAGGTGGTGGGGGGGCGCTACGTGCTGGAGTCCGTGGTGCAGGCCTGCCCCGAGCAGGCCACCTACCGCGCGTTCAACCTCGATCTCGAGTTGCCCGTCACGCTCACGATCATCTGGGAGCCTTCGCTCAGCGCGCAGGGGATCCGACGATTTCGCACCGAGGCGCGGGTTCTCGCGCGCCTGCAGCATCCCAACATCGTCGAGCTGCTCGATTGTGGTCAGCTCGAGTGCGACACGCCGTTCACGGTTCTGCCGGTACTCGATGGGGAGACGCTGGCCGATGCGCTGGCGCACGGGCCGCTGAGCGCCGAGATGACGGTGCACCTGTTGGCCGAAGTCGCCCGCGCGCTCTCATTTTCGCACCAGTTCAACGTGTTTCATCTCGCTCTGACCCCGGCGAGCGTCTTCTTAGGCCAGCGTCCTCAGGTGTTCGACTTTCTGGGCTCCCGCTGGCACCAAATCGACGACCAGTTTCCGGTGGTTCGCGAGATCCATACCGCAGCTCCCGAGGTGCTGCGCGGCGGCACCCCGACTCCCGCCGCCGACGTGTACGCCCTCGGCCACCTGGGCTACGCGTGCCTTGTGGGTGCCCTGCCCACCGAGCACCTCGATCCGCTCGACGCGGAGGCCCAGCACCTCGCGGCTCGCCCGTGGTCGCTCCCCGACGAGGTCCAAGTGCCCAGCGATCTCGCGGACATCATCGCGCGATCGATGGAGAAACGAGTGGAGGCGCGCATCCCGACCTGCGACGCGCTGCTCGCGGAGTTCGAGCGGTGGCAAGCGAGCACGGCGAGCACCCAGCGGTTGACCGCCGTGAAGCCGCGCCCGTTCTTTCCGTCGGTCGGCGACGTCGTCGCGCGCAAGTACGTGGTCGAGGACATCATTGGTCAGGGCGGATTTGCGCGGGTCTTTCGCGCCAAGTCGACGGATACCGGCAAGTCGATCGCGCTCAAGATTTTGCGCCCCGATCGCAAGCGAGACACGCCCGAGGCGCGCCGATTCGAGCGCGAAGGCGAGCTCGTCTTCAGCCTGCTGAAGAACCCTCACACCATCAGTGTCTACGGCTACGGCGAGACCGAAAAGGGGCTGTTGTACATCGCGTTCGAGTTTATCGACGGGATCACACTGTCCAGCGCCGTCGCCGCGGGACCGTTGGGGCCCGAGCGCGTCGTCCGGATCCTCGAGCAGTGCCTGGCAAGCCTCGCCGAAGCGCACGGCATGGGCGTGCTGCACCGCGATATCAAGCCGTCCAACGTCATGTTGTCCCACCGAGATGGCGTCCACGACTGGGCCACGGTGCTTGATTTCGGCGTCGCCAAGATCACCTCGGACATCATGGATCCGCGGGAGCTGACCGTCGCGGGCACCGCCGTCGGCACACCTCGGTACATGTCCCCCGAGCAGATTGTCGGGGACACGCTGGGCCCCGAGTCCGACCTCTACGCGCTCGGACTGGTCGCGTACGAGTTGCTGACCGGTGAGCCCGGAATCACGGGCAAGAGCGTCCTCGAGATTCTCGCCGCGCAAGTCGATCCCCAGTCCGTGATGCTGCCGTCGTCCTCGAACGTACCGGTGCCGCTGGCACTGATTGTGAACCGCATGTTGCGCAAGGAACGCCGCAGCCGATACTTGGCCGCCCACGACGTGCTCGCGGATCTGCGACAACTCGAGCGAGATGCCGCGGATCGAACCCTGGACACCGGCCCCCGACGGTGAGGATCTGCCCGATGCGATACGTGATCATGGTTTTCGCGACGCTGTTGCTCGCGTCGCCCGTGTACGCCCAATCCGGTTGGCGCGACGGGTGGGTCCCCGCCGCCGAGGTCGAGCGCGCGGTCCAGCAGCTGCGGACTCCGCTGTACCAGTGTTACACCGCCCATGTGCCCGCGGCCTCCCGCAAGCACGGTGACGTGGCGACATTGCGGGTCGTCGTATCCGAGGCGGGGTCGGTGTTCCGGGTCGATTTCCTCGAGGGGTCCACTCGCTCGAAGAAGTTCGACGGTTGTCTGCGCAA
>JBFIHF010000105.1:0-17281 GCA_041601915.1 Bradymonadaceae bacterium
GCGCCGCGCCCGGATGGGCGCGGCGCTTCGGGATCATCATGTGCGCAAGCTCAGATGCAGAGACCGACGTTGTCGAGGTCCATGAAGACCTTCTGACACTGCTGGCCCGCCACGCACTGCGTGGGCGCGGCCGGGTCGCACAGGACACGGCAGATCGGCATGTTGCCGCCCGTCACGTCCGCGCAGTACAGCCCCGAGTCGCAACCCTGCGGCATGTTCGCCTGGCACGCCGCGCCGACGGCGAGTCCGCCACCGGGGATGCATTGCAGGCCCTGCGTGGTCGGGAAGCAGCGCTCCGTCGCCGGGCACATGTCGTCGAACAGGCTGCAGTCGTCCATCGGAACGACGCAGATGCCGACGGTGTTCTCCTGGTTGAGCTGACCGCAGATCGCGCCCGCCGCGGAGCAGGCTGGAGCGGCCGGGTTGCAGATCTGCTCGCAGGTCGTCGTGGTGTCCGCGTTCTGGATGCACACGAAGCCCTTCTGGCAGCCGTTCATCTGGTCACAAGTCGCGCCCAAGCCGCCAGCGCCGGCAGGCTGACACACGGCCATGATCGGGGTTCCGGGGCCCGACGAGCCGACGACACAGGCTTCGTCATCGGCGCAGCCGGTCTGACACAGCGGCTCACACAGGCCCAGGTTCACCGGCGTCGCGCACGCATCGACGTTGTTGGTGGGGGTCGTGTTGTTGACGGGCGTCGTGTTGTTCGTCGTGTTGTTGGTCGTGTTGTTCGCCGGCGTGGTGTTGTTCGCGGGCGTCGTGTTGTTCGTCGTATTGTTGGTCGTGTTGTTGGCGGCCGCCGCGGACACGCACAATCCGGACTGACAGGCGAATCCCGCGCTACACGCTCCGCTGACGCATTTGTCGTAGCACTGCTCGGCCGCCCCATTGACCGCGGCGAGCGTCTGATCGGCGTCACACGTCTCTTCGCCGCCGCCACAGGCAACAGCCATCGTCGAAATCGCGGCTGCAAACGTCAGCGCACTCAGCATTCGATTCATCATCTTCATTACAGACCTCGTTCACTCACAATAGTTATTGTTGCAGTACGCGGGACAGGGCGCTTGCCCGTCGCAGCAGTCCGCGAGTTCGTTTCCGGGTGTACAGGGTACTCGGCACAGCTGGTTCACACAGACGGCGGTCGTGCCGCAGTCGCCGACGTTGCACGGCGGAAGGCACACGCCCAGCCCAGGGTAGTAGAGCGCGAACTCATCGCAGACCGTCGCGCCGGCCTGGGGGGTTTGCACCCCGGAGCAATCGTTCATCCCGGCGCGGCAGTACGCCAGACAAATCGGGGTGGTCGTGTTCCAACATGTCGTCGCGTTGTCGCACGCGGCACCGACCGGGTCGCAGGTCAGGAACGGGGCGCGCGGGGTCGGGTTGGTGATGAGATCGTGGGTGCACAGCCCGGTACGCGGCGTCACGCCGGGCGCACAAAAGTGGCCGGCCCCGCACTCGCCGGACGCAAACGGGTCGCAGAACGATTCGCACCGCGACGTCGCCGGATCGCAGGCCTGGTTGACAGGGCACTGATCGTCGGCGGGATCGCACGCCGCTCCCGGGGCCAGTGCGCCATGCGGCACACAGAAGTTGAAGCCGTTGTCGATGTCGAGACAGGTGCCGGCCGTGCAATCCGCGTTCGTGTCGCAAAAACTGGGCAGACAGACCTTCTGGGTCTGGTAGGTCACGCAGTACTCGCCCATTGCACAGATGTCGGGCGAACCGGCACGCGTACACGGTTCGGCGCACACACCGTCGCCGTCGACGTCGAGGCAGCTGAATCCGTTCTGGTCGGGTCGAGCCGGATCGCATTCGTCCCCCACCGCCGCACAGTCGGGCAGGACGCAGGTCCCGCCCACGCACGACCTCGGCGCCACACACGCGGGCGTGCACAGGTTCGGGTCGACCGTGGTGTTGTTGTTCGTGTTCGTCGTCGTGTTGTTCGACGGCGTGGTCATGTTGTTGGTGCTGTTGTTGGGTGGCGCGGTCGTGTTGTTGCTGGTGTTGCGGTTCGTGGCGTTGTTCTCGCCCATGTCCGCCGCGTTGTTCGGCGTCGAGTTCGGTGCGACCCGGCTGTTGGGGTCATCGGGCAGGAACGACGCCGCGACACAGATCAACATGTCGACGTCGCACTGCTTGCCGGCGGGACAATCAGCGTCCGTGGCGCACGGGACGTCACTTGGGGCGCCCACGGCGCACCCCGCGATCGCACACACTCCGGCGCACGTTACGGCTCGAAACACGCGGCTGAGCAACTCTTGCACCTCAGAACCTCTTCGCTCACGGTGGGGGATTGTGTGTAAGTGTAGGACACGTGTCAAATCATCGCCCGTCAATGCGCGCTGCGGGACTCACGGCGACAGGCACACACCGACATCGTTCACGAGCGGGGAGCAGAAAAATCCGGCGGCGCAGGTCTCCGGACGAGGCTGACCGGCCGCGTCGGGGCCCGTGTACTGGCAAAACTGGAAGCAGGTCGGAGTGCCGTTGACCACGCAGATGGAGTCCTTCCCGCAGGCATGGCCGGGATTCGAACAGGGCTGCAGCGGCTCGAGATCGACGGTGACCGGTGCGCAGTGGCCGACCTCGGCGCTGTACGGAAAGTTGAACAGGCAGGTCTCGTCCGCAGCGCACGTCGTGGACGACGAGTCGCCTTCGAAGGGATCACATTGCGGCGTGCACGAGGGCACGAGGCCCGCGGCGCCGAAGTACTGCGAGAGCAGCGTCGACGTAAAGTCGGTCTGTGCGGAGCGGGGGAACATGCACTCGCTGCCCGCGACGCAGTCGTTCGCGGTGCAGGTGGCGCCCGTGGCGATGTCGCCGGAGGCCGAACAGAACGACGCGGTGACGACGGGCGTCGGCAAAGCATCAGGGTTCGCGGCGTCCTCGAGCAGCGAGGCCGCCGGCTTGCACGACTTCAGTCCCAGCGGGCAGCTCACGTCGCCGTAGGTGCGGCTCGGCTCGCAGGGGAACCCACACTGGCCGATCCGGTAGTTGGGGGCGATTGAGATCGGCTTGCAGGCCTGGGTCCCGGGGCAGCTCAGCACGGGATCGGCGGGCGTCCCGTCCACGCACAGGGAGGCGCAGCGGCCCCGTACCAGCGCGCTGTAGTCGGGCACGGTGTTCCCGTATTCGAGGCAATAGAGCCCTTCTCCGCACTCGCTGAATTCGCCGAACGGATCGCAGGTGGCGTCGAGAGGCTTGTCGCCCAGTGGAGCACAGAGACTCGCCCACGCGTTGTTGGCGCGCAGGAACGACGGGTGACAACCCATGCCCTCGCCTTCGCAGACTCCAGCGAAGCCCTCGGACGCGTTGCCGCACGACTGCTGACAGAACCCGAACGCCCCGGCTTGGATGTCCACGCACGTGAACGCCGGCCCGCCCTGCCCCAGCGGAGGCGGTGCGACGATGTCGACGAGCACAGCGCCCGCGACCGGTAGATCGTCCGGATCGACGGTGCCACGCACCGCGAGTGTCGCGATCTGGCCGTCGGTGAGGGTGATGGGCGCCGCGACCAGAGCGGTCGCGCGGTCCGTACGCGGGTCCCCGGCCGCGAAAACGAGCAGATCCCAATCTTGGGCGAGAGCGTCGACAAACGCACCGACCGTGGCGGTCGGAGCAGACGCGGCCAGCACGAACTGATTGGCGGGCACCGACAGATCATCGCCGGGCGGCACCAGCACGACGTCGATCGGCGTCTGATCGGCGAGCGCTGCCATGACGCGGACGCTCGCCGAACCCGCGGCCGGGGGCGCCAGTGCGCGAGAGCCGCCGGCGAGGACCAGCGTCGCGTCGTCGAGCGCACCCGCCACGGGGAGCACGAACATCTCCGTGGCGCCGTCGGCCACGAAACTCACGGTCTGCTCGGCGAGTGGAGGATCGGTGCGCGGAGCGCCGGCCGGCAGGATTCGCACCGTCGAGGAACCCGGCAGCACCGAGGTCCACTGCGCACCGGGGCTCGCGGCGTCAGAATCCGAGCGCGCGTCCAACGGCAGCGCGGCCATCAGCGGCGTCATCGCGTCCCCGACGTACACGTCGATCGCGCCGCCGATCTCGGCGAGGTTCGTGACCGCGAACCATGCGCCGACCGACTCGGACTGCGGACAGGTCGCGTCGCGCTGAGACTGCGCGAACTCGCCGACGGAGCCGTCGTCGTTGGGCGGCGCGACCGTCAGATTACACATCGGCTGACAGCGGGCTGCGACCGGATCATTCTGGTAGGTGATGCAGAGGTTTCCGTCGGCACACTCTCCAGCCCCGGGCACACACGGCTCAAAGGCGCTGCGCGTGCCCGCGGTGGCACACACGCCTTCATCGGCGGTGACGGGCAGGCAGGTCTGACCGGGTCCGCAGGAGCCGAGCTCGAACGGCGTGCACGCGTTGCCGCAGATGCCCGTCGCGTCGTCGATGAGGTCGACCTCCTCGAGGATGCACTCCTCGCCATCGACGCAGATGTCGTCGTCGTGGCACGCGAGCCGGCAGACGTCGTCGACACACGCCAGACCACTGGCGCAGGTCGGGGCGAAGTTGTTGGTCGTGATCGCCTCGATGACGTCACCACAGCTCTCGCCGACGGTGCGGGAACCGGCCGGATAGCAGTAGCGGGCGCCGTTGCCGACCTCGTAGCACTGCGCGCCGATGGAGAACTCGGTGATGTTGGAGTACAGCCCCTGACACGTCGACACGCCCTCGATGAATCCCGAGCACTCCGACGGCCGGCAGATCGTTTGGCGACATGCGCCCTGGGAGCAGTCGCGCCCCTCACCACAGTCGGCCTCGGTGGAACACGCCGGGTCCGCCGCCGCGGTCAGGTAGAAACACAGCTCCGTGGTCGGACAACCGCCGTTCTCGTCGCATGGCGCGACGCACTGGCCGGGACGCAGGCCGAAGCCGTCGAGATCCAGGCACGTGAAGCCGTTGCCCGCGGGTCGGTTGGCGTCGCACTCGTCGCCAGACGCCTCGCACTGGGCGGGGGGCGTCACGCAGACGGCGTCTTCGCAGACTTGGTCGGCGGTGCACGCGGGGTCGCACGGTGTGGTGTTGAGTAGGCACACGCCGTCCTGGCAGGCTTGACCGTCGCCGCACGCCACGTCGGCGCACGGGTCGCCGCACCCCTTGCACGCTGCGCAGGCCATGAAGACCAGCAGACAAACTGCGGTAAACGTACTTCTCGCCATGAGCGCGCCTCGTAGAGTCGCGCACATCCTAGGTGGAACGCGGACACAAAAAAAGCCCCGGCCAGGCGGCCGGGGCTTTCGAGATCTTGCGGATTCTTACTGGCAGAATCCGAGGCGAATCTCCGCCGAGTTGAACAGCTGATTGCACGTCCCGCCGCCACACGTCGTGGAGTCGTCGAGGTCGCACAGCCGGATGCACTGGTTCGCAGCTCCACCGACGTTCAGACAGACCGAGGCTTGGCCACAAATGCGGCTGCCCGCGGCACAGGCTGCGTTCGGCGCGAGCGTCTCGCTCGGCGTGATGCAGTGACCGGCGGCGCGGTTGAGCGTCAGGAAGTTGAGCGCGCAGACTTTGCCCGCACCACACTCGCTGTTGTCGCCGAACGGATCGCACTGGTCGACGCAGGTGCCGGCGACGAACGGGTCGTCAGCGCCCTGGTCGATCGCCCAGTCGTTGATGCACTCGTCACCGGCGAGACACTCACCGGTGAGGACTTCGCAGGCCGCGCCGAGGGCTTTGGTGCCCGAGGCTGCGCAGTAGGACGGCTCGCCGCGATCGGCCGGCGTGCAGGACTGCAGGTTGGCCGGACATGACGTCGTGTCGGCAAACGCGGTCGGCGTACAAGGGGTGCCACAACGTCCAAGGTTGCTGGCGATCTCGACGCATTCGTCGGAACCGGTGCAGCCCAGACGCGGGTTCGACTGCGTCGTCGGCTGGCAGTAGTTCTGACACACGCCCGTACCGTCGCCGTACGCCTCGCAGAACGAGACGCCGTCACAACCGTCGGACAGGTCGTCGGGGTCACAGGCGTCGCCGGGGCCGTTCGGGCCACCCGGGAAGCAGCCGCGGAAACCACGCAGCGGCGTGCACTGGTCCGTCGCCACGGTGCAAGCGTCGGTACCGAAGGTGTCCGAGCTACCACAGTCTTCGATGCAGAAGCCGCTGTTCGCCGAGGGCTCCTCGCCCAGGTCGAGGCAGTATCCGCCGAGGCCGCCAGCCGGCGCCGGAGCGCTCGTGTAGGCGACGTTCGTGAGGCCCGGATCGGCGCCATCGGTGTCGTCGTCGGTGCCGCGAGCGTACACGGACAGGGTCGCGTTCGCGGCGACTACGTAGCCAGCGACGGTCACACCGCCCACGTTGGCGACGAGGCGCGGCGTGGTGCCCGCCGGGAACAGGTAGACGTCATAGGTGGCGGCGGGCACTTCCGTGTAGGTCGCGGCGGCGGTGCCGGTCGCGAGGTTGAGCGCGAGCACCGTCTCGTTCGCGAACGTCAGGGCGCCGGCAGGAACCGCGACGACGTCGACGTTTCCGATGTCCGGAATCGCGTGGACCGGACGCAGCTTCGTGCTGCCCGCGGTCGGAGCGGCTTCACCGCGGGGCTCGGCGACGAGAATCGTCGTGAGCGTCGTGGTGGCGTCCGGGATGATTCCCCAGGTCGCGACCGTGGCGGCGGTGACGGTGGCGCTCGTCGTGAAGATCGGCGCGGAGTTGTCGGCGTCGTCAAATGCCGTGATGTCGACGGTGTGAGCGCCGACGGTCAAGGGCAGGAAGGCGCCCGCACTGGAGACGGCCTCAAACGCGAGGTTGTCCACGGTGAGCGTTCCGTCGATGTAGATGTCAATCGAGCCGCTGCCTTCGGCGAGGTGGACGAAGCGTCCGTATCCTCGCGCGTCGGCCGGCTGCGGGCAGGTCGCGTTGCGCTCCGGAGCGGTCTCCGGGATCGGGTTACAGAACGGCAGGCAGCGCGCGAGCGCTGGGGTTCCGGCAACCATGTCTGCGGCCTGGAACGTGATGCAAGCGGTGCTTTCGCCACACTGGCCCATCCCTGGCGTACAGGCTTCGTACGGTGCATTCGCGCCGACGTCGTCACAGACACCATCGACTTCGGTGACGGGGAAGCAGCCCTGGCCAGCCGGGCACTGCCCGAAGCTGTAGGAGTCACAGCCGACGGCGCAGACGCCGACGCCCGAACCCAGGGTGTCGCTGATGCAGCGCTCGCCCGAATCGCAGTCGGTGTCGGCGCCACAAATCGGGGTGCACTCACCGAAGCCACAGAAGAGGCCCGGTCCGCACGGGAACGGATCGGCGTCCGTCGAGGTGCAGGCCATCCCGTCGGTACCCATGCCGACCTGGGTGCAGAGGTCGGTCTCGTTGATGAACGAGATGCACTGCTCACCGGCCGGACAGCTATCGTCGAGCCAGCCGTTGCAGTCGGAGCGGATGCAGAAGAACGGGCCGCTGTCGGAGACGGTGCCGCACAGCGAACCGGCGCCGCACTCGGAGCCGTCGCCGTTGCCGTCACAGGCCTGCTGGCAGGTCCCGTCGACGCCCGCGTCGTCCAGGATACACGCAAACCCTGCTCTCACGGTGCCCGACGGGTCACACGAGTTGCCCGTCGCGTTGCACTGGGCACCGGGCGGGTTGTTCGTGGGGTTGTTCGTCGGGTTGTTGGTGGCGGTGGTGTTGTTCGCCGTGTTGTTCGTGGCGTTGTTCGTCGTAGTCGTGTTGTTGGTACCGCTGTTCTCGTTGTTCTTCCCGCCGCAAGCGACGGCGAGCAACATCGACGAAACCAAACACAAGCGAAGTAACCGATTCATTTCGTGCTCCTGAAAAGCCGCAGAATTCCTGCAAATGTCAAAACGCGCGGAGGTTAAGCTAAAGGCCTACCCATGTCAATCCGCCCGATTTCGGGCCGTTAGGCCGCGCCACGTGTGGGGTTGCGTGGCGACGATGGTCAGCGATTTTGGATGAAAACTCGGCGGTGCCAAAGCCGTTCGTCGGCCCGACAACACTGCGCGAAGCGGGTCAGTCGTCGCCCTTGAGGCCCAGCCGATCGCGAAGGACGTCACCGAGGGCGGTCGCCGAACCTTCATCGGCGTAGCCGCGAACCTGGTTGTTGTCGAGCTCTTGTCGCTTCAGCGACAGGCTGATTCGCTCATTCGAGCGATCGAAGCTCAGCACCAGCGCCTGGTGTTTCTGACCCGGCTTCACCACTTCGGCGGGACGCTCGACACGTTTGTCGGCGAGCTCCGAGATATGAATCAGGCCTTCGATGCCGCCCGCGATCTCAGCGAACGCACCGAAGTCGGTCAGCCGCGTGATCGTGACCTCAATGAGCGAACCGACCTTCGCGAGTTCGGTCGCGGTCTCCCACGGATCCGATTCGAGCTGCTTGATCCCGAGCGATGCGCGCCCTGCTTCCACATCGATATCGAGTACTTTGGCTTGCACGCGCTGGCCGACCTCGTAGCGCGAGCGCGGGTCCTCGACCTTCTCCGTCCACGAGAAGTCGGAGACGTGCACCAGGGCGTCCACGCCGGGACGCAGCTCCACGAAGATCCCGAAGTCGACAACGCTGCGAATCTCGCCCTCGACGATGTCGCCGATGTGGACTTCATCACCCAGCACGTCCCAGGGATTGGGCGCGAGGCGCTTCACCGACAGGCCGAGCCGTCGGTTCTGCATGTCGACCGAAATCACCTGCACCTGGACGGCCTGCTTCAGTTCGAGCACTTCTCGGGGATGCTCGATGCGCTCCGTCCACGACAACTCCGTGACGTGCACGAGCCCCTCGAGGCCCGGCTCGACAGCCACGAACGCGCCGAAATCGGCGAGGCTCACGACGGATCCCGACAAAATATCGCCTTCGGACAGCCGTGTTTCGATGCCATCCCAAGGGTTGGCGAGGAGCTGCTTGCGACCAAGGCTCAGCCGCTCGCGAGACGGGTTCCATTCCAGCACCACCACGCGAACCTCGTCCCCGGGACGGAGCAGCTCGGAGGGATGGTCGATCCGACCCCAGCTCATGTTCGAGCTGTGCAGCAGCCCTTCGACCCCGCCGATATCGATGAACGCGCCGTAGTCCAGGACGCTACGAACGACGCCATCAAACTCTTGTCCAGCCGTGAGGCCTTCGAGCAACTCACCACGCTGCTCGTCGCGCTTCTCTTCGACGATCGCGCGCCGGCTCAGGACGAGATTGCCGCGTTTCTTGTCGAATTCGGTGACCTTGAACCGCTGATGGCGCCCGATGTAGGGCGACACATCTTCGACCCGATGCACGTCGATCTGGCTCATCGGCAGGAAAGCACGCAGGCCGACGTCGACAGACATCCCGCCTTTGTTGCGGCCGATGATCGTGCCCTCGATCGTCCCGCCGGTCTTCGCGAGGTGCTCGAACTCGTCCCACAGTTTGAGTTTGTCGACCTTGCTCAGCGACGCCGCCCACTGGCCGCCGTACGGGCGCTCGACCAAGAGCTCTGCTTCATCGCCGGGTGAGAGCGCCGGTTCGGACGTCAAATCGTCCGACGGAACCAAGGCGAGCTGGTCGTCGCCGAGGTCGAACAGCCAGCCGTCCTCCCGCTTCTCGATGTACTTCGCGGTCCGAAAGCTGTTGTACAGCGCTTCTTCTTCACGGGTTTCTTCGCTCATCACCATCCTCACGTTCGGCGCAGATGGCGTCTATACACACACCGTCGCGTCGACTCAAGGCGCGGGGGCGCTAGGAGCTTCCGCGCAAGATCACGCGAGCGCCTCCTGCTGGTCCGCTGGTCTGCTGGTCAACGTCAAACTAGGACTCGCCCTTGATCCGCTGGTCCGCTGGTCTGCTGGTCTGCTGGTCCCCGCTCAACTTCAAACTAAAACCCGCGCTCCGGCCAGAACCCCGCCACGCGAAGCGTGGATAGCCCGCACTCCCCGCCAGGGGCGCCCGCTCGGAGTCCGCGCAATCAGAGCTCCCGTGGTCCCTCCATGTTCGACCAGCGTCGCCGCGAAACCGGGGCTCCTCCGCGCTGCGCGTGGTGGCGCCGTGGTTGGAGTGCGGGTCCTAGTTTGAAGTTGACCAGCAGACCAGCAGACCAGCAGACCAGCGGAACAGCAGACCAGCGGACCAGCAGACGTTTGTGCGGAAGCTCTTAGGCGGCGCGAAGCGTGATTGCGGTGACCTCGGACGGAACGCCGAGGCGCAGCGGAGGTCCCCAGTAGCCGGTGCCGCGGTTCACGTACACCCACATGTCCTCGAGTTTGCCGAGGCCGGCCGAGAACGGATGGGCGAGCCCGATGAAGAAGTTCCAGGGGAAGAACTGGCCGCCGTGGGTGTGGCCCGACAGCTGCAGCTTCCAGCCGGCACGGCTGGCCTCGTAACAAGACCTCGGCTGGTGCGCGAGCAACACGGAGAAGTCGTGGGCCGGTGCCCCCTTCATGGCGGCGTGCGGGTCGGACGCTTGGTCGGGAAAGAAGCGCTCCGTGTGGAGATCGTTGACGCCGCCGACGAGCAGCGAGGCGCCTCCGACGCGCAGCAGCGCATGCTGGTTGGCGAGCGTCGTCATCCCCAGTCGCGGCGCCTCCCGCTGCCACGCGGGTGCGTCCCAGTAGCACTCGTGATTGCCGGTCACGTAGAACGCGCCGTGGCCGGACTTCATCTGCAGCATCGGCTCGAGCTCGTGGCGCAGATCAGGCGGAAAGCCGTCGGCGAGGTCACCGGTCATCGCGACCATGTCGGCGTCGAGCCCGTTCACGAGCTCCACAACGGTCTCGACGAACGACCGCTTCAGGGTGGGCCCGATGTGCATGTCGGAGATCTGGACGATCCGAAACCCCTCGAGATCGGGGTGCAACCCGCCCACGTGCAGGTCGACTTCGTCGACGGAGGGCGTGCGCGTGGCGGCCACGTAGCCGACTCCCGTCGCGACCCCGGAGGCGGCGAAGATCCCGAGGTTCAGCCCGCTGGTCAGCAGCGTGCGCCGCGTCGGGTCGTCCGGAAACGGATTCGCGGGATCGAAGAGGCCGGCGAGCTTCGCGACCCAGAACACGAGATCCTTGCCGAGCAGCCCCAGGAACAGCAGCACGAAGAAGCCCATCCCCAGATACGTGACGAACTGCAGGCCCTGGTACAGCGCCGTGTCGTCGGGCATGAGCCGCCGCGACGCGAACGCGATCGGCGACAGCGACGCGTGCAGTGCGACGAGCCCCCACGCGACGTAACACCACGGAGCGGGGATCGAGGACCCCACGATCAGGCGCTGGCCCACATAGAAATGCGCCCCGCCCCAGATCGCGATCGCTGCTGCCGCGAACAACAACATCTGCATGTTCATGCGCTCCGCTCAAATGATGACTGTCAAAACACGAGGTGCTGCCGACGTATTTCGATGCGTGCAGTTCAGCGAGGTTTCGGCTTACCGAGCGCGGTGGCCATGCGGCCTTCGATGCGCGCCGCCAGATAGGCGTCCAGAAACGGGACCTCCTCGAACAATTCGCAGGCCACGATCTCGAACCACAGCCCCTTCCCCTCGCCGCCTTCGAGTTTTGCGGGGAAGTCGCGTCGCGGCCACACCACGTTGCGGGACTGCGCGATCCAGACGCGGACATCGGGTTTGAGAAATGCCTCAAAGTCGAGCCGAGCCCGCTGCTTACCGCCGTAGAACGGCGTGATGTCGACGACCGCGAGGCAGCCGTCGTCCGTCAACTTCAAAAAGGCGTGCGAGCCATCGATCGTGATGTCATAGCTCGCGAGTAACGTATCCTGCGCGTCGAACACCTGGACCGTCGACGTGCCGCCGACGAGGTCGACAACATTCGCGTTCTCCGCCGGGACCTCGATCTTGTCGCGCCCGTCGACGGAGACGAACAGCGGCGTGGGCCCCAGGTTTAGCGCGTACAACTCGCCGGGCCCGTACATCCAGGTCCGGTAGCCGAAGAAGCCGGCGCCAGAAAGCTGACCGATCGCGCCAATCGCGCTGAGCACGAGACCGAGCACGATCAGGGCCGCGACCGCGCGAACGATGCGCGCTCGAAGAGTGGGGGTGGGAAGTTCCTCAGACATCGTTGGCGATCGTACACCGCAACCCGCAGCGTTGACGATCGCGAATGGCCTGACGTACCGTGGCGCGGTTTCTCCGGGCTTAAGGTTTGACCATGATTCAGTGCCCCAACTGCTCTAAGGACATCGCCGACGACACGGCTCACTGCGGCTTCTGCGGAGCCAAGATCGAGACCGGGTCCGGCATGAAGACCATGATGGGCTTCGCCGCGATGACCGGTGACACGCTCAAGCAGGCTGCCGAAGAGGCGCGCAAGGCGCGTGAAGCCGCGCAGCAGGAGCGCTCCGAGCGACGGCCATCGGTGCTGCCCCAGCGGCCGAGCGCCAACGTACCGGCCGCGGACGGCAAGCCGAAGCTGCCCCAACTGCCGCGCCCGACGCCCAGTGCGGGGACGGCGGCGGCGAGCCTCAGCATCGACGGGCAGCCTGACCCCGTGGAATCCGACGCGAAGACCGCGGTGATGGGTGCCGTCGGTGGCGCGCCGTCGACCGTGGAAGAAGGCGCGATCGAGGTTGGTGATACTGAGCCGGCGCCGTATCGGGGGGCCGAAGAGTTCGAACCCAAGACCGAGCCGAATCCACCCGCCGCAGAGACGAAACCCGAGGTCGCCACGCCATCGTTCGGTCACAGTGGCCCGACCGATTTCGGCGGCGCAACAGGCGCCGACCGCGGGGGCCCGAGCGAGTTCGGCAGCGGCAAGATGAACATCGCGCAGGAGACGCTTCCCGCGAAAAAGAAGACGAACCCCGCGATCTTCCTCGTCATCGGGATCGTGCTCGTGATGCTGATGTGCTGCGTGGCGTGGATGGCCTACGGGTTCATCTATCCGCTGATTCTCGCGATGTGATTCGAGTCTGGTGTGAGCATCTGCCGCTCGAAGAACTGACGCGGCCTGCGGCCCTCGACTTGCTCGCGGCCGAGGGCGTGCACCCGATCGTTGCGGTTCGCCCGGATACCGACCCGGCGCTGCTCGCGCGTGTGATCCATGCGGTCGGCGCGCGTGAGCTCGAAGTCGGCATCTGGCCGCTGCTGGGGCGCGAGGAGGGATACTGGCCCAGCGAGCGCAATGTCACGGGCTGGAGCGCGACGACGCTCGAGTGGCTCGATGAGCTGGAAGCGCGCGACGCGCGCCCGGCGTGGCTCGCCGTAGACCTCGAGCCGCCTCTCGATCAGACCTCGCGGCTGCTGCGCCGCACCCTGGACGTGCCGGTCGCGGCGCTGGAGTTCGGCCGGCAGAATCTCGATCTCGCGCGATACCGCATCGCCGAGCGCGAGTTTCAGGCGTTGGCCGACGAGGTTCGCCGCCGCGGCGTTCGCTCGCTCGGCATCACGCTCCCGATGGCCGCCCACGATCTGCGAGACGGCGAGCCGCTGTGGCAGGACGTGCTGGAGACGCCGTGGTCCGATGTCGGCTGGGACTTGAACGGGATCATGGCCTATGGCTCGATCGTCTCGGGCGCCTCGGCCGGGCTGCTGAGCTATGCGGACGCCCGTGCGATTCACCAACATCTGCTCCAGCGACTGGCGGCCCACTATCGGGCGAAGTCTCATGTCTCGCTCGGCGTGACGGGCGTCGGCGTCTTTGGCGACGAGCCCACATGGGCCGATCCCGAGGAGCTTCGGTTGGATGCCAGCGCGGCGCTCGCCGCGGGTGTGACCGACATCGGCGTGTTCTGTCTGGAGGGCATCCTGTCCCGGACGACGCCCGAAGCGTGGCTTCGGGCCGTGACCCACGCGCGAGCCACCGCACCGGCGCCGACCTGGAAGGCGACCGCCCTGCGCCACACCGCACGCGCGGCGCGCGCGCTGGCGAGCCGGTTTGCGCGTTGACCACCGGTCGTGCGGGTGGCAACCTCCCGCGCCATGAACGACTGGATCTACGTCGCACTGGCCGCCCCTCTCCTGATGTTTGTGCTGGTGAACCTCAAGACGTCGAGGCCCGATGGGGTGCTCGTCCGGAACCTGCACAAGTATCGCACGATGATGTTCTACGTGATGCCGACGCGGAACGAGTCCGTCGTGTACTTCGACGACTACTGCGATGCCGAACAGCTGCTGAAGTACACGAAGGCTGCCAGCGAGAAACTCGGTACCGACGTCGGGATCACCCACGCCATCGTCGCGGCGTGTGCCACGGCGTTCGCGGAGAACATGGCGATGAACAAGTTCGTGTCGGGCTATCGCCTGTACGAGCGCAACGACGTGTGGATCTCGTTCAGCATGAAGCGCAAGCGCCTCGACAAGGCGGCCAAGCTCGCCGTCGTCAAACAGAAGATGACCGGCGAGCACACCTTCGCCTCGCTATGTGCGGAGGTGAACGCCAAGATCAACGTCGAACGGTCGGGCAAGAAGACTTACGCGGACAAAGAGTACGACCTTTTCACCGCGATCCCGCGCCCGTTTTTGTACCGACTGCAGTCCTTCGTGCGACAGCTCAACTACTGGAACCTGCTGCCGAACTCGTTCATTGAACCGGACCCGATGCATACGAGTCTGTTCATCGCAAATCTGGGCAGCGTAGGGATGGGCGCCGGCTACCACCACCTGTACGAGTGGGGGACGTGCCCGCTGTTCCTGATGGTCGGCAAAGTCGAGGACAGGGCCGTGGTCCGCGACGGTGAGGTCGTCGTGCGCCCGATGCTCAACTTGCGGTTCTCGTACGATGAGCGCACCGACGATGGCTTCACGGCGGGCGGTGGCATCACCAGCATCCGCGAGATCATCGAAGATCCGTTCACGCACCTCGGCTGTCTGTCGGACGACGGCACGGATACGTGGCCGCTCCTCGCGCCACGGGCCGAGCGCTAGCCCCGGCCACTATCCTCCGAAGATGCGGCCGACGACATCGAACGGATGGGGCATCCCTCGCGCGTAGAGCACGTCGTCGAGCGCCTGCAACGGGGCGAGCACCGACCACTCGTGCAGCGGCCAGACGTCGCACACCGCGCCGAGGTTGGTCCTCGAGACGATCTCGTTGACCGCGCGACGGGCCGCCTCGTTGGCGGACTCCATCGTCGCGAGATCGGTGTGGGTTCGCACGAAATCGGACGCCAGGAACATGTTGCTCAGGCCGACGTCGGATTCCGGCCGATCATCCCACGACCCGACGGTATTGATCAGGAGCGGCTCCAGATTCACCGTCTCCAGCGGATTCGGCTGCACAATCGCGTCATCGAGGAACCACGAGACGACGTGGGCCCCGGCCAGCTCATTGTAGTCGTCGTCCCCCAGATGCACCTCGAGTTGATACCAGACCTCCTCCTGGATCTGCTCGCGCGTGCACTCCTTGGCGGGGCGCTGGTGCAGCAATCCCGGGACATCCCACTCCGAGATCACGACCGAGAGAATTCCGCGTACCGAGCCGTCGCCATAGTCGATGAGGTCGCGGTCCCAGAACTGAGCCTGCGAGATCGACGTCAATGCCCAGGGCGAATCGAGGTACAGGCCGTGGCCATGCGCGATCCGAACGTCCTGATCGAGGTAGTACTGGATCCCGTTCATCCACGCCGTCTGCAGGTGCTGCAACCGGCCGAGCGCTGGCGCGGCGCGTTCGAGCTCCGGGGTGACGAGACCCACCACGACCTCGACGGGCAGCGCGAGCACGAAGTAGTCGGCCTCGATCGACTCCGTGGTCCCCGCCGCGTCCAGCTCCGCGTGCGTCACGTCTCGCCCGGACAGCGCGATGCGCTCGACCCGCCGTTCGGGGCGAAACGTCACGCCCTGAGCGCGAAGATACTCCACCCATGGCTCAATCCAGACCTCGTTGGTCGGACCGTTGAGAAGCCGATCGACATCGACGTTGGGATCGACGAGGTCGCGCAGCATCTGCAGGTAGATCGTGCCAATCGTGCGCGTGCTCGACACGTCGGCGCGCATCGCGACGAGGGACCGCGTGACGCCCTCGGCGAGAAAGCGCTGGTAGGAGGCCGACTGGCCGTCGGCCTCGATAAAGTCCCACCACGACTGGTACTCGTACTCGTTCAGGCGACGGTCCATGCCCGACGTCACGAACTTGAGCGCTTTCGCGGCGAACGTCAGAGTCTCGCGGGCCGACACGCCCAACGTCCCCGTCGTAGCTCCGAGGATCGCGCGCATGTTCGCGAAGCTGTCGCTCGGTTCGCTGGGCAGCAGGATGTCCTCGGCACGATGGCGCGCGAGAAGCATCTCCGTGGCGGGGACGAGGTTGTTCGCGACGTCGCCGCCCCCGGGGAGGGGAATCCGGGACATCGTGTCCGGCAGGTGGCGATAGAATCCAGGAAAGAACCGAAATCCGTGCTCGCCCGGCAGCTCGCGCCGTCCGGGAGTCGCGGTTCCGGGAACGTCCACGCTCCGCGCCTTGCCCCCGAACGTCGCACGCGCCTCGACGACTTCGACCTCAAACCCTCGCTCGACGAGTTCGTGCGCAGCTGAAAGCCCAGCGACGCCTCCCCCCAGTACGACCACTTTCATACAATTCCAACCGGCGACAACATGGTGACAAACGACTCGGGTTCTACCACGCCACGGGCCTGAAACCACACCAGAGACCGCGTCCGCGCCGTCGTGTCGCCGGACACTTCGGCGGCGCGGATGCGCACCGCATGCAGAAAGAGCTCATTGCCGGTGCCGTGGAAGGCCGCTTCGGCGCGGGCGAAGGCGTCGAGCGCCGCGGCGCGGTCGCGCTCCAGCAGGCTGATCTGCGCCGCGATCAACTCCGCGGACGCCGCGGCGCTCGGAAGCTCGATCTTGCGCAGGGCGCGCAGATCCTTGCATGCAGCCCGCAGGTGGTGCGAGCGGTCGCCGTGGGCCTGGGCCGCAAGACCGAGATGGGCGCGGGCCCGCAGATCAAACGCGATGGCGCGCGGCAGGTCGAGGGCGAGAAAGAGACCATGTCGAAGTCCGCTCCAGCTCGCCTTCAAAGCGGCGAGCGCGGCGGCGGGCTGACCGGTGTACAGCGCGATGCGGACCTGCGCCTGCAGCCGCCAGAAGTCGTGCAAGAGCTGACCGCCCGGCACTTGCCAGGCGGCGGCGGCGCGGTCGAGGTCCGCCCACGCGGCCTCGGGATTGTCGCGCATCAGATGGGCCACGTGGCTCCACATCAGCACGGCGCTCCAATGCAACATGTCGTCGCGCGCCAGGGCATCGGCCGCCCCCTCTTCGATCTGCTCAGCGAGGCGGCTCAGCTGCCCGAGATGGTATCGGTTGTAGAGGTCGTGAACTTCGACGAGCTTGCGTTCCCACACAAATCGGCCGGTGTGAGCGAGTTCGCGCTCGACGTCTGCGAAACACAAGTGTGAGGCCGA
>JBFIHF010000106.1:0-17253 GCA_041601915.1 Bradymonadaceae bacterium
CCGTCGTGGATCATCAGCAGCGGATAGCGGCGCTGCGGACGAAACCGCGCCGGGACGTAGACCGAGACGCGACGGGAGCCGCCGAACGGCGTCTTCATGAAGCGCATCTCTTCGATCGAGCCGAGTCGCGCTTCGGGGTCCGGGAACGTCCATTCCGGCCGCTCGTAGCCGTGCGACTGCGCGACGGAGTTCGCCCCGAACGGATCGTGGGCGAGGTTCTTGTTCAGGGGGTCCTGAATCCACTTGTTCTTGCCGTCGCGGTGGATGTCGAGCTTGTACTCCACGCGCGAGCGGTCCGGCAGCTCCAGGGTCAGGTGCCAGAAGTTCGTCCCCTCGACGCGCTCGAACGCCGTCCCCGTGGACAGTCCGTAGATGAAATGGCGCAGATAGACGGCGTCGGCCGCCCCACGCCACACGAACGTCAGGCGAGACCCCTCGATGAGCGGGAACGTGTTCGCGGCCACGAACTTCTCGAGCTCCGCGGTCGTCGGGCCCTTCAGCAGCAATCGTTCGATCGCGACGGGTGACATTACTCGGCTCCGGCGTCGTAAGTGGGGTCAATCTCGACGACTTCACCGTCGAGGCCGAGCAGCTTCGCGGGCCCGAACGCCGACGCGAGGGCGCCGTTCTTCTTCGTTTTCCGGTATCGAATCCCGGAGTACTCATCGAGCGTGACCGACTGCGCGGGCCCGAACCGACGCGACAGCAGCATCACGCGCTCGGGACTATCCAGCGCGAGGCGCCGTTTGGCGTGCGGAAACACCACGATGCCCTTGAAGATCCCCAGCCCGCTCGCGATCACCTCGGCGTTCCCCCGCCCCTGTGGAGGATGGTCGTGGAACACGACCACGCGCTCGCACACAGCCATCGCGCCGGCCGACCAAGCGAACAGCGGCTTCGACCGCAGCATCTCCCCGACGTCGAACAGCCGCAGTCGGTTCAGCAGCAGCGCCACGTGACCGCCTGCGATCGCCACGGCATCGCAGCCGTCGATCAGCTCGCGCAGCTCTTCACGATGCCGCTGGACCTCCGGGCGCAGTCCCGGCTTGAGCTCCTCTTCGTACTGCCGCTGAATCTCATCCAGTTGGCGAACGTGATGATTGTCGAGCTGGCGCAGATGGTCGAACGCCGATTCGACCTCCATCGCGCCCAACGTGTCCTCGGCCGACGCGGCCAGCAACTCCCGGGTCCCCTGCACGGCGTAGTCCAGGCGGATGCGATGGAAGGTCTGCAGTTTGCGGATCAGGTCCTGCTTGGTCCGATGCGCGCGGAACAGC
The DNA here is from genome assembly GCA_041601915.1 of Bradymonadaceae bacterium. Taxonomy (GTDB): domain Bacteria; phylum Myxococcota_A; class Bradymonadia; order Bradymonadales; family Bradymonadaceae; genus JBFIHF01. Next base: position 1,278 of record JBFIHF010000106.1, read on the forward strand.
TCGTTGTCGGCCTCGAACAGCTCCTCGCAGCGTCGGTGCAGCATCAGATTAATGGAGCGCGAGCCGATCGCCTCGTTGAGTTCTTCGTCCTCGGCCTCCCGCTCCTGCCATCCCGCCGTGATCGCCGCGACATCGCCCGTCGCGCCAAAGGCGGCCAGCTCTCGGCCGATCGTGATGCCGAGCCGTTGGGGACCAAGAAGTGCCCCTTCTGGTCGCTCTGCTCTTGAATCGCTGGGCGGCGGTGTTATGGAGACTGCGCGCTTACTCATGAAGGCTTCCATGCACGTCTTGTTTGTAGCACCCGAATTTCCTGCGGCTCAGGCTCAGTTCGTCCACGCCCTGCACGCTGTCGGCGCTCGCGTCACCGGGATCGGCGAGCGACCTGTCGCATGGTTGCCCGACGACCTCAAGTCCAAGCTGTACGGCTACGAGCAAATCTCGAACGTCACGGACCCGAATCAACTGCTCGGCGCGGTCCGACGCGTCCAAGCTCGCGGCTGGGTCGACCGCCTCGAAGCGACGATTGAGGCGCATATCTTGGTCACCGCCGAGGTGCGCGAGGCCGCGACGATTCCGGGCCTGAGCTCCCGAACCGCCGTCCTGTGCCGCGACAAGCCCGTCATGAAGGAATTCCTGCGGGAGCGCGGCGTGTCGTGTGCGCAGTCGACGGATGCCGCGAGTCTCGACGACCTCGAGGCGTTCGCCCAGCGCGTCGGCTTCCCGCTGATCGTGAAACCGCGCGACGGAGCGGGCGCTGCGGGCACCTACCGCGTCGACGATCTCGACGAGCTGCGCGCCGCCGCCAGCGCGCTCGGGGTTCCATACGGCCGCTCCGTCGCCGTCGAAGAGTTCATCGAAGGCCACGAGGGCTTCTACGACACGATCACCGTCGGCGGCGTCGTCGCCCACGAGTTCGTGTCGCACTACTACCCGAACGTGCTCGAGGCGATGCGCACACGCTGGATCTCGCCGCAGATCGTGGTCACGAACCGCATCGACCAGCCCGGCTACAACGAGGTGAAGCTGCTGGGCCGCAAGGTCATCAGCGAACTCGGGATCACCACCGCCGCGACCCACATGGAGTGGTTCTACGGACCCAAGGGGCTCAAGTTCTCCGAGATCGGCGCGCGCCCCCCGGGCGTGAGCCAGTGGGACTCGTACTGCGCGGCGAACAACATCGACGTCTACTACGAGTGGGCGCACGCGATTGTGCATGGCACGACGCCGGGCCGGCTGTCGGGCAACTACTCCGCGGGCATCATCGCGCTGCGACCGGACCGCGACGGCCGCATCTCGGGCTACGAAGGTCTCGGCGACGTCCAGCGCCGCTACGGCGACTTCATCGTCGAAGCGCACTTGCCGGCGATCGGCACGCCGACGCAACCGGTGGAGGCCGGGTACATGGCGAACGCGTGGATTCGAATGAGGCATCCGGATTACGACAGACTACGGGCGATGCTCGACGACGTGGGCAGAACGATCCAGGTGCGAGCCGCGTGATGACGAGACCACCCTACTCCGTCCCTTCTGGCGCGACAACGAGCACGACGAGCATGTCATGCGCGTAGCGTTCCTCGCGCCACATTATCCCGCAGAAATGCCGCATTTTGTGCGCGGTCTCACTGAGGTCGGCGCACAGGTCATCGGAGTCGGCAACGCGTCGGCGGGCGAACTCGGTCCCACGGCTCAACTTTTGAGCCGCTATGTTCGAGTCGACGCTTCACTGATGGACGAACAGGCCGCGCACGACGAGCTGGTGCCGGTGCTCTCGGCGTTGGGGATCGATCGGATCGAAGCGCTTTGGGAGCCCCTGGTGCTGCTGGCCGCCCGACTGCGCGACACGCTCGGCCTCGGCGGGATGAGTCACGACACCGTCCAGGGTTTTCGCGACAAAGGGCTGATGAAGGAGCGCATCGCCGCGGCCGGACTGCGCGTGCCACGCAGCGAACGCGCGTCGACGGTCGACGAGATGCGCGAGGCCGCAGGGCGCGTCGGGTTCCCGATCGTCGTCAAACCGATCGCGGGTGCCGGCAGCGCAGACACCTACTTCGTGGCCGATGCCGCCGAGCTCGACGCGCTCGTCACCGCGCTCGCCCACGTCCCCGAAGTCAGCATCGAGGAGTACGTCGCCGGCGAAGAGTTCACCTACGATTGCGTGAGCATCGACGGGGAGCCGGTGTTCGACAACGTCGCGCAGTATTTCCCCAAGCCGATCGAGTCGCGCAGCCTCGAGTGGATCAGCCCCGCACAGATGGTCTATCGCGACCCATCGGCGATCCCCGAGCTCGCCGGCGGAATCGAGCTCGGCCGGGGCGTGCTGAAGGCGCTGGGGATGCAGACCGGCTTCACGCACATGGAGTGGTTTCGAACCGCCGACGGCGAGGCTGTGTTCGGCGAGATCGGCGCTCGGGCGCCGGGCGCAAAGCTCGTCGATCAGATGAACTGGGCCAACGATTTCGACGTGTACCGCGGTTGGGCGGAGGCCGTCACCGCCGGGACGTTTACGCAGCAGGCTCATCGAGCCTACCACGTGGCTGTGGTGTTCAAGCGCGCCCAGGGTGAGGGCCGAATCAGCGGCGTGACTGGCCTCGACGCCGTGCTGCATGCGTTGGGCCCTCACGTCGTCGAGGAAGCACTGCTCGCGATCGGCACGCCGCGCCGCAACTGGCGCGCGACCCTGCTCTCGGACGGCTGGATCGCGGTTCGTCACACCGATCTCGGGATCTGCGAGACGATGATGGAGACCCTCGTGCGCGACGTCACGATGTACGCTCGGTAAACGCCGTTGCGTCCGCGAGCGATTGTGGGTGTTATGAGGCATGACGGATGACGCCCTGCTCGGACAACTGGTCGACGGACGCTTCCGCCTCGAGCGATTGCTCGGCGCGGGGGGCATGGGCCGCGTCTACGCCGCGACTCAGCTATCCGTCGGACGCGAGGTCGCGGTCAAGGTGCTGCGCTCCGACCTGAGCGACCTTCCGACGTTTCAGCAGCGGTTCTTTCGTGAGGCGCAGGTCGTCGCATCCCTGCGGCACCCGAACATCGTCGGACTCGTCGATTTTGGCCGCGACGAGACGATCGGCTCGCTCTACATCGTGATGGAGTACGTGATCGGCTGCCCGCTGACCGATGTGCTGCGCACGGGGCGCTTGCCCTTGGTGGTCGCGCTCACGGTGTGCCGGCAGATCTGCTCAGGGCTCGCGGAGGCGCACGCCGCCGGGATCGTGCACCGCGACCTCAAGCCGGACAACGTGATGCTGTCCGTGACCGCCGAATCGCGGTTGTGCTCGAAGCTGCTCGACTTCGGCATCGCGTTGCCCAAGGGCCGGGATGAGACGCGCTTCACCGCGACGGGGGCCGTGCTCGGCACACCGCACTACATGTCGCCGGAGCAAGCACAAGACCAGCCGGTCAGCGAGCGGTCCGACCTCTACTCGCTCGGCGTCATCCTCTACGAGTCGATCACGGGGAGTCCGCCGTTTCACGCCGATACGCCGCTGGCGCTGCTGTTCAAGACCGTGCACGAGCACCATACGCCGATCACCGACGTGCTGGCGGGGATCGATCTGCCGCCCGGGGCGGTCACGGACCTGCTCGACGAGCTGCTGAGCAAGTCGCCGGACGGCCGCCCGGCGAGCGCGGCCGAGCTCGGGCGGCGGCTCGACCAGCTCATCGCGGGGTTGCCGAGCGAGGTCCCGCTCCTGGACAGCGTCGCCGATCTGGAGCGCTTGGTTCGCCCGGCCGCGATCGCGATCGGCCCCACGGTGGGGATCGACGCCGCCAGCACCGCACGGGACGACGACGAGCTGGTCCCCGTGCCGCCGGCGCAAAAGCCCGGCCGCTCGCTCGCTCCGTTCGTAGTCGTGTTGGTGCTGCTGGTGGTTGCGATTCTCGTCCTCGGCGGGGGGCTCGCGATCGGGCTGGTGGCGCTGAAACTACGCAGCGATCGATCACCGCCGGCGGTCGCCTCGCGGCCCGACGGACCGGTCATTCGCTCTTTCGAGCCCGTGGACCCGCAGCCAACGGTCGATCCGGAGCCCGAGCGCGAGCCGGAGCCAGAGCCGGAGGTCTCGCCGGACCCCGAGCCGCGGCCTGAACCGGTCGTGCGTCCAAAGCCGCCCAAGGCAAAACGCCCGAAGTCGAAGGGAAGGAAATCGAAGAAGGACCGCGGACCCAAAGCTTCGCGCGAGTCGATCGTCTGCCAGCGCGGCACGTGCGTGGGTGATTTGACGAAAAGCGGCGGCACGGCGGTGTGCCAGGTCGACGCCACCTGCGACGTCGAGTGCTCGGGCGGTGGCTGCCGCCAGACCTGCCAGGGTGACGCGACGTGCGACTTTGCCTGCGCGGGCGGCGGATGCACGCAGAACTGCTTCAGCGAGACGACGTGCACACTGTCGTGCGCGGGCGGCTCCTGCCGACGAGGCAAGTTCGGCGACGCCGACGTCGTCGAGCTCGACTGACTACTTCGCCTTCTTCGGCGGTGCGTAGCTGATCGAGCCCTTCGCGTACTTCGCGGGGTCCACCGCTTTGGGCGATTTACCGCCGAACTTCGGACCACCCGCCGGCGTCGCTGGCGGCATGCCTCCGTTCGGCGGACCGCCCCAGTAGCCGCGCTGCGGATTCTTGCACGTAATCTTTCCCTTCCACTTGTTCAGCATCACGTAGCGGCCCTGGAAGACATTGGCGCCCGGCGCGTACACGGTCGGCTGCAGGTTGCCCTTCTGGTCGGGGGTGCCCATTCCGCCCACGATCGGCTCCGCTTTCTGGAACATGATGTCGGGGTTCTTGAGGTCGGGTTCAAAGCGGCCGTGCAGGCGCGTCAGAACGAGCTTGCTGGGCATCGACGCTGGCGACACCGGCGGCGGGCCGTTGGGGTCCACGAGCACCGGGTTCGCGCTGGCTCCAAACACGTCTAGTCCAAGCTCGAGCAGCCACTGCGGGGTGAAAAAGGACACTGGCCCGGTGCAGGGGTCGCACTTCATGCCCTGGTTGATCTGGCCGCCGTTCTGCAGCGTCGCGAGCTCCCACACGTACTCGGTGATGATCGCGTCCTCGTTCTCCTTGCGCGCCTTCGCGTACAGCCCTTCGTAGAACCCGGCGAAGTCCTTCTTCACGCTGTTCTTCACGACGATGTTCGTCGGGATCGGGGCGTGCGGGTAGTTCGAGGGGACGTAGCGCTCCTCGCCGAGCACGAACACGACGATGTCCTGCTCCTTGCCGGCGTTGATCATCCCGAGCCGGATCGGCAGCGCGAAATCCTTGCTCGTGAAGTGAAACCGCAGCGGGGACAGGATCGCGTTGTTCCCTTCGAACTTCGCGCGTTTGGGGTTCACCTTCGCGACGAAGAAGTACATCCCGGATGCGATGTACGGCGCCATGTAGGGCGCGGCGCCGCTCGGGATCCGATACTTCTGCTTCACCAACCACTTCTCCAGCGCCGTTCCGTCGTTGGAGCTCAGGATGACGATGTCGTACTCGCCGACCTCGAACTTCGCCTCGACCTTCACGTACGCTTTCTCCGCCTTTTTCATCGGCCTGTCGTCGTCAGGCCTCGCCGACGATTTCGCCATCGACGACGGGTAGTTGTGGCGCTTGACAGGCCGCGGGCAGGGATCCTGCTCCCAGTACTCGGACATCCGCGGCGTCGAGTAATTGTCCAACGTGTCGAACAGCCCCGGGTTCAGCGTCTTCACGTCCTTCTTGTTGAGGACCTGCGGAACCGGGATGACCATCGCGAACTCCTCGGCGGGGCCCTGGTAGTCCGGCTGCAGCGACATCACGGTCTTGTCGCCGTGTCGCATCAGAGCGACTCGCGTCGCGTTGTTGACGAGTTTCGCCTCCCCGGGGGCGACGTAGAACCCGCAGAATGCGGACGCGCTCAGCGGCGCGGCCAGCATCACGAACAGAAAAATCACGAGCGTAGAGATGCGCATACGGTTCTCGGGCAGAGGTGTTTGGAGGGCTCCAGAGTGCGCCACCACCCGCCCATTTGTCACTCGAATTCGGGTCCACCTGTGCGCCAACCATCGTTGGGTCGCTGGCCCTCGCGGCGAAAACCCACTATAGAGACGCCCGGCGGTAGGTTGAACCACGCGAAGGGCGCCTGATGACCGAGCAAGTGCACCACGAGAACCCACTCAAGATCGTCATTGTCGGCCACGTCGACCACGGCAAGTCGACGCTCGTCGGACGATTGTTCCACGACACCGGCTCACTGCCGGACGGCAAACTCGAGCAGATGCAGGCCGTCTGTGAGCGGCGCGGCGTCCCGTTCGAGTGGGCGTTCCTGATGGACGCGCTGCAGGCTGAGCGCGACCAGAACATCACGATCGACACCTCGCAGATCTGGTTCAACACCGCCAGGCGCCCCTACACGATCATCGACGCGCCGGGGCACAAAGAGTTCCTCAAAAACATGATCACCGGCGCGGCCAGTGCCGACGCCGCGTTGCTGTTGATCGCGGCCAACGAAGGCATCCAAGAGCAGAGCCGCCGACACTGCCACATGCTCAGCATGCTGGGGATCGACCAGGTCGCGGTCGTCGTGAACAAGATGGACCTCGTCGACTACGACCAGGCGACGTTCGACGACATCGAGGCGCAGTACCGCGAGTTTCTCCACGAGATCGGGGTCGTTCCGCAGACCTTCATCCCGATCTCGGCCCGCGACGGGGACAACGTGGCCGACACGGCCGCGAAGGCGATGCCCTGGTACACGGGCCACTCCATCGTCGGCCAACTCGACGATTTCCGGGCACCAGTGGTGGACGTCGAACGCCCGCTGCGCTTCCCGATCCAGGACATCTACCGGTTCGATGATCGCCGCATCCTCGCCGGGCGCCTCGACGCCGGGCGCCTCGAAGTCGGCCAGGAGCTGGTGTTCACCCCGCACGGCAAGCGCGCGCGCGTCGCTTCCATCCAGCGGTGGTCGGCACCGAAGCGCGACTTCGCCGTGGCCGGCGAGTCGATCGGCATCACGCTCGACGAGCAGATCTTCGTGGAGCGCGGCCACGTGGCCTCCGAAGCGCTGCGCGCCCCCACGGAAACCGTGAGTTTTCACGCCAACATCTTCTGGCTCGGCACCAACCGCCTCGAGATCGGGCGGCCGTACCGGCTCAAGCTCGCCACGCAGGAAGTCGAGTGCGTCGTGACCGAGGCGACGCGGATCATCGACGGTTCGACGCTCGAGGTCATCAGCGAGGGCCGCGACTACGTCGAGCGCTACGACGTCGCCGAGGTCGTGATCAAGACCCGGCGCCCGGTGGCGATCGACCAGCACGACGAGACGCCGACGCTGGGCCGCTTCGTCATCGTCGACGGCTTCGACGTCGCGGGCGGCGGCATCGTGCTCGACGTCCAAGGGCGCCACCACGAGAACCTGTTCTGGAGCGTCGGCAAGATCGCGCGGCCCGACCGCGAGCGACTGCACGGCCATCGCGGCGTGTGCGTCTGGCTCACCGGCCTGTCCGGTGCCGGCAAGTCGTCGATCGCGGTGGAGCTCGAGTCCCAGCTCCACACGCGCGGCTCCCACACCTACATCCTCGACGGCGACAACATCCGGCATGGCCTCGGCGCGGACCTCACGTTCTCCGCCGACGACCGCGACGAGCACATTCGCCGCGTCGGCGAGGTCTCCAAGCTGTTCGTGGACGCCGGTGTGATCGTGATCTCGGCGTTCATCTCGCCGTACGTTCGCGTCCGCGACCGCGTGCGATCCTCGATGGAGGACGGGCAGTTCGTGGAAGTCCACGTCAGCACGTCGCTCGCGGTGTGCGAAGAGCGCGACACCAAAGGCCTCTACGCCAAGGCCCGCGCCGGCGAGATCCCCAACTTCACCGGGATCGACGCGCCGTACGAACCGCCGACGAGTGCGGAACTCGTGATCGACACCGTGGGCGACTCCACGCCGGCCCAGAGCGCGAGCCGCATCGTCGATTACCTCGAACAAGCGGGCTATCTGTCACTTCACGTCCGCCGGCACGCGGTCCTGTAGCGACTCGAAGAACTCCCAGATCACGCGCGCCGACGGAAAGTCGGCGGACGGCCCGTCGCAGTTTCCCCAGTCCATCTTTCGCGGCTTGGCACCGGGCCAGTTGTGCCCGCCGTCCAGTAGGCAGCTGGTAAACGGCGCCTTCTCGCACGCCCACGTCGAGCACTTGCTGCCCTTGAACTCGAAGCCCGGGATGCGCTCTCCGGTGCAGCCATTGCGTTCCTTCCACAGTCGCTCGTGATCGGCGATCGAGATCCGCATCGAGCCGTAGCAATTCACCCCGCCCTCGACGGCGGCGTGGGTGGTCTTCGTCGACGAGAGGAGGAGGAACGGCACCGCGCGACCGCCCGGACACGCGAACTCGAGTTCCTCCAAGCGCGCGGCCGACGCGGCGCCACCGGCGAGCCAGTCTTCGCAGCCGAGCCGCTGCGCGCCGCGTCCCCCCGCGATCTGGCCCGCCACGAAGACGCGCGCACGGTCGACGCAGACTCGGGCCGAGACGCGCTCCACGACGTCGCGCAAGAACTCATTCGACTGAAGATCGCTCCACGCGTCCTTGTCCGGCGAGGTGGGAGCCGCGATCACGAACGAGTACTCCTCGGCGAGCGCTTTGAAGCCGGACTCGTCGAGGAACTCCGCGGCCTCTTGGCCATTGGCGCCGAGCAGCAACAGCAGCGCATGCGGCTTCTTCGGGTCGTAGGTCTGCGGCAGGAACGTCGTCCACTTGACCGAGGTCAAACCCGCTGCCGCCTCGAACTTTTTGGGCCCCCGAAAACGTGGGTCTGCCGGACATCGTCCCTGCTTGCGAGACCGCTGGGCCGCTTCAATCCCCGGCGTTGGCGGCGTCGCCACGAGCGCTGCTCCGCCGCCACCGACGACCCTCGAAGGCGGCGGGGGGTGCGGGGGGCGCAGCAGAATGTTCAGCACGGTCAACGCGACCGTGCCCACGAGGACCATCACGCAGAGCCAGCCGATGACCTTCTGGATCTTTCGCCAGATCTCGTCGCCGGAGGGCCGCGGGCGAACGGGGCGTGGCGGTTCTGGCGCGGGCGATGGCTTCCCCGGCCGCAGCGCTGCGATCGCTTCGTCCGCGGACTGAAATCGCGCTTCGGGGCGCGGCTCCAGACACCGCGTGATGACGGCCGCGAGGGCCGCCCCGCCGCCGCCGGCCGACGGCACGCTGAACAGGTGGCCGGAGCGCATGCGTTCGAGCTGGTCGCCCAGCCCCGCCCCGTGCAATGTCGCAGAGCCCGCGAGCATCTCCAGCATCACGAGCCCGACGCTGTAGAGGTCCGCGGCGGGAGTGAGCTCACGCTCCCTGAGATGCTCGGGGGCCATGTACCGCGGGGTGCCGACCAGCTCGCCCGCCGCGGTCAACGCTGGCTGATCGGACTGGGTCGGGCGCGCGATCCCGAAGTCGAGGACCTTGACGCTGTGCGGGTCTCCCTTGAACTCGAAGACCCGAATGTTCGCCGGCTTGATATCGCGATGCAGGATGCCCAAGCGGTGCGCTTCGCGCAGCGACTGCAGCACCTGACGCGCGATATGCGCCACGACATCCGGCTCCAGTCGGCCGCGTGATGCCAGCAGCTCCGATAGATCTTGGCCGGGGACATGCTCGAACACGGCGTACAGCGTCCCGTCGTCGCAGCTGCCGTGGTCGAACAGCTGCACGGTGTGGCGGTCGTGCAACTGAGCGACAACCTCGACCTCGCGCTGGAACCGCGCCCGCGCGTCTCGATCGGGGAGCTGCAACACCTTCAGAGCCACCGACAGATCGCCGTCCTTCGCGAGGTACACGATCGCGAAACCGCCCTGGCCGAGCACGGACTGGATTCGATAACGCCCCTCAAACAGTGTGCCGGCCTCGAGTTGCTGCATTCCTCACGATACAGCCATTTGTGTGGGCAACACCACCAGATCGCTGGTCCGCGTGGAGTGCGCTAAGGTGGCGCCATGCCGTTTGTCGGAAGACAGTCCGAAGTCATCAGCACGCGCGAAGCGCTTGAAACGTTTCGCCTCGTTACGCTGTTCGGGCTCCCGGGCTGCGGCAAGACCGCGCTCGCGATGGAGGCGCTGCGCGGTCGTGATGAATTCGAGGTCCACCGCTGCCGCCCCACCGACGGCGCCGAGGTGCTCGACGGCTTGAGCCAGCACTCCGTCGTGCTGCTGGACGACGCCGATCAACTGGGTCACGACGCACTGCAGCGGCTCGAAGCGCTGGCGGCAACGGGAGACACGACGTGGCTGACCACGGCGCGGCGACGACTCGGCATCGCCGGCGAGGCCGTCCGCCATGTCAGCTCCCTCGCCGCGGCGGAGGCGGTGTTGCTTCTCGATCACTTGCTCTTGCTGCGCGACGTGCGGTGCGATCGCGCCAGACTCGCCGCCGCCGCGCGGCGCGTCGAAGGACACGCGTTCGGGCTCTGCGCCGCAGCGCAGCGCATCGAGGTCGTCGGGATCGACACGTTCCTGCAGGACGACCGCTTCGACGCGGTCGAACGCCTGTTCGATGCCGAGCTCGCGCGCGCGTCGGAGACTGAACTGTGCGCGCTCGCGGCCTGCGGCCTGTTCGCCGAGCCGTTCAGCGCCGCGGCGTTCGAGGTCATCAGCGACCAGCCACTGCAAACACTTACCGCTCTCGTGGACCACGCGTTCGTCGAGCGAACAAGCTCCCCGCCTCGGTTTCGGATGTCACGAACCCTCGCCAAGGTCGCTGCGGCGCGCGAGTCGACCGTCGACGCGATGGAGCGACACGCGCGATGGGCGCTCGCCGACGGCACCCGCGCCGAGCTGCTGCTCGTCGCCGAGCGAGCGGCGTGCGACGAACTCCCGCCCGCACTCGGCGTCGACGCCGTCGTGGTGCTGACGTCCGGCCCCCAGCCGCCCAAGCCGCTCGTGGAATGGGCGCTCGGCGAGGCCCGTGGCGTCGACCATCCCGCCCTCCCCGACCTGCTGTGCGTCCGGGCTCACATCGCGATCCGGGACTCCGACATGCCGCTCGCCGCACTCCTGCTGGACGAGGCGCAACTGGTCGCGTCCACCGATGCGCAGGCGGCGGCGCTGCACGAGGCTCGCGCGGCGCTGGCCCGAATCACCGCGACCCCCGAGGACGCGCTTCGCGAGTACGCGAAGGCGCTGGAACTGCGCGCCGCGGACGCGCCACCGGAGTTGCTGTTGAATCACGCGGCCGCCCTGTGGGAGTGCGGCGCACACGCCGAGGCCCGCGAGGCGACGCGCATCGCGCTCGAGCAGGCGACGGTCGCCGGCGACGTGCGCCGCGAAGGCGTCATCACCTCCAACCTCGGCGTGATGGCCCACAACGCCGGTGAGTTCGCCGAGGCGCGCGTGCTGCACGACCGCGCGCTCGACCTGCACCGCGACAGCGGTCATCGACGTTTCGAGGGCATCACGCTCTTCGACCTCGCGACGCTCGACCACGAAGGAGGACACCTCACACGAGCTGGGGCGCGATATCAGGAGGCGATCGCGATCCTCGACGAGGTCGGCGACCAGCGCCTCGGACGGTTGGCGCGCGCCGCGGCCACATCGGCCGCCTGTCAGGCTGGCGCGCCAACCGACTGGGACCTCCGTGCGATCCGCGAGGCGTTCGACCGGGACGGCGACGCGACATACAGCGAGGCCGTGGGCCTGTACGAGCAGCTTCGGGATCACTGCCGAAGCGCTTCGCCCGATGCGTTCGACGCCAGCGGCTACACGCGACGCAGCGACGAAGTGCAGATCCCGGCGCGCCTCCTCGCGAAGCTCACGCGAGCGATGTGTGATGAGATGGCGCTGGTGGTGGCGGCGGACCGCGGCTCATTCCAGCTCGGGGGCCGCGTCGTCGACCTGCAGACGCGCGACGCGTACCGCAACATCTTCCGCCTCTTCGTCGACAGTCGCCTCCGCGGCGACCCGCCGATCGAGCTCGCCGCGCTGGTCGAGTGCGGCTGGCCCGGAGAAGTCGTGGAGCCCACAGCAGCCAAGAACCGCGCACACGTCGCGCTCAACGCCCTCCGAAATCTCGGCCTGCGCTCTGCCATTCAGACCGTCGATGGCGGCTACACCCTGTCCGACATCACGATCGTCATCGCGATCGCGAACGTTTAGGGCAGTCCGTCCCAACCGCAGCGCGCGTAGAGCATGTTCTTCTCGTCGATGCCGTTGAACTCGCGGCAGATGGCGGCGGTCGTGTCCGTGAAGCTCGAGGTCTCGACGAGCGACAGGAAGCACCGGCAGCTCACGTTGGTGCCATCGTCCACACATTCGATGAGCTCGTTGCCCGAGAAACAGTGAGACTCGTGGGCGCATCCCGCCTCGAATTCATGCAGGTCGAGCGAACAGACGCAGTCGGGGGAGGTGTCCGTCCCGGTCGCGTCGCGGCACTGGAACTCGTCGCAACGGCCGTCGCGGCACAGCGAGTCTTGCGGACACTGCTCGTCAGTCTGGCAGTCCGGCTCGCTCATGTTCGCGTTGGGGTCCGCGATCGCACCGATCGAGGTGCAACGGAAGTTCTCGCACACGCGGCCCTCCCGACACTGGGTGTCCGCGACGCAGCCGCGGTCACTGAGATTGCAACCGGCCAAGGTGGCGACAGCAGTGAGGGCAACAACGAGTGCTTTCACTTGGAACTCCGGATGCAGCGTCAGGGGATGAGCACGCACTGGGCGAGCACTTGCAGACCGTACACCGTAGCCGGCGAGTTGTCCGTCAGGTCGTAGCGGGAGTAGGCGGCGTCGCCGGTGTACGAGGTGTTGGTGTAGAGCAGGTCGTAGGTCCCTGGCAACATGCGCTCGCCGAGGCTCAGCGTGTCGTTGGTACCGTAGCCGTAGTAGCTCGCCATGCGCACCCACGTCGCGGTGGCGCGCTCGACGGCCCAGATGCTGAACGAGCCGTAGAGCTGCGCGACGGCCGGGTCCACGCCTTCGTAGGTCACCTGCGGGGCGATCGCGGTCTCCGGCACGTCGATGACCAGCGCGTTGGCACCGGCAGCGCCGATCACGACGTCCTGTTGCAGCACCGTCATGCCGTAGACGGTGGCCGGCGAGTTATCCGTCAGGTCGTAGATCGTGTAGGCGTTGGCCCCGGTGTAGGACGTGTTGGTGTACACGAGGTCATAGGTGCCAGGCAGCAGGCGCTGCCCAAGGCTCAGCGTGTCGTTGGTGCCGTAGCCGTAGTAGCTCGCCACGCGGGTCCACGTGTCGTTGGTGCGATCGATGGCCCAGATGCTGAACGACCCATAGAGCATGCGCGCGACGGGGTCTTGGCCGTTGTAGGTCACGGTCGGGGAGATGTCGGCGACCGGCACGTCGATGACGAGGTTGTTCGCGCCGCTGTCGCTGATGACCACGTTCTCCTGAAGCACCTGCAGGCCGTACACCGTTTCCGGTGAGGCGTCCGTCAGGTCGTAGAGCCGGTAGGCGTTGTCGCCGGTATACGACGTGTTCGTGTACACGAGGTCGTAGGTCCCCGGCAGCATGCGCTCGCCGACGCTGAGCGTGTCGTTCGTGCCGTAGCCGTAGTAACTGGCGACGCGGGTCCAGGTGTCGTGGGTCCGATCGACCGCCCAGATGCTGAACGAGCCGTACATCATCTGTGCGACGGGATCCTGGCCGTCGTAGGTCACGGTGGGGTTGATGTCCGCCTCGGGCACGTCGATCACCAGGTTGTTGGCCCCATTGGGGGTGATGACGACGTTCTCCTGCAGGACGCGCAAGCCGTACACCGTCGCCGGCGAATTGTCCGTGAGGTCGTAGCGGCTGTAGGCGGTGGTCCCCGTATATGACGTGTTCGTGTAGACGAGGTCGTAGGTGCCGGGCAGCATCCGCTGGCCCAGGCTGAGCGTGTCGTTGGTGCCGTAGCCGTAGTAGCTCGCGACACGAGTCCACGTGGCGTTGGTGCGGTCGACGGCCCAGATACTGAACGAGCCGTACATCATCTGCGCGACGGGGTCCTGCCCGTTGTAGGTCACGGTGGGGTTGATCGCGGCTTCGGGCACGTCGATCACGAGGTTGTTCGGGCCGGTGTCGCTGATCACGACGTTCTGCTGGAGCACGCGCAGGCCGTAGACCGTCGCGGGCGAGTTGTCCGTGAGGTCGTAGCGCGTATAGGCGTTGTCGCCGGTGTACGACGTGTTCGTGTAGATGAGGTCGTAGGTCCCCGGCAGCAGCCGCTGACCCAGGGACAGCGTGTCGTTCGTGCCGTACCCGTAGTAGCTCGCCACGCGCGTCCAGGTGTCGTTCTGACGGTCGAGGGCCCAGATGCTGAACGCCCCGTACAACATCGCCGCAGCCGGGTCCTGCCCCGCGTAGGTCACCGTCGGCGTGATGTCGGCAACCGGCACATCGATCACGAGGTCGTTGATCCCGGCCCCGATGACGACGTCCTGCTGCAGCACGCGCAGGCCGTACACCGTCTCGGGGCTGTTGTCGGTGAGGTCGTAGCGCGTGTATGCCGTCGCGCCGCTGTACGACGTGTTCGTGTACACGAGGTCGTAAACCCCAGGCAGCAAGCGCTCGCCGAGGCTCAGCGTGTCGTTGGTGCCGTAGCCGTAGTAGCTCGCCACGCGGGTCCACGTGTTCTGCTGGCGATCGACGGCCCAGATCGAGAACGAGCCGTACATCATCTGCGCGACCGGATCTTGGCCGTCGTAGGTCACCGTCACGTTCAGGTGCGCCTCGGTGATGTCGATGGCGCCCAACGGCGTCGTGGCGGTGCACGTACCGGTGTTGGGGCAGCCCGCCTGCAACGCACCGACGCACGCGCCGGCCGCGGTGCAGGCATCGTTTCTGGTGCAGTAGATGCCGTCGCTGCACGCCGCGCCCACGGCCCGGTCGAGCAGCGGGAACGACTGCGCCTGCTCATCGCAGCCGCCGTAGGTCTGACACGGGGACGGCGAGGCCGGCGCTAAGGGCGGGTTCGGCGAGACGCAACCGCGCGCGTCGGCGTTGGGGTCTGCCGGAGCGCAGACTTCGACGCCCGTACACCACAGCGCATCATCGCACGCGCTATCGTCGCGCGTGTGCACGGCGAGGCCGTTGGGGCAGGTGTCGATGGTGCAATCGAAGCCGTCGTCGGGAAGCGCGGTAGGCGTGCACGGCGCCGTGGTGCAGCCGCCGGCGCCATCGGGGCGGTACCCGGCGTTTGCGTCGCATTGTGCGCACGCGGAGCCGACGTAGCCCGGGTCGCAGGTGCAAACGATGACGTTCGTCGAGTCGTCGCATGTCCCGTGGCCGGTGCAGGAGTCTTGCGCGCACACCTCGTCGGCGACGCACGCACCGCCTTCGTCGTGGTAGCCCGTGTCGCACGAGCACACGAACTGCGGCCCGTTGGGCGTGCAGGTCGTCTTGTTGGGGTCCATGCACAAGTTGGGCAGGCAGGGGTCCATCGTGCAGCCGCCCATCCCGTCGTCGTGGTAGCCCGCGGTGTCGTCGCACATCCCGCAGAACTGTCCCGCCCATCCCGCGCCGCAGCTGCAGACGATCACGCCGGTGGCGTCGTCGCACTGGCCCTGGCCGTTGCAGCTGTTCGGCCCGCATGTCGTGTCCGGCACGCAGCGCCCGTCCTCTTCGTGGGTGCCGGCGGCGCACACGCACAGCGCGCTACCGTCGTTCGCCTCGACACACACCTCCTCGTCCGCGCAGTTCATCGCCGCGCAGGGATCGTCGGTGCACCCGCCATTGCCGTCGGACACGTAGCCCGCGGCGATATCGCATGCCGCGCAGAACTCGCCGCCCCACCCGACTTCGCATGTGCAGCTCAGCGCGCCGCCATCCTCTGAGCACATGCCGTGCATCGAGCACGTCGTCTCCGTACACGATGTGTCCGCCACGCATGCGCCCTCCGCGTCTTCGCTGTGTCCGGGCAGGCATCGACACGTCGCCTGGTCTTGCAGCGCCACGCACTCCGTGTTCGGGCGCCCCTCACAGCCCTCGGCGGCACATGGACCGGTCACGCACAATCCGCCGACTTCGACGGCCGGCGCCG
>JBFIHF010000107.1:0-17170 GCA_041601915.1 Bradymonadaceae bacterium
GATGGGCCATGTTCCGAATGACGAGCACGAGAGCAGCGAGCTGGCCGGCGAGCAGGACACATCCGCCGAGCGCCTGGGCCGCGATGAGTCCAAGTCCCTGCGCGTCGGGCGCGTTGGCGGCGACGTAGCTGAGGACCGTGAGGTAGTTTTTCGTGAACGCCGCACAGATCGCGGCGTGCAGCAACAGCGTGGCGACGACCGCGACCTTCTTCACCGCTGCTCCTTCTCGTTGTGGGGACCGTGTGTGGGGAGGCAGTGTACGGTCCGTGTCGACGGCGGACAAATGCACTCAGCGCAGCAGGAACTTCACTCGAACGGCCGCGCGGACCGGAATCTTGCCCAGCGACAAGGTCTCGCCGAGATCGGGCGTGTCCGCGGTGTACACGAAGTTCTGGGCCTCGTTTCGGGACGTGCTCTCTTCCGAAATCGCGACGGCCTGGCCCAGCGCCCGGCCCAGCGACGAGGACAGTACGCCGGCCTTCTTCTTCGCAGCAGCCGTCGCCTTGAGCTGCGCGTCCTCGAGCAAGCTGCTCATCTGGGTGTGCCCCGTCGACAGAGACAGCCGGTCCACGCCGTTGCCAAACAGCGCCTTCATGACCGCCTCGATCTTGCGCGCATCGTGCAGCACGACCATGACATCTCGTGTCACCGCGTATCCAAGTCGTCGGAAGTTGCCCTGCTGGCGATACCCCTCTGTGACGGCGTTGACCGAGATCGCGTCCGTCACGATGTACTTGCGATCGACTCCGGCTGTGCCGACGTCTTTGAACAGCGCGGCGATGCTACGGTCGCTGTCTGCGGTGGCGACTTTCAGCGACTTGTCGAACGTCTCGATTGATGCGTGCACGACGAATTCGTTCGGCACAACCTTCAGCTCGCCGACACCGAGCACTTCGACATGCTCCCGCAGCTCGATCGTAGTCGCTCCTGCGATCACAGGGGTCATGGCGAACAGGATTGCGCTGAATGCGACGAGGGTGAAGTGTTTCATGGTGCTCCTCCTTGTGGATGTCGCTTCGTAGAACGTCCGAACGGTGAGGCGGATCATCAGAGATAATTGCTCAGTATTGTCCGTTTTTCGCGTACAACCGAATCGCCGAGACCCAGCTACCCACCACCGGAGACACGATGTTTGATGACCGCACTAGCTATGCCCCGCTCGTACTCTTCGAATACGACCACAAGCCGGGCCACTACTGCTTGATGCTGACGGACAACCACATGGTCGACGTGCTCGATGTCTTTGAAGCGAACGGCCGCGAGGCGAACGGCTACGGCTGGGCGGACGTCGCGTTGGGCGTCATTCGCGCTGAGGCGCCGGAGCTCGAAGCGCGGATGGGGATGGACCCGGAGGCGGGGATGTATGTCGCCTACGGCGAAGATCTCGACGCCCTGAAGGCTCTCGGCGCGTTGCTGCATGGCGCGTTCCACGACCACGCACGCCTCGCTGCGCTCGTGAAGCAGGCACCGTGGGAGTACGACTGACCGGCTGCCGTCGACCTTCCGGACGTCACCGTCGTCGGCTATCGTGACGCCATGGTGAGCGAAACCAGACTCCCCGCACTTGGAAGCGTGCTGCGGGAGAAGTACCGCCTCGACGCGGTGCTCGGTGAGGGCGGGTTCGGGCGCGTGTACCGCGGGACCGAGCTCGGCACGGGGCGCACCGTCGCGGTCAAGGTCCTCAAGGGAAGTCAGTTCAAGCTCGCGCTGCGGTTTCGGCGCGAGGCGCGGGCGATCGCGGGCCTGCGGTGCGAGAACACCCTGACGCTGTTCGACTACGGGGAGGACGGCGACAACCTGTTCATGGTCACCGAGTTCATCGACGGGGAGGACCTGTCCGAGCGCCTGCACCGCGACGGTCCGCTCGACGAGGCAGAGCTGGTCCACGTGCTGCGCCAGGCGCTGCAGTCGTTGCGCGAGGCCCACGGTCACGGCGTGCTGCACCGCGACATCAAGCCCGCGAACATCCGTCTGTACGAGTATGCCGGCGATCCGCTGCGCGTGAAGGTCCTCGACTTCGGACTCGCCAAGGCGATCGACGGCCACGAGGTCGCGCTCACCAAGACGGGAGCCGTGGTCGGGACGCCGCGCTACATGTCCCCCGAGCAGATGATGGGCGATGATCTGACGCCCGCGACGGACATCTTCAGCCTCGGCGTGGTGGTGCTCGAGGCGCTGGTCGGACCCGGCCATGCGCTGCTGTCGAACCTCGCGAACCGTGCGTCCGGGTTGCGGTTGCAGGACGAGCGCGATGTCTCGCCGGGGCTGCGCGACGTGGTCAATCGGATGCTGGCCCCCAAAATCGACGCGCGATACCGCGATGCCGAGGAAGTCCTTCGCGACCTCCACGCGCTCTCGGCGGGCCGCGTGACGGCCGAGGCGCCGGGGCGGCCGCCGGACGTGGAGCGTCCCGCACCGTCCCGCCCTGCGCCTCCACCACGGCGGGATCCGAAGCCCCTCGAGCACCCCGTCGAACGAAGCTCACGCATGTTGGTGATCCTTGGCGCGATGGGAGCGCTCACGCTCCTCGCCGTCGCAGTCACGGTTCTCCGTTCCCAGATCGAGCCTGCCCCGGTGCCGGTGCGAGCCACGAACGTCTCTGCGCTCCTCGCCGAACCCGAAAGTCCTCGCCACGAAGAGGTGCTGCCGACGCCGGTCGCGCCCACGGCGACCCGCTGCGCGTTGCCGTTCGAAGGCGCTGGCTACATCAACGAGCGCAGTCGCGCACTCGACGCAGACCGTTGGTACACGTACATCCCGCCCGGCCTCGATCCAGCGGCGAAACACCCGCTGATGGTGCTGCTGCATCAGCAGGGGCACACCGGCGAGATTCTGTTGGATCAGGGCGGGTTCCAGCCGATCGCGGACCGCCACGGGGTCATCGTGGTCGCGCCGACCGAATCTGACTTCGACGCGTGGTCCCCTCATCGTCAGCACGTCGACCGCGTCGTCTTCATGATTGAGGAGGTCTCCGCGCAGCTGTGCATCGACGACGCCCGCATCTACGGCGTCGGACACGCCGGCGGTGCGGGTGTCCTTCCCTACGTCGCCTGTCGCCGTGGCCTCGCCGCGTTCGCGACGACGCTTGGGGCATGTCCCCCGGCAAGGAACCATGCGTCGGCGAGTCGGACCCCCCGTTTCTGATGATGTACCCGACGGCGAGCGGTTACGAGCCGCTCGACGGCGGCATCACCTGTTCGGGGGCGAAGCGCATGTCGGTGCGTGCGATCGAGGACTACTGGTTGGCGCGCCACGACTGCACGCGCGCGTCAGAGCCGAGCCTTCGCGACAAGGGCTCCACCTGCTGGGATCACGACTGCCAACGGGCTGCGCTGCAGACCTGCCTCATCGAGGGTGGACATGGTTGGACAGGTACCCCCCTGCGCGCGCGCCGGTATCGGATCGCCGACTGCGACGGGCCGACCCCTAAGTTTCCGATGGCTCCGCACATCTGGGACTTCTTTGCGCGCGTGACGCCGCAGATCGAGTAGTGCTACCAGCCGTCACCAACGCTGCGCACAGGAGTTGCGATGCAAAAGACATGGATTGTTCTGGGATTGATCGCCGCAGGCTGCGGGGCGAAGCAAGCGCCAGAGCCGGCGAAGCCGCAGGTCGCGATTGAGATCTCATCGGGCGGGCTGACGCCGTTTCCGGACGGGGAAGTCACCAAGGCCTCACTCGCGGCCGCCTTCGACGGCTACGAGGTCGTGACCAAGGACAATCTGCACTTCGCCATTCGCAACGGGGGCGACACGGTGGTTCACGTCGAAAAGGTCGGTGACACCATCCGAGCGAAAGTCACGGGCGCGCTCGTGGCGGGCCCCGCCGGCGTGCGGGTCGGCACGCTGTGGCCCCAGTTTAGTCAACTGCAGGAGGTTCAATGTCGCCGCGGGGCGTCACCTTGGTCGGAGATGGCGTTCTGCACCGCCGAAACGGTGCCGAATCTCGTGTTCGCGTTCGATATCAAGGGGATCGTCACGCCGGACTGCATCGAGGCATGCGTCATCAACGATCTCAGCGTGATGGGGGCCACGACGGTCCGCTACATCGACTGGCAGCCGTAGGGGCGTCTCATATGTGATCACTCAATCCCCTGGTCCGCTGGTCTGCTGGTCTGCTGGTCTGCTGGTCGCCGGTCACATTCAAACTAAGACCCACACATCAACTAGAGAACCACCACGCGAAGCGCCCGAGGCACTCGCGCTTCACGGGGGAGGCCGCCGGTTCACCAGCCGGCGCGAGGTTGCTCGACGCTTCGCGTGGTGGCTCCATGAACCGAGTGTGGGTCTTAGTTTGAATTTGACCGGCGACCAGCAGACCAGCGGACCAGCGGACCAGCGGAGCGGCCCACTTGTGTTGAGTACGCCTTAAGATCCTACCTAGATGGGCGTCTAGCCTTGAATGAGTCCGCGCTCGCGAAGTGCGTCCGGCGCCTGAATCGACGCCCACGTTTTCAGAAACTCGAGTTCGTCCGGTGTCGATGTGCGGCCGAGCATCTCGTTGCGATGCGGGAAGCGTCCGAATCGCTCGATGACCCCAAGGTACTTGCGCGATTGCGCGGGCGGAATCTCAGCGAAGAAACCGATCCACGGTGGTGCGTCAGCGGAGATCCGATCGCTGTGGGCGACGGAGCGTCGCTGAATGTTGACGTCTTCGCTGTGCGCCAGCGGCATGCCCAGAAACATGGCTTCGAGGAACGACATCTCGCGATCCCACCCGGCGTCCATCGCCTCGAGCGCCAGCGCTAGTGCCTTCTCGTCGCTCAGATACTGGTCGCGGTGCCCGCGGAACGCATGACGAGGAAACTGGTCCAGCACGAGGACCAGCGCGAGCAGTCCGCGAGGGTCGTCGCCCCAGTCATCGAACTCGCCGCGCCGCGCTGCTCCGATCGTGTCACTGAACCGCCCGCGAACCGCGTCGTCCAATGACGGGTTATGGCGGCGGAGTAAAGCCATCAGATCGTCAAAGTTGGCCGGCGGAGCGCCGAACCAAAAGGCGTGGATGTCGTCGGCTGAAACGAACGAATTCTCCATGAGTTGGCCTTGGTTAGGGTTAGTCGTCAGTTTCGCACGGCGCGTTCCACGTCGGCAAGAGTCCGAGCGCGGCGCAGGCGCTGGGTGCGAAGTCAGTCGGGTCGGTGTTGAAAATTCTGGCGCGAAGTTGACGATTCGAATGTGCGTCGAGCAAACTCCGCTCGCCTGCGTCCGGCCGGGTTTATGAAGTACGTCCCCGCGACAATCTGTCTCCTTGCGCTCGCCGCCGCGGCCTGTCTCGACGAGGACTCCGGCCGCTCCTACGCGTCGTTCGAGGAGGACTACCTCGCGATCCAGAACGGTACCTACGTCGGGCCGACGTTCGACGTCGGCTCTAGCGCAGATGTCGTGCTTGTTGACGAACCGGACCTGGCCCTGCCTCCGGCGACGCAGTGCTCGGTGGATGGTACCGCCGTGAACGTCACGTTCGTGAACAAGACCGGCAGCGCGGGCGACGTCTACTGGGTCAGTCACGATTGCAGCCAGATTTCGTATGGACCGCTGGGCGTCGACGAACGACGCGCACAGGGAACGTTCGCAGGGCACGTGTGGCGGTTGTACTCGCCGACGGTGGGCCTGCTCGGAGAGCTGGTCGTCACCGGACCTGAGGGCAGCGAGTTGACCTTCGAATGACGGCACGAATCTACGTCGCGGCCGGTGTGCTCGCGGTCATGGCATCGGCGTGCTCGCCGATCGTCGGACAAACCAAGGCCAGCGCCGACCTCCTCATGGAGCAGGGGAAGTTTGCCGACGCCGACGCGCGGTACGAGAGCGTCATGAACGGTGCCGTGACGCAGCGCGAGTACGACAAGCTCGTCGCTGCGCGATGCGAGACGCGGTTGGAGTTCGCGAAGCAACAGGTCGCGTCGTTCAACGCCAGCAACACCGCCACGAACGAGGATATCGACCGCCTTCACACCTACGTCCGCCGCTGCCCCGGGTTTGGCGCCGTGGATCAGCAGATTACGGACGTGGGCGTCGCGGTCACGGAGCGCCGGCTGCGGGCCGAGGCGGACCCGATGGTCGCGGCCGGCGATACGTACGGCGCGCTGGACCTCGCCGCTGAGTTGTCGCGCTTCCTGCCGTCGACCCACATGCGCTTTGCCTGGATCGAGGAACAGCGCGCGAAGCTCGCCGCCCAGCACGCCGCGGGTCATGCGCGCGAGGCGGCGTCGAATCCGCTCGCTGCAGCGGTATTCGCCAGGCTGCACAACCGGACCGGCGCCACACCGCCGGTGCCCGAATCGCTCGGATCGCTCGCCGAGGCACAGCTCGCGGTGGGTCCGCAGAACGACTTCGTCGGTGAGGTCGGTCCGGACTGCGCTGCGCGAGCGGGGCGGCCACGTGTCGCTGCACGGGTTGCGCCTCATCCCTATGAACTCGTCGCCGTGAACGCGTTCGGCTGCACCGCGGAAGTCTCGATCTCGCCTGACGTCGAGACCTACACCGAAAAAGTCCAAGTCGTGAAGAAGGTGCCGTACCAAATCGCGGTGAGCCGTCCCGTCACGACCCGTCACACGACGGTGTACCGCTCCTGCTCCACCAGCTCGAACGGCTTCGGTTCGGGGTGCGTCACGAGCCACAGCTCGACGACGACATCGACGCGGACCGAGACGACCAGCGTGACCGCCTACCGCGACGAGTTGGTCTGGGTGGATGAACCCCGCACTCGCCCGATCAAGCGGGCTGCCGCACACGCCCGCGGCCGTGTCACCGCGTCGGTGGTCGGCTTCGGGGGCCAACGCTCACAGACCGTTGACGTCGAGGTGCACGGCGAGCCGGTCCAGTTCCCGGGCGACACACCGGATGATTCCATCCGCGCGCGGCTGACCGCGGGGTCGCTGAACAACGCGCTGGCCGTCCGCCTGGATGGCGCGGCGGCGGAGGCGGCCAATACAGCGGCACGGGCCTTACGCCTGGAGCAACTCGGCCGACAGGTCGACGAGCAGCTCGCGATGGGCAACGTTTCCGGCGCGCGCGAGATCGCGATCGCCCGCTGGGCCGGCGGTGCTGCGGTGCTTCCAGCCGAAGTTCCGCTGCTGGATGAGCACTTCGGCGTGGCGATCTCGAGCGACCCTCCGACGGCGATGCCGGCCGTCGGCACGTACGCGTGGCTGAGCGAGTCGATTGAGGCCGATCTCTTCCAGCAGGATCCCAGGGCGTCGGACTTCGACGGGCTGCTCGTGACGGGATACCCGACCTCCGTTGCCGGTTTCGCGGGCGGATATCGGCAGCCGGAGACCGGGTTGCTCGCCCAGCCGGACCGTGGTGGGGTCGACTTCGTGCTCGACAGCGGGTTTCGATACTCGCTGACGACGGGCCGGTATCACCGCGGCCTCGGACTGATGGTCGGCGCCGATATGGGCGTTTCCATTGGCCGCCGCACCGGCGACGACTACGAGCGGCTGGTGCCGCTTCCGCCCTACGTAGACGCCGAAGACGCCAAAGAGGGCCGAGTCACGCTGGGGATGCAGTTCTCTGCGCTGGCGATGCTCGGCGTGCGCACCTACTTCATCGGCCTCTTCGCGGGCCTCAAGCCGACGTACACCAACTTCAGCATTGGCCACTTCTTCTCCGAGGGCGGCACACTCCCGCTCGCCGGCCGCCTCGAGCTGCGGTTCCTCGAACGCTCGCCGATCATCGTCGAGGGCTGGTGGGGCCATCTCGGTAAGGCCGACCGAAGGCAGCTAGGCGGGACGGTGCAGCTGCCGATCGGGCGCGGAGCGACCGACATGGGCCTGTGGCTGCAGGGACGGTTCGAACAGTACAGGCTCCCCGCACGCATCCCCGGGTTGTTCGAGAAAGACGACGTACTGCTGGACGGTGCGACGACCACCGCGGGAAGCGTCGGGATCGGCATGGGTTTCTGACGCGTTTACCTGAGTCCGCTTCCGCGGTAGCGTTTAAAAAAAACGAGCGAGGAGGGCGACATGAGGGCCTGCGTTACCAAGAGTTCAATCATCGCGGTGCACTTCGTCGAAGTGAAACCGGACGTACGGCTCGTCGACGGCGATCTGGTGTCCGTCGACGGCAGTTGGTGTGTCCGCGTGATCACGAACGCACAGCTGACACTCAGCTACTTCTTCGAAACCGAGACCGCCGCGCTGGATGTCTATACGCGGCTCAACGAGCCGGGTCTGAATCACGAGTTCGAGTGTCTCGAAGTGAAGCACTGACGACGCGGACACGATCGGCCGACTGTGTAGCTGGCCTACATTATGTGGGGCTGATAATACTGATTAACGTCGCACTGCGGATCCCGTACGTTGGGTCGGTAGCCGTGGAGGGCGAATGTCAGATTTTACACGTAGAGAGTTTCTAGTGACGGCGACCGCGACCGCGGCGTCTCTGAGCCTCGGGTGCGGAACGCCCGCCGAGGGTCGCAAGCCGACGACAAGCGATATGGCCGACGCGGACCATGATCGTGACACGTCGCGCGACATGGCGACGGGTTCTGACGCGCGGCGAGACGAGGACACCGGCTACGACGCCGACTCTGGCGCTGACGCGGGCGCACCCGACGACGTCGGTGCCGACGCCGGCGCTGCCGACATGCTGCAGCCGACCTGCGGCGACGTGACGCCTGCCAACATCGAGGGCCCGTTTTTCAGCCCCGGGTCCCCGGAGCGCGCGAACATCCGAGAGGGAGTGACGGCCGGCGTGCTGCTGCGCATTACCGGCCGCGTCCTGACGACCGATTGCGTACCGATTCCGAACGCGGTGCTCGACTTCTGGCAGGCCGACGATGACGGCGAGTACGACAACCTCGGCTACATCTTTCGTGGACACCAGTTTGCCGACCGCGACGGGCGTTACGAGCTGGAGACGATCATCCCCGGCCGCTACCTCAACGGCGCGCGGTTTCGTCCGGCGCACATCCACGTTAAGGTCGGCGCCGAGCAATCGGGGCTGCTCACGACTCAGCTCTACTTCTCCGGTGACCCGTTCAACCAGTCCGACAGCTTCATCGTGCCGTCCCTCATCATGGACATTCGCGATAGCGGGATGGACTCCAAAGCCGCAGAGTTCGACTTTGTGATGCGGCCGGCCTAGCTCACGCCGGCATCCGCCCCAGGTCCTCCATGCCGACTCCGACACTTTCTCTGTCCCGCCCAGCATCTTGTGGCATGGCCGTCGCGATCGCGTCGCTGCTCCTCACCGCCTCCGTGCGCGCCGACGAGCTGCCTGCGACTTCCGAGGTCACCGCTCAACCGATCGTCGATACGTCGTTTCTCGTCGCGGAGAACGAAGCGCGCGCGCGCACGAACCGCATCGGCGGATTGGTCCTTGGCGGCTGGGCGATCGGTAACTTCGGCTGGGCCACCGTGGGCTTGTTGCGCGACGAGGAAGAGCGACCGAGGGCGTTTCATCTCACGAACGCCGTGGTCAACCTCGTCATTGCTGGCGTCGCGGTGACGACCTACTTCTCGAACCTCGATGATGACGCGTGGGCGGACTACGACACGGTGCGGACGCTCAACGAAGCGCACAGCACCGAGAAGCTCTACCTGCTGAGCACCGGTCTCGACTTCGCTTACATCGCGACCGGGGCGTTTCTGACCGCCAAGGGAAACCTCGATCGCAAGGAGGGCATGGTCGGAACCGGTCGCTCGCTGATGCTCCAGGGTTCGTTCCTCGCCGCCTTCGACATCGCGATGTTCACCTTCCACTGGCTGCGTCGCACGCGCTTTGTCTCCGGGCTCACGGTCGTCGACTAAGTCGACGAGGATCTCGCGCTCTGCGTCTCCACGGACGCGGTGGCGTCCTCGCGGTCGAAGATCACCTCCTGATCTCGATCCGACCCGGCCACCCAGTCTCCTTCGTCGAAATCGAGCCCCACCCGGAGCCCGGCGCTCAAGTCGGACCACAACACCATCTCGAGGTCATCGGAGAAGAGCAGCCGCACCAGCACGACGAGCGTGCTCGCCATCGTGACGCAGATCACGAACAGCGACACGAAGAGGACCCACACGACCGCTGGCGTGCTCGGAGTCAGCGATTCCGCCCAGACCCCGACCCCGAGGGCCGCTGTGGCAGCGGTGAAGATCGTCCACGGCACGGCCCAGACAATCGCGGCGCGGGCCCACCGGGTCGCGGTGACTTCGCCGCGGCGGAGCAGGTTCCAGGTGAACAGGATCGCCGCCGCGCACGTGAAGCCGTGAGCCGACAACGCACGGAGCGAGAGGGGGCCCAGCACGTCACCGGACAAACTCACCTCGGACAGCCAGAACACCGACAGACCGATCGCGATCAGGGCGAAGATCGGCAGGAACCAGCGAACCGTACGAAACGCCCTCCGCGAGGTCGGGCCGGGCTCGTGGCCGGTTTTTACGCGATCGTCAACCATTGAGCGATCCGCGAAGGGGCCCCGCGCGAGCGTGGAGCTGAGGCGCGAGCATGCCCCTATCCTCCGCGGTCGTCGGCGCTACCGCAATAGAGATGACGGCGGCCGTTTACCCTCGCGGTGGATCAACAAAAAGGCCGCCCACGAAGGGCGGCCGGGTGACGTCGCGTTCGCCCGGATCAGTCGAGATCGAAGCGGTCGAGGTTCATCACCTTGGCCCACGCGGCCACGAAGTCGCGCACGAACCCCTCGCGAGAGTCATCCGATGCGTAGACTTCGGCGACGGCGCGCAGCTGCGAGTTCGAACCGAACACGAGGTCCACGCGGCTCCCCGTCCACGTCAGCTCGCCGGTCGCGCGATCACGCCCCTCGAACACGTCGTCGGAGGCCGCGGACTTCGTCCACTGGGTCTCCATGTCGAGCAGATTGACGAAGAAGTCGTTGCTCAATGTGCCGGGGCGGTCCGTGAACACGCCGAGTTTCGACCCATCGAACGTGGCGCCGAGCACACGCATGCCGCCAACCAGCACCGTCATCTGGGGTGCCGTCAGCGTCAGCAGGTTCGCTCGGTCGACGAGCAGCTCTTCAGCGGACCGGCGGTGTCCTTTGCCGAGGTAGTTCCGGAAGCCATCCGCGGTCGGCTCGAGCACCGCGAATGAGTCGACGTCCGTCTGCTCGGCCGTCGCGTCGGTGCGTCCCGGCGAGAAAGGCACCTTCACCTCGTAGCCGGCGTCCTTCGCCGCCTTCTCGATCGCTGCGCAGCCGCCCAGCACGATCACGTCGGCCAGCGAGACCGGCTTGGAGAAGTTCTTCTGGATCCCTTCGAGGATTTCCAGCGCCTTCGCCAGTTGGGTCGGATTGTTCACGGCCCAGCCGCGCTGCGGAGCGAGGCGAATGCGGGCCCCGTTGGCGCCGCCGCGCTTGTCGCTTCCGCGGAACGTCGAGGCCGACGCCCAGGCCGTCGTCACGAGCTGCGAGACGGAGAGGCCCGAAGCGAGTAGCTCCGCCTTGAGCGCCGCGATGTCCTGATCGCCGATCAGCGGGTGGCTGACGGCGGGGACCGGGTCTTGCCACAACTGCGGCTCTGCCGGAACCAACGGACCGAGGCACCGCGTCAGCGGGCCCATGTCGCGGTGCGTCAGCTTGTACCAGGCTGCCGCAAACGCCTGCGCGAACTCCGCGGGGTTCTCATGGAAGTGCTTCGCGATCGGCGCGTAGATCGGGTCCACCTTCAGCGCGAGGTCCGCCGTGGTCATGAACGGGGCGTGCTTCTTCGACGGATCGTGAGCATCGACCACGGTTCCGGCGCCGCCCGCGTTCTTGGGGTGCCACTGGTGCGCGCCGGCCGGGCTCTTGCCAAGCTCCCATTCGAAACCGAACAGGTTGTCGAGGTAGTTGTTGTCCCACTGAGCGGGGTTCGTGGTCCATGCGCCTTCGAGCCCGCTGCTGATCGTGTCGCCGCCAGCGCCGGTCCCGAAGGTGCTCGTCCAACCGAATCCCTGTTCCTCGATGCCGGCAGCCTCGGGCTCCGGACCGGAGTACGTGTCCGGGTTGGCGGCGCCGTGGCACTTGCCGAACGTGTGTCCGCCGGCGACCAACGCCACCGTCTCCGCGTCGTTCATCGCCATCCGAGCGAACGTCTCCCGGATGTCGCGCGCCGAGGCGAGCGGATCGGGGTTGCCGTTGGGTCCCTGCGGGTTCACGTAGATGAGGCCCATCTGGACCGCGGCGAGCGGGTTTTCGAGTTCCCGATCCCCGGTGTAGCGCTCGTCATCGAGCCACGTCGTCTCGGGTCCCCAGTAGATGTCCTCTTCGGGCTCCCACACGTCCTCACGACCACCTGCAAAGCCGAGCGTCTTGAGCCCCATCGTCTCCAGAGCCCGGTTGCCGGCGAGGATCATCAGGTCGGCCCATGAGATCTTGCGGCCGTACTTCTGTTTGATCGGCCACAGCAGGCGTCGCGCCTTGTCGAGGTTCACGTTGTCGGGCCAGCTGTTCAGCGGCGCAAAGCGCTGCGTGCCCGACGAGGCGCCGCCGCGTCCGTCGCTGATGCGGTACGTGCCCGCACTGTGCCACGCCATGCGAATAAAGAACGGTCCGTAGTGCCCGTAGTCCGCGGGCCACCAGTCCTGTGACGTCGTCATCAGCGCGTCGACGTCCTGGATGAGGGCGTTGAGGTCGAGACTCTCGAACGCGTCGGCGTAGTTGAACGACTCGCCCATTGGGTCGCACAGCGGCGAGTTCTGGCTGAGGCTCTTCAGGTTCAACTGATTCGGCCACCAGTGTTGGTTCGCGAAGGACCCACCGGCCGATTTGCCATGACTCCCGTGCATCACCGGGCATTTGCTCTCGTTACTCATGTTCTCTCCTACCGTGTAGTGGGTGTTTCACACGGTCCATATACAAGGATCGTCCGAACCTTGGAAGGCTCCGCCGAGACTCGGATCGGCCCGGTCAGCGCTTGTCCGCGCCGGCACCGCGAAAAAGGCCGGTGAAGAAGTGGCGCGCGTTCACGCCGAGCACACGGGTGTCGTACCCGCCCTCCTGCACGACCACGGTCGGGTAGCCCTGGCCGCCGATCACGGCGCCCATCGCGTCGAAGTCTTTCGCGCGCAGCGGCCACGTTCCCGTCGGATCGCGGCGCGCCGTATCGAGGCCGAGGCTCACGACCAGAAACATCGGCTCGAACCGGCGGATTCGTCGCACGGCCTTGTCCAGCGCGTCCACGAAACGCCGCACCTCGATCGTCTCGGGCAACGGGAGGTTCAGGTTGTAGCCTTCGCCGGGCCCGCTGCCGACCTCGTCGGCGAACCCGCAGAAGTAGGGGTACGCGAAGCTCGGGTGTCCATGGATCGACACGGTCAGCACATCGCTGCGGCTCCAGAAGATGTCCTGCTGGCCGTTGCCGTGGTGATAGTCGATGTCGAGTAGGGCGACTGGTCCGATGCGGCTGAGCTCGTGCGCGGCGATCGCGGCGTTGTTGAGGTAGCAGAATCCCCCAAACGCGCTGCGCTCGGCGTGGTGTCCAGGCGGGCGCACCAAGGCGTAGGCGAGCTGGCTCCCACGCGACACTTGCAGCGCCGCCGAGTACGCGCAGTCCGCCGCGCGGCGCGCCGCGGTCCAGGCGTTCCGGCTCATCGGGGTAAACGTGTCGATACAGTAGTACCCGACGCGTGTCTCGAGATCGCGCGGCTTGCGGTACGGGTTTCGGACCGGGAACACGTACGGATACACCGACCGCTCCGGGGGGAGCGAGGCGCACAGTTTCTTGAAGTACGAGACCATCTCGGCGTCGTGCACGGCGGTGATCGCCGCCTCGGGGGCCCGCGTGATCGGCTGCGAGTCGAACAGCAACGTCTTCTCGAGCTCGCGGGCGATGGCGCGGATGCGGGTCGGCGTCTCGACGTAGCCGCGCTCGCGGACGTGGTGGATCTCGTGGCCGTCGTGCGCAAACAGCGCGATCTGGCGGTCGACCGGCACCGGCTTGCGCGGCACGTTCACCCGCTCGGTCTTGACGTATCGCGGCGGCCGCAACTGGATCGGATCGTCGACGAACGAACCGATGACCATCTCCATGTAGTCGGGCGGGCACAGCGACGCGTACTTCCGCTCGAGGATCGCGCGCACCAGCACGCGCGCCTTGGCCGCGGGCAGCGGCAGATCCTGCCCGAGGTCGTCAAAGACCAACAGCGGCGGCGTATCATCGCCGCTGGGTACCGGCGTCTCCCACTTGGTGCCGATGATCGGTCGCGCGCCGTAGCCCTCGTAGAACTTCAGCCGACGGCCATTCTCGGCCCGCTCATCAGGGTCGGCGCACAGCTCTGGATCGTCGGGCAGGCACTCGAGGAAGATCCCCGGCACATCGAGCCCCAGCGCGGCCTCGCGCACGCGGTCATACAGCGCGCCGCCCACGCCACTTCGCGCACCGCGGCTAGCCGAGATCCAGTCCAACCACGCGAGGCCAATGTCCGGTGCGTGCAGCAGATACGCAAACCCTTGAACGCGACCCTTGCCGTCTTCGGCGACCCACAGCAGGGCGCGAAGCTGCTGGCTCAGCGGGTTGAGCAGCTGTGCGTTGAGCGCCGTGCCCGCCGAGACCCCCGCTGCCGGGATTCGATCGGCGAGGATCGCCTGAACTTGCTCTACTGCTTCGCGGTTGCTGGGCAACAGATCGTCGTGAATGCGCCGGATCCTGAACAACGCGACCTCCAATGGTCGGACACCTCTCCGACCACTGATTCATACAGCATCCCGTAGACGAGTGCGCGTTCGGCGCGTCTCATCCGACGAATGTGCTCGGCGAGCGCGGGCGTGGGAACTCGCCCGTTCGCGTTTCCTGGACCGATTTCGTTGGTCGGACATCTGAACGTCGCTTCCCCTACGGAGCACGACATGTACGAACCACCCAAAGTTTGGACCTGGGACATGGAGAGCGGCGGCGAGTTCGCCGGGATCAATCGACCCATCGCTGGACCGACGCACGACCGCGAGCTTCCTGTCGGTGAACACCCTCTGCAGCTGTACTCGCTGGCGACCCCGAATGGCGTGAAGGTCACGATTCTACTCGAGGAGCTGCTCGCCGCGGGGCACGACGCGGAGTACGACGCATGGCTCATCAACATCAACGACGGCGACCAGTTCGGGACCGGATTCGTCGAGATCAATCCGAACTCCAAGATCCCCGCGCTGCTCGACCGCCGGCAGGATCCACCGCAGCGCGTGTTCGAGTCCGGGTCGATTCTGCTCTATCTCGCGGAGTCGTTTGGCGCGTTTCTGCCCACCGGTCACGCCGCGCGGACCGAGGCGCTCAACTGGGTGTTCTGGCAGATGGGCGCCGCCCCCTACTTGGGTGGCGGCTTCGGTCACTTCTTCAAGTACGCCCCCGAGAAATTCGAGTACTCCATCGATCGCTACGCGATGGAGGCGAAACGACAGCTCGATGTCCTCAATCGACACCTCGCCTCGAACGAGTACATGGCGGGGGAGGAGTACTCGATCGCCGATATCATCATCTGGCCGTGGTACGGGTCGCTCGTCCTCGGAAAGCTCTACGGGGCCGGAGACTTCCTGTCCGTGCAGAACTACGAGCACGTCGGGCGCTGGGCGCGGCAGGTGGGCGAACGACCCGCGGTTCAGCGCGGCAAGATGGTGAATCGCACCTGGGGCGCCCCAGACACACAGCTTCCCGAGCGGCACGCGGCGAGCGATTTCGACCGCTGAAGCATAGCGCCAGCCACGTGAACCTCAGAGGGTTTAGACCGTTTCAGGGGAAACTCCGGTCGGCGTTTGTGACGATGCTCGACGAGCTCGATTTCGGCTTTGGGACCCACTACCCCGAGTACGAGGGGCTGCTGGGTCTCGTGCAAAACGTCTGGGGTGCTATCCCGCGCGTCGCCCACGTGCTTTGACCCAAAGTTGTGACGTGCGGGGTCCGGTGATAGTTTGGTGGAGCTTCTGACGGCGAGAACTGATGTTCCAGCGCACTCTCCAACGACTGTTCCTCCACGCTTTCCTGATGGTTTGCGTGGTGATCGGGCCGGTAGGAACCGCGTTCGCGAACACCGACGGCTGCGCGCCGGATTGTCCCTGCGACGACGAAGCCGAACACACCGATGACCATGGCGACGATGTCGAGGCGAGCGAAGTGGGCGCCGTCGACGCGTGCGGCGATCAATGCTCCGACTGCGATTGCAGTGGAGGTTTGGTTGCGGCCGTCATGCCGCCGTCGCTGCACCTGCCGCGGGGCGTGACCCATGTGCGCAAGGTCGCCCCTCGCCCAGATAGCATCGCGATCGGTGCGAACCCCGATATTTTCAGGCCTCCCCGCGCTCAGCGCTGAACCCGTTATCTAGCCGGTTCAACTGAGTACGTCCGATGTCGGACGTTGCCGGGAGTTTTGGATGCTACGAATCGTGGTGTCCGGCGCCTTGCTTGGTGCGTTGTTCGCGATTCCGGTCGCGAACGCGCAACAGCCGGACGCCGAGACGATACAGATCTCATGGACGAGCGCCGTCGAGCTCGCCCGACGCCAGTCGCCACAGATGGTTGTGGCGCGCGCGTCGGGTGGTGAGGCCGCCAGTCATGTCGAGGCCGCCCGCGTGTGGCGAACGAACCCACGAGTCATGGGCTCGTCCGGCCCGCGCTTCGGCGGCTCAGGCACGTCCGTCGATGTGTCGCTGGGCCTCGAGCAGCCGATTGTGTTTGGCGGAACGCCCGCGCTGCGGGTCGACGTCGCCGAGGCATTGGCCCAATCCGAGGCCGCTCGCGCCGCCGAGGTCGAACGTGTCGTGCTCGGCGATCTCGCGGTCGTGTACACCGAACTCCTCTACTGGAAGGAACGACGGCGCCTCGCCGTGGCGAGCTTCGAGCTTGCCGAAGAGGTTGAGCGCGTGGCTCGCCGCCGGCACGAGGTCGGGGACGTCGGCGGGCTCGACGCATCTGTCGCGGCGTTGGCCCGCGCCAGCGCGGCCAGCGAGGTGAGCCGTGCCGATGCGCGCCTCGTCGGTGCTCAGGGTCGACTGAAGCTGCTGCTCGGCATCGGGCCGCGAACCGCGATTGAGGTCGACGGCGAACTGGAGTCCTTCGGGGCGCCCGCGACGGGTCCGGCGGATGCCCCGAGACCGGAGGTCACGCGATTGATGGCTCAGGAGCGCGCGGCGGCCGCCAGCGAAGACCTCGCTCGCGCACGACGCCTGCCGACGCTGACCGCGGGCGTGGAGTACGCCCGCGAGGAGCAGGCGAACATCGTGCTCGCCGTGCTCTCGCTCACGCTGCCGTTCTTCGACCGCGGCCA
>JBFIHF010000108.1:0-17081 GCA_041601915.1 Bradymonadaceae bacterium
ATCGAGATCGGTGATCCCGACCGGCACGTCGACGACTTCGAGGTTGATCGCGTAGCCGAACAGGATGAGCTGAAAGATCGGGATCACGAACACGAACCGGGTCGACGGGTCGCGCAGCACGTGGAGCAGTTCTTTGTACGCGACGGCCAGGAACTCATCGAGCATCGGCGACCTCCCCGTTGGGTGCGGCGAGTGCCCGCGTGAGGGTCACGAACACATCTTCGAGACCCGGCGATACGGCGCGGAAGCTCGCGCCCACCTGTTCGTGGGCCAGCAGCAGCGCTTCGGCGGCCTCCGTGTCGAACGACGACGACACCCGCAGATGCAGCGTCTCGCCGAAGATCGTCGCGTCCCGCACCGTCGGCAGGTCCATCATCGGCTGCAGCATTCGGGTCGGGGAGGGACAGTAGAGCTCGACCCATTGATCACCAGCCGGCGTCACTTCGGGCAGCGCCTTGAGCTGGCTGGGCGTCCCGCTGACGAGGAGCTTCGCGGCGCGGATGTAGGCGATGTGCGAACAGCGCTCCGCCTCGTCCATGTAGTGTGTGGTCACGAAAATCGTGACGCCGTCGCCCGAGAGCTGGAACAGCAGGTTCCACAGGTCGCGCCGTGCGACGGGGTCGATGCCCGCCGTCGGCTCGTCGAGGAACAACACCTGAGGCTCGTGGATCAGGGCCACGGCGAGGGCGAGCCGCTGCTTCCAACCGCCGCTGAGCTGCCCCGCACGTCGGTCCGCATACGGCGAGAGGCCGAGCAAGTCGACCAGTGCATCGATGCGCTGAACCCGTTTCGCGCGGTCGAGCCCGTAGATGCGCGCGAAGAACTTCAGGTTCTCGTGCACGGTCAGGTCCGTGTAGAGGCTGAACTTCTGGGGCATGTAGCCGTAGATTCGCCGGATCTCCTGCGGGTTCGTCGCGACATCGCGGCCGGCGAGCGACATGCGCCCGGCGGTGGGTCGGAGCAAGCCGCACACTGCGCGAACGCAGGTCGTCTTGCCCGAGCCGTTGGGCCCGAGAAATCCAAAGATCGCGCCATGCTTTACGCGGAACGACACGTCGTCTACGGCCACGAACTTGCCGAACTGCTTGGTGAAGTTCTCGACGACGATCGCGTCTGGCGCCTCGCTCACGGGGCCGCTCCGCTCGTCGAGAAGTCGACGATCCCGGTCATGCCGGGCCGCAGCGGGACCTCGGCCCGGGGCTCGAGATCGAGGTCGACCCGAAACACCAGCAACATGCGGTCATCGGAGGTCTGCACGTTGCCAGCGGTGAACTCCGGGGTATCGAAAATGCGGGTGACTCTCGCCGGCAGAGGCGCGGTCGGGTACCCGTCGATGCGGACTGAGGCGCGGGAGCCGACGTCGAGGCGGCCGAGCTGCTCCTGGCGCGCGAACGCGCGGAAGCGGAACGCACTGGCATCGACGATCGAGGCGATCGGGGCCCCCACCGCGACGAGCTCGCCGGGCCGGAAGTTCACGACGTCGACGCGCCCCGCGACCGGTGTTCGAATCTCGCAGTGGTCCACGTGGGTCTGCGCGAGCTCGAACTGCGCGCGGGCCCCGTCCACGGCCGCCGATGCCATCGCGAGCTCCTCGGTTCGGGCCCCCTTTTCGACCTGTTTCAAGCGCGCTCTGGCCTGATTGAGTTGCTCCTCGAGGATCGCACGCTCTTCGACTCGGGCGCCGGTTCGCGCTTGGGTGCGCTGGGCGCGCAGGCGCTGCAGCTCGGCTTCCAGGGCAGCGAGCTCGGCGCGAGCCGCGTCGAGCTGCGCCGGGGTGCCGACGCCGCCCTGGGTGAGTTCGACGACCCGCGCGACAGACTGCGCCGCCAGCTTGCGCTTCGCATCGACCGCGGCGATGGCTGCGTCGAGCTGCTCGAGCTCCGTCGGTGACGCCCCGCGACGCCCCATCGTGAGTTGCGCGGCGGCGATCTGCGCCTGCGCGCGCGCGGCCTCGACTTCCTCGTCCGTGGCCCCGGCCTCCAACATCGCAAGGCGCGCGGCGGCCTGTCGGACCGCGGCGTTCGCCGCCTCGAGATGCAGTCGCGCGGCATCGCAATCGACCGTCGCGATCACATCGCCGCCGGCCACCTCGTCACCCTCTCGTACGCTGACCGCGGTCAGCGTTCCGCTGACCTGCGCATTCACGAATGTCCGGTCGACCTCCACGACACCCGAGACGCCTCGGGAATCGGGGGCGCAGGCACCGAGCCCCGCCGCGATGGTGCTCAGCGCGAGCAACGGGGCGCAGCAGATCTGCATCGTGGATCGATCCCTCATGACGACTCCGCGCAACAGAGGCAGAGGGTCCCGCGCGCCACCGCGACTGTCAACGGCTGGCGTCAATCGCAGCCGGGCCGAGCGGATCCGATGTAGACGTCGTCCTTTGTCGCGTCCCGTCATCAATCTACAATGCCCAAACCACCACATCGCCTCCCGTCGACCCTCGTGACGCCAACGCCCCTTCACATCGATCTGCGTGCCCCCCTGACGTGGTCCCACGCGTGGAGGTTCCCGCTGCAGACGCCCGAATCGCGCCGGGACCTCATCATCGGTGGGTGCTGGCTGCTGGTGCCGGTCATCGGCTGGCTGATGAACATGGGACATCGCGTGCGCTACGTGCACCGCCTCCAGCGTGGCGAGGCGCCGTGGCCGGCGTGGGAGCGCCCCGGTGAGTTGCTCCGGCACGGCCTCGTGACGTTTGCCGGGATGGTCTGGTACGGCTGGCCCGGCGCTGGACTGATCGCGGCCGGCGCGGCGCTGCACGCGTGGCCGATCGGGCTAATGGGCGCCCTTCTCCTCACCCTCGCCATCATCGCGATCCCCGGTTACATGTCGCACTACTGCCGGGAGTTCGACCGCCGCGAGGTCTTCAACCCGTGGCGTGCGTTGTCCCGCGTCCGGCAGGGTGGGGCGGCCTACTGGCGCGCCTGGCGGATCGTCCTCATCACGATGGTGGCGTCGTTGGCCGGCTTCGTGGTGCTGGGCGTCGGTTTCTTGTTCACGAGCGTGTGGTTCTGGCAGGTCGCCGCGTTTTGTTTCGCGACCGTCTTCACCCAGCGCTTCGATCTCGATGGCGCCGGGATCACCGCGCCAGAACTGCCGCACTAGCCCGCCCCTTTTTCGACCGCGCCGCGTGCCCATGCTTGAAGGAACGACTCTGCGCTCGGTCGAGTCCACAGGGGTGGATCCGCGAGGTGGGTCGGGGAGGCACAACGATGGTCGAAACACTCCATGACAAGTCCTTTGCTGGCGGCCCGGCGGCGAACTACCAACGGTACTTTGTGCCGACCATCGGCGCGCCGTTGGCCGCGACTCTCGTCAAAGTCGCCGACCCCCAACTGGGCGAGCGTGTCCTGGACGTCGCCTGCGGGACCGGGGTCTTGACGCGGCTCGAGGCGGAGCGCGTCGGCTGGACCGGCATGGTCCGCGGGCTCGACGTGAACCCGAGTATGCTGGCAGTGGCGAAAACGGTGCCCGTCGCGGGTGCTCCCATCGACTGGCATGAGGGCAGTGCCGAGCGGTTGCCGTTTCCGGACAACATCTTCGATCTCGTGACGTGCCAGCTCGGCCTGCAGTTCTTTCAAGAAAAAATCACGGCGCTGCGTGAGCAGCGCCGCGTCCTCCGGCGGGGTGGACGGGTCGCGCTCAACGTTCCGGGCCCCATCCCGACGCTGTACGAGTCCTTCGCCAAGGTGTTGCGACGCCGCGTCGGTCCCGAGGCGGCCGGTTTCGTGCAGACCGTGTTTTCCGTTCACGACACCGACGAGATTCGCTCCATGATGGCCGTGGCGGGCTTCCAAGCTGTGCATGTCGATGCCGAGAAAA
The DNA here is from genome assembly GCA_041601915.1 of Bradymonadaceae bacterium. GTDB lineage: Bacteria > Myxococcota_A > Bradymonadia > Bradymonadales > Bradymonadaceae > JBFIHF01. The sequence continues at coordinate 3,826 of JBFIHF010000108.1, forward strand.
TGACGTTCCACCTTCCGGCGCCGGCCGACTTCATGTGGCAATACATCTACAGCACACCGATCGCGGCGATGATCGAGCCGCTCGACGCCGAGCAACGCGAGGCACTCGAGGGTGAGGTGTGCGATACGTGGCGGGCCGCCGACCGCAACGGCGGACTCTCGGAGGAGGTACGCATCATCACCGTGACCGCGCGAGCCTAGAACGGCAGTCAGCGCGCCAGCGCCATCACGCCGCACTTCGTCAAGCCGCCTTGACTAAGTGGGGCGAAAAGTGGAGAGTCCGAGTGGGGCCCAAGAGGAGGCGGCATGAAAGCATTGGGGAGCGGACTCTGGATCGACACGGCGCCGATTCGAATCGTCGGAACGCGCCTGAGCGTGAACATGGCTGCCGTTCGTCTCGACGGCGGCGGGCTACTCCTCTGGTCGCCGCTGGAGCTCACGCCGGAGCGTCACGCCGAGGTGCAGGCTCTGGGCGCGGTCGAGCAGATCGTGGCGCCGAACCTCTTCCACCATCTGCACGCCGCGAGCTGGGCGGCGGCGTACCCAGGCGCTCGTGTGCACGGTGCACCGGGGCTGCAGAAGAAACGTGCTGATCTTCGCATCGACCGAGTACTCGGTGCAGCGACGGACGCCGATCTCGAGGCGTTCGAGGAGGTGCCGATCGACGGGTTTCGGCTGGGCGAGACGGCGCTGTTCCATCGGCCGTCCGGGACGATGCTCGTCGCGGATCTCGTCCATAACGTCGGGCGCCCCGAGGGGCTCTGGACGAAGACGTACACGACGATGGCGGGGTTCTACGACCAAGTCGCGCTCAGCCGTGTCCTACGCTGGACGGCGTTCAGCGACCGGGCGGCGGCGCGACGCTCGATCGATCGTCTGCTGGCTCAGCCGTTCGAGCGGCTGCTCGTCGGCCACGGTGACGTCCTCGATAGCGGGGCGCGGGAGGCGTTTGAGGGAGCGTACGACTGGCTCGCGCCGTCCCCGCGGTTGCTGCGAGCCAGCCCATGAGCGAGGTCGATTTCGAGGACCTCAAGCGCCGGAGCTTTCTGCAAGTGCTGTTCAAAGTGGCCCGACTGGCCAACGAAGAGGGCATCGCGCGAACCCGCACGGCGAGCGGCGATGACCGTGTTCGCGTCGCCCACACGAAGCTGTTCCCGTTCATCACGTTCGAAGGAGTTCGGCTGACTTACCTCGCCGAGCGACTTGGGGTCTCCAAACAGGCCGTCCAGCAGTTGGTCGACGAGCTCGATGAGATGGGGGTCACCGAACGCGTGCCTGACCCCAGCGATGGCCGCGCGAAGTTGATCCGGTTCAGTGAGCGCGGCCGGGCAGGGCTGATTCACGGGCTCGGAGTGCTGGGTGCGCTCGAGCGCGAACTCGCTGCGGTCGTCGGCCCACAGGAGATGTCGGCGACGCACGAGACACTCCTGAAGTTGCTGGAGCACCTCGACGCGCCCGGCGATCGGGCTCGGTGACCGCGGTCACTCAACTCGTGGGCCACAGATCCAACGTCACGCACACGCAGTCGCGACGCGAGCGACATGTGCCTCTGCGGCGGCGCGGTGGCCCGGATCGCGGGAGCCCGTCCATGCCAGGCCGGGGAGCCCTGCCTCGAGCACTTGGTTGACCTGCGACATCTTGCAACTGCGCCAGTTGACGAGCCGGAGCCCCGTCAGTGGCGACACCGGCGCGCAGAGCTCGTTGAGCAGGGCGACGTCGGTGCAGCCGAGCGACTCGATCCATGCGGCGCGTTCCGTCGTGATCGGGACACCGAAGGCACGGTCGATCCAGGCCAGCTGAAACGCTGCGTGAGCCGAGGGACCTTCGCGCAACACGGCGGCGTATGCCGCAAACGCGCCGCCCGTCGTGTGATCGATGCTCCCCTCCACGAACGAGCGATCGGCCCACGAGATTTCGGGCCGCCGCGCCGTCGCGATCTGGTCGATCATCCATCCGATTCGTTCGTCGACCGCCGGGTCCGCAGTGGACCGCTTCGCTTGCAGCAACGCGGTAGCCTGGTCTGCGAAGAACGCGAGCGCTTGGACCAACGGTCGCCACGCGTAGCCGCTGTTCTGCGGACTGACTGCATCGACAAGCGCCGGCAGCAAACGTTCGTCGCCCAACTCCAAGGCGCACAGGGCCGCGTCGTGGACGTCGTGCTCCTCGTACCGCCAGGGGCGGTCGGGATGTCGGAGCTTCTGCTCGATGAACGCGCGCACCAGCTCCGGCGAAGTCGAGTGCCCCGCACAACGGCGACGTTGCAGCAGCGCGGCGAGGAAGCTGACGTGCTCGCGAGCGAGGAGTCCAGGGATCAAGTCGATGCTGTCGGGATGGAACGCGACCGCTTCGATCGGCGCGGCGATTCCACCGACCATCGCCTCGATCAACGCGCTGGCGGGCACGATGCCGGGAGCACGTCCCAGCAGCCGTACCGCGCGATCGCGCACTTCGGCGACAGGGCTTCCCAGCGCGTCGCGCACGATCTCCACCAGAGCCGCATTCGACGGGTCGAGCTCTTCGAGCCCCACGAGCGCTGCGGCGGACTCCTCGAGTTCGAGCGCCAGAACTCGACGCAGCCACGGTGCGATGGTGCCCGCCCGGGTGTGGTGGCGTGTCAGGGCACGAACCGCGCCGGGGTGAATCACGAGACCGAGCTCGAAGAAACGATCCTCGTCGATGACCCCGATCGCTTCGGCGGCGTGCGCCCCTTCAGCGGGCAAGCCGAGGAGCGGTTCGAGCACCGCGAGGCCTTCGTCACGCGCCGTGGGGCCGATCTCGATGAGGCCGACGATGCCCCAGTAGCGCTCCGCCCGCATTCCGTCTCGCACCATCAGGCAGAGGGACGGCACGACGACGGGCCCCAGCTCGACGAGCCGCGACAGCGCGCGATGCGGCGAGTGTGGGTTGGGGGTGAATTCGGAGTCCCAGTCCTCCGAAGCGGCGAGTTCTGCGTAGAACTCCCGCAGTCGCTGATCGAACTCGTCGGGCGGAGTGGCCTCGGTCCGACGGGCGACCTCGGTGAGCAGTTTCTTCGCGTGACTGGCGACCGATCCGGGGTTCGACATCATCACGGCTTCGACCGCCTCGACGCACTCGGCGACGTCGACTCCGTGGGTTGCGGCCTCCATCAACGCGTCGATGGTCCCCCAGGCCGCCGTCGTCGACAACGCCAAGAGGGCACGGATGTTCGCCCAGTCGCCCACCCGGAGGCGAGACTGTGCGACGACGGTGCTCAACTTCTCGGTTTGGTAGCCCGACAGGGTCGGAAGCCGCGTCTGAACGTCGTCGAGTGCGTCGGGCGACAGGACATCCCCGTCGATCAGGCGTTCGAGCAGCTGACAGGCGAGCGCTTGTCGCGCACTGACACCCGACCACGTGAGCGACGCGATCGTCTCCGCGGCGGCGGACATGTCGTGGCCAGCCGCAATGAGGAGGCCGACCAGCTCGAGGTCGATCTCCCACGGATCGGACGCTAATCGAGCGAGAACGGGTGCGACGGCTGAGCTCAGGTCCGCGCCAGCGTTCGCCAACGCTTGGAGTGCGCGGTTCGCCGACCACCGCGTTCCCTGATCGGCGAGGAGTTCCACGAGCCTCGGAATCGCTTCTGCGGCCTCGGGCACGGCGGCCACGCCGACGAGAACGCGACAGCCGTCCTCGCGAACCCGCGGCGCGTCGGCGTTCATCAGCTCCAGAGAGATGGCGAGGACGCGCGCGGACTGTTCGGGGCCTTCGAGCCGTCCCAAGATCCACAGGGCGACCCGGCGTACGTCGTCGTCGGGATGGCTGGCATGCTGGAGGGCGGCCTCGAGTACCTCGTCGCCGACCGGCCCTGCGCGGTGCGCGCGGTCGACCTCGGACAGCGCCGCGCTCAGTGTCGTGTTGTCGGGACGACACAGCGCGGCGACGACGGCGGACGGATCGTCGCGCAGGCCCGCGCGCACACGCACGCGAACCAGCGGCGCCAAGTTGTCCCCGGGGCCTCCGAACAACGTCCTCGGCACGTCGACGCCGCCGAGGTTTGCGTTGTCAACCACCTCCGCCGCGACTCGCGCCGCGTCGCGGTCCGCGTCGTGAAGCAGCGCGCGAAGTCCCGACCAGTCGCGCTCCGCCAGATAGTGGTGCGCAAGCGCCCAACCGGCGTCTTCGCGGATTCGAACCTGTGGGTGGCTCAAACCGCGCTGGTAGCTTCCGATCTGCTTATCATAGTTGTCCGCCCACCAGACCCCGAGGTCACCGTCCAGTTGCGCGGTGGCTTCCGTGGGCGACAGTCGCTGCAGCGCCCAGGTCTCGTAGAGTCCCAGGTCCCACTCGCTGTCGTAGGAGCGTCGGAACACGTTGCTGCAGTGCGGGCACGCCGCGAGTCCCTCGGCGACGTCGACGAGCGCGTGGTAGGCCGGCGGAACGTGGGAACTCACGCTCCAGGTCTCGCTTCGCGGGAGACCCAGACAGCTTGGACACGGCTCGTCGTTCCCCGTCGCCATAGTGGTTAACAGGCTCTCGTCACGACCGCCGCCTGCGTCGCAAGAACAGCGCGCCGAACAGGAGCAGCAGCGGGGTGGGGCGATCGGCGGGCGTGACTGCGCACGAGCCGGTTGCATTGATGTTGGCGAGCCCCCCGTCCATCGCGGACTGGCCGGTGTCCGGTCGAGGGGTCACGGGGCCTGGGTTGGGCGTGGGCGTGCCGGTGTCCGGCATCGGTCCGGGGCCCGGTCCCGGCCCGGGGTCCGTTCCCATGTCGGTCCCCGCGTCGGGTGTCGGCGAACCCATGTCCGCCCCTGCCGCGACGATCACGATGTCTGCGCATTGATAGTACGAAGACCGGCCCGCGGGGTCTGGAACCGGGTCGACCATGTTTCCGTCCATGACCTGAATCAGCTGCAGCGTGCAGTTGGCGCACGGGGTGTCCGGGACCGTGACCTCGACCTCCCAGATCGATCCCCCGGCGTTGCCAACGTTCCCCATCGGATCCACGAAGTCCGTGATGATGTTGGCATTGAAATCGGCGAGGTCCGCCCCGTCGGGGTCGAACGCGATCCGGTACCGTCCGGCGTGGCCGATGTACTCGTCCCACCTCAGCATGATCGTGGATCCCGCCTCGAGGGTCGTGACCCTCGGCGAGCGGAAGTCGTCGGACCGGTCGGTGGGGATGTCGCACAGGCGATTGCTCTCGCCGACCCCGCACGGGCACGCCTTGCTTTGCATCGCGACGCTGCCGTCGTAGCGCGCCGCGGGCACGAGCAAGCTGATGTGTGCCGACACGGGGCTGGCACTGACAACGGTGGCACCGAACAGCGCCCCAACGGCAAGCAGCGTCTTCAAGGGTAGCCTCATGGTCTGCGACGGCTCGAGTCTCGCGGGTTCGCAGCCCAATTTCAAACCAGAGAACGCAACTACCACTCGTCGTCCTGATACTCGGGCGTTGAAAACAAATCGAGTGGGCGGCGCTGTGGCGGAAATACGCGCACGCCCTGAAGTTTGATCGCGGGGTCCGACACGCCGTCGACCGGGGGACCGAACTTACAATCCAGGGAGTAGCTCGGCGAGATACCGGGGGTCCAAGTCAGGACCCCGCGGTCTTCCCGTTCGTAATCCGGGGGACCAAGCAGGCTCGTCAGCTGCCTGCGCGTGGGCCGTTCTCGCTCCAGCCGCGCGGCGAGGTCGCGGAGCATCATCGCTCGCTCGAGCTCGGAACCGTTCCGCCACACGTCGAGCTGAAACTCGTTCCGGTTCGGCACATATAGGAAGTCACCGCCGAGACGCAGCACCTGCAGACCGATGAACAGTGCGAACACGGCCATGCCCGCCTCGATCAGCCCCTTCTTGAGCTTCGGATTCATTCTCGTTCCGAGTCGACATTGGCAAGTTTGAGTTTCGGAGTCACGGGCAGTTCCAGGTCGACATCGGCAGCGTCTTCAACCGCCCGTTGAAAAAGGCCTCCGCACACAACGCGTAGCAGTTACGTTCCGGTTGCTCCTCGGCCAGACTGTTTCCACAGTCGTTAGAGTCGAAGTCCATGAAATGCTCGTCGAACGGGATCATCCCGTCTTTCACGAGCGACTGGCCGGCGCCCTTGAGCTCATGTGCGAACTGAATCATGCGTGCTGTGGCCGACGGCAGCTGTCGCGACGTTTCACAGGATAGCGTGCAGTGCTTCACCGCATCACCCGGACCGTTGTGGGTGCCGATGCATCCGTCCTTGAACTTGTCCCTGTGCCAATTGAACATCTTCACTGCGTCATCTGCGGCGTCTTGCGCCATGGGGTCGACGCGGAGATACCCCCAGGCGAGAGCTGGAACTCCGACAAGGAACCCGGCAATAGTTACGAGCTGCACCCACTCGCCGTCACGGTCGATGAAATTGATCGGATCGCCGACGGTGTAGGCCCACAGGTCGACTCCGGCACCGCCAAGCCCCGCGGGGTCCGGTTGCAACCATCGGCCGAGCGACGGCGCGTACATTCGGGACGCGAAGGCGAGCACGCCAGGAACGCCCACATCGAGGCCGCCCGCGAACGCAAACGGTTGCACGGCGTCGCCGAAACCGGCCGTCTGCACGCCGAACGCGTCGCAGTCGCGGCGCTGCGCCACCGCTCCAGACGAGATATCGACCGCCGCCCGAACAGCGCCGCGCCAGTCGGTGAGCAGCCGATAGGTGACGCCGCCCTTCACGACGAGATCGGGGACGTGCGGCTGGGTGGAGTACACGAAGACCATCTCCACGTTGCCGGACGCATTCAGCTGAGCGACGAGATCATCGCCGTCATAGATCCAGCCGCGTTCGAACACGCCGCCCCGAGACATGCCGACGCGTTTGCCCATCCCGTCGTGCGTGAACTCGACCGAGCCGAAAGCGCCGGCCGCGGTCTTCGCCTGGCCTGAGTCATACGCCCAGTCGGTGGCGTCGACTCCGTCGTCCATGCGCGCGACGTTCCCTCCCGCGTCGTAGGTGAGCGATGTCGCGCCGTGCAGGCGCAGTCGACCGCTCGCGTCGAACTCCCCGACCGCCCCGTTGGCGAGTACTCGTTGGCTCTCTGCGGCCCATCCGTACTGTTCGGCGGGGGCCGCGTTCTCATCGACCGCGCTCAAGCGCCCGAGGGTGTCGTAGGCGAACTCGCGGGTGGTACTGGCACCGTCGACCGACTCGGTGACGGATGTGATTCTGCCCGAAAGGTCGATGGTCGCCGCCCATTCATACGTCAGCGCACCGGAGACGTAGTAGCGCTCGGCGGTCAGGATACCATCGGCGTCATACTCTCGCTCGTGATCCACCACGCCCGCTTCGGTGCGCACGACCTCGCCGGCGGCGCCTCGCTCTACGGCGAGGGCTCCCGCCCGCGTGCGCAGCCCGTCGAGATCGTATGCGTGGTCGATATGGATGCTGCCGATCGCGAAGCGCGTCGTCTGGAAGTTGTTGTTTCGTGTGCGCGTGACGGTGACATCCGCGGGGCCCACGGTGTGGCGGGTGCTCTCGATGAGGAACCCGTCCCACATGAACTCCGTCGCTGCGCCGAGTGACGCGACCCGTGTGACCATGCTCGTCGTGGGATCCCAATCGCGAGTGACCGTCTCAACGCCAGAGACTTCACGGACGGGACGACCTTTGTCGTCCAACTCGACCGTGGTCGTGGTGCCGCCGGCGGACATATGGGTGATGACGGTGTCGTCGATGTTCCACTCGAACGTGTTGGCGCCCGCGCCCGGTACGCTGTGGCTTGCCAGTCGCTGCCGGTGATCCCAGTCCAAGGTGACGGTCGCAGAACTCATTGGCGCGTCGACCTGAGCGATGAGGCCGGCATCGCCGTACTCGTTCATCCAGGTCGCGCCCTGATGGGTCGCCGACACGACACGTCCAAACGCGTCATTGGTGAAGCTGACCGATTCGCCGCCAGCGCTCGATTGCGCGATGACGAAGCCCGAGGCGTCACGTTCCGCGGCAATCCAGCGATTGCCGTGTTCGATACGTGACGCCCGGTTGTCGTCGAACCAGTTGTAGCGCGTCGCTGTGTAGTCGCCGATCTGGCGACTCGTCGGGCGCCCCTGGTCGTCAAACACAGTGCGGCTCATGCGCCCCTCAGGGGAGGTCACGGTCAGGGTGTGCGTCGCGACATCCCACTCCTTGACGGTGGTCGAGCCGTTGACCGTCGAAGTCTCGGTTCGGTGGCTCACGCTGCTGAGATCCGCCGGATCCGCGTACTGGTACTCGCGGGTCGCGGTCATCTCCTGTCGGAGTCCGGAAGGGGTCTGTGTCGCCCGTTGACCGAGGAACTGCGCCTGAGGACCGAAGCGCGGGTCGGTGTGCAGCGCGGTTTCCAAGATGGTTCCGTCGGACTGCACGACTCGCCGTCCGTCGTTGATCGCCGAGTGCTCGATGTCCCAGTCGGTGTCGTGTCGCGTGCGGACCGTCGTGTCGCCCATCCACTCGCGAGACGAACCCGCGGATGATTCGTAGCGCACGCCGGTGTTCGTCAGCGTGAACTGTTTCCAACCACCGAGCGCATCGACCATGCGCGTCAGTCGGCCCATGCGGTCGTACTCGTAGGTCGTCGTATCACCGCCTGAGGTCCACGACGTGATGAGGCCGTCGGACGATGCCATCGCCACGGCGCGGGCGTCCGGGTAGGTGATCGTGGCAATGTGCCCGGCCGGCTCCAGCGCGAACTCCGTTCGCACGCCGCCGGGTGCCACGATTGCCGCGGGGTCCCCGGCGCCGCCTCGCTCGATCTCGATGGCACCGATATCGGCGTCGACAACTCGGGCGAGCAGGCCGCCTTCGTACTCGAAACTGTGGAGCGGGGCGCCCGTGAGCGCGTTCCGCGTCTCGACGATGCGACCCTGGCGGTCGAAGATGTACATCTTGTCGCCGTGCCGCGACGGGACGATCAGTTCGTTCGCGGAGATCGAGTCGCCGTAGGCGCTCTCGACGACCTTGATCAGCGGGACAATCAACTCGGCGTCTGCGGGCGCGCCGATCGCGGAGTAGAAGAGGCGGCCTCGGGCGTCGAACCCGATGTCGTCAACGGTCGTGAGCAGGATGCTGGAGGCGGGAACGCCGTCGGCACGCATCGCTGCGCCAACGTCGACTCCCTGGGCGAGCAGATCTTCGGGGGATGAACCGACCACGGTTGCGGCGGTCCCGTCGTCTTGCAGGCGCTTGATGAACCCTCCGGTGATCCCTTCGATCTCCATGAAGTGAAGTGCGTCCTCAGAATCAATCGCGAGCCTACGGATCGCGGACGAGTCGGCTCCCGCATAGGCGAGGTCATAACGTCCCGACCAGTCGACGAAACGGATCGTATTGGCGTCGCGGGACGTGAAATAGATGCCCCGCCGACTTGCCTGGATGATGTCCGCGCCGCCGAGATTACTTGTGCGGGCTGACCCGCCGATGACAGCCGGATCGCAGCTCTGGCACCCCGCGAAGAGCTCCGCCCGGCGCTCGTCTGGGAAGATCTCGTAGATCTCGTCAAAGGTCGACACGAACACTCGACCGTTGGGTGAGATGCTGACATTCGGCTCCACCGGGAAGCCGTACGGAGCGTCATCACTGACGCAAGTACCGGCCACGGCCTCGAGCTCGCCGCCTACCCGCCACACACAGCGGCGTGAACTGACGAAGATGTCCCCGTTGGGGTGTACGGTGACCGCCGGCTCGAAGAACTCGGTGCCGCTCAGGTCGCTGACCAAAGCCCACCCCCCGGCCGGGTCGCGCCGCCAGAGCGCGAACACGCCGCTGTTGGGGTAGCGAAACAAGATCAGCAGCGAGCCGTCGGCATAGACATGAAAGTTCGGTCCGGCCGCGGTTCCCGAGGCTCGTGGATCGAATCCGAGGGTGCCGGCGAGGTCCTGGAAGGTCTCGAAATTGCGAACGGTCTTCGAGACGTCGGCGGAGCTTCGCTCTGGCGCGCCGCCCCCAGGGTAGAACGTGCGGCTGTTCGCGTCCCAGGCGTGCTGAGCAGACAACTGCCACCCTCCCAGACCAAACACGGTGCGCGCGTTCAAGCCGCCCATCTGTCCGATCTGCCGTGTGCGCCGCGGCAGAATCAGCCGCCCCTCCCGCAGCTCCGCGCTTGTACCCAAACGACCGAAACCGTCGATATCATCAGGAGGCCACATGTAGTTGACGTCGTACCAGTACGAGACGGTGATCCGTACGGTCCGCTTGCCCGTGACTTCACGGCCGTACGCGTCCAACCCGTCCCACTGAAACTCATGCGTGAGATGTGGAGCGGGCTCATAACGGTCGTGGAAGTTCCGTCCCGCGAGCTCTACGTCGACGGTGATGAACTCAATGTCGGGACCCAGCGTATCGCCGGTCAGCTCGAGTTCGAACCCGCGCCCGCGGCCCTCGACTCGGTCGCTGCGGTAGTTGAGTTCGAGGTCTGTCCCTGGCACTGCGACAGCTTTGGTGAGCACCTGGCTCTGACACTCGATCGCCGAGCCGGGCGTCGTACAAGGTCGGCGCGCGCTCTTCAGCGGGGTGTAGATGATGTCTGGATCTACAGAGCCCGCCGGCCACTCGAACGGGAAGTTCAGGTCACACGGCGTGAAGTGCGGCACGGCCGCGAGCCAGAATGTGTCGCCGGCTTCGAAGAACTTCTTCGCCGCGTTGACCACGCCTGCCGCGTTGTGCCCAAGCTCGGTCAGCGCGTTTGCGCTGTCCGCCACATCGTCGCCGTCGACGTCGATGCCGCCCGCGACCAGCTTGGCAACGACGCCGTTGCGAGTCGCCTGCCACGCTGACTGACCGCGGTCATACAGTCCGTTAGGTACCGGCGCGCCGACGGGTAGGTCGAGAAAGTTGTCCAGAAACAGCGACACGGGGCGCGTGAACTCCACCGTTTGCGCGCCGACCTCGCGCGCCTCATCGACGGATAGCTCGACGGCGTAGGTGTACGCGCTCATGGCCGGCAGGTCTGCGGGCATCGCGTCGGCTCCCATGTCGCCAACCGTGAACTCGCTCGCGCGCACGGTGATCGCGTCGATGTTTGTGACTCGGCCGTTGGGTTCCACGACCCGCGCCGTGGTATCTGGCGGGAAGTACAGTCGCATCGCGCGACTGCCGTCGGCATCGTTGCTGGCCGTCGCGACGTGGGTCCCGCCGGCCTTCAGATCGATCGATGTCCCCGCTTCATCGTAGGGCGTCATTACGACCGCGGGCGGATGCGAATAGTCCAACGCGATGGTCGAGACGACGCGGTCCACGGCCGGGTGGGACGCACTCTCCCACCGCACGACCACATCGCGACCACCGTTCGCGACGAGGTCGATCGCGCCATCCTGTCGTGAGTAGGTGTAGCCAAGGTCCGGGCGTCCCGCGATGCTCGCGTGCACACCGCCCACGGGCGCCCCCTGGGTGTCGAGAACTCGTCCACGGATGACGGCAACGCGGCCTTCGTCCAGCGCGGCGGGGTCGAGCCCGCGGATCGGCGCGCCGTCGCCTTCCCAGAGAAAACGGACGGAGTCAGCGAAATTCGCGATGCCACTGCGTGGCGGTGGCGGAGCGACGGGTTCATCCGGGACGACGACACATGCGGGCTTGAGCTGGCACTCGCGCTCCTCGCAGTCCCGCAGGCCGTCCCCATCATCATCCTCGGCATTGTCGCAGATCTCGATCAGCAACATGCCGATCGGATCCCCTGGCTCCTCGGGGTCGTCCTTGCAGCTACCACAGGCCGTTGCGAAGCCAAGAAGAAGCGATAGCGCGATCTGCGCGGAGCGTATCGACAAGTTGTCCCCCTTCACCGGAGTGATGAATGTAGTCTGACTTCAACGGCTTGGCCGTGCAAGCGCGATCCGCCGGCGCCGGTTCGCTGGTGCAGGATCCGTCGAGCAGGTACAGCAGTGGTCCCTGATTCATGCGGGTACGAACATGATCCACGCGGCCGTTTACAGCACCAAACCATACGACCGAGAGCACCTCTCGGTCGCCGTCGGCGCGGAGTCCGTGTCGTGGCAGTTTCACGAGTTTCCGCTGAATGCGCAGACCGCGCCGTCGGCACGAGGTGCAGACGCGGTGTGTCTGTTCGTGAACGACCACGCCGACCGCGCATGCCTGAGGGCGCTCGCGGAGCTCGGCGTGAAGCTCATCGCGTTGCGCTGCGCCGGCTACAACAACGTCGATCTCGGCGCGGCCCGCGAGTTAGGCCTCGCCGTCGTGCGGGTGCCCGCGTACTCGCCGCACGCCGTGGCCGAGCATACCGTGGCGTTGTTGCTCACCCTGAACCGCAAGATTCATCGGGCGTACAATCGTGTGCGCGAGTTGAACTTCGCCCTCAGTGGGCTGGTCGGTTTCGACCTGCACGGCAAGACCGTGGGGGTCGTGGGCACCGGGAAGATCGGGCGACTCACCGCACAGATCTTTCGCGGCTTTGGGACGCGAGTCGTCGCGACGGACCCGTTTCCGTCCGTGGAGTGGGCCCAGGCGCATGGCGTCGAATACGTCGAGTTCGCATCGCTGCTCGCCGACAGCGACATCGTCACGCTGCATGTGCCGTTGCTGCCCGAAACGCACCACGTGCTGGACGCGGAGGCGCTCGCCCAGATGAGACGTGGCGCCTTCATCGTCAACACCAGCCGCGGCAAGCTCATCGACACCCATGCCCTCATCACGGCCCTCAAAGCGGGCCACATCGGCGGCGTGGCCCTCGACGTCTACGAAGAAGAGGAGGGCGTCTTCTTCGAAGACCTCTCCGGCCAGGTCCTCCAGGACGACGAACTCGCGCGGCTGTTGACGTTCCCCAACGTCCTCATCACCGCACACCAGGCGTTTCTCACGGCAGAAGCGCTGCGTGAGATTGCGCGTGTGACCACACAGAACGTGCTGCATCATCGGGCGGGCGACCCGTTCCTCGACGGGACAACGCTCTGACGTCGGCCAGATCGCGACGCGATCGCGCGTTTGAACTCGTTTGCAGGCGTTTCAATCGCAGTGCCGCAGGCCGGGGCATAGTCTGCACCCGAACGCGGACACGGAGCGGACATGCGGCGAATCTTGGTCATTGGAATGGTCCTCGGAATGTGGGGATGTGGGGAGGCAGCAGACGTAGACGTCGCGACGCCGCAACCGACCGCGGTGAATGCGCCGGTCGCCGAGTTGCCAATCGGCGATGCGCTGGTCATCACGACTCCGCCGCCGGTCTACGAGATCGATCCGAATGAGGAGGTCTCCGAGGAGCCGCGCGCCATGGTCGCGCTCGCGTACACCATCGACGAGCCCGCCGGGCGGGGCTTTCTGCGGCTCTTGAACGATGAACGCGC
>JBFIHF010000109.1:0-16932 GCA_041601915.1 Bradymonadaceae bacterium
GAATCCGTGGTCAGACCCTCGGCCCTTCGCACTCGGTCCCGCTGACGCCCACACGGCGTTCGTGCTGTTGCACGGTTTCACCGGCGCCCCCGCCGAGATGCGACCACTGGGCGAAGAGCTCGCCCAGCGTGGCTACCGCGCGATCGGCGTCCAACTGCCGGGCCACGGCAGCACCCCCGAGGCGCTGCACGGCGTGCGGTGGGAGGACTGGGCCGACGTCGCACAGGCCCACATCGACTGGGCGCACGAATCCGCGGAGCGCGTCGTGCTCGCGGGTCTGTCGATGGGAGGGCTGCTCGCCGCGGTACTCGTGGGCGAGCGGAAGGTCGACGTCGATGCCGCAGTGCTGCTCGCCCCGGCCTTCAAGGTCCGCGATCCGCTGTTTGCCCTGATCGGTGTTGGGCGCTTTCTCCTTCCGTCGATCCCCGCTCCGGCCTTGCCCCGCGGTGGCCTCACGTCGATCGACGGCTGGAAACGGCTCTGGCACTACGACCGGCGTCCCACCGAGGCGATCTGGCAGCTGCGACGCCTGCAGACCAGAGCGTGGCAGGTGCTGGAGCAGATCGCGATCCCGACGCTCATCGTTCAGGGTCGCCGTGACCTCACGCTCGACCCCTCCGGCACAGAGCGCGCCGCGGCAAAGATCGGCGCCGAGCTGCTATGGCTGGAGCGATCTGGCCACTGCTTGACGGCCGACGTCGAACTCCCCGAAGTCGTGGAACGAATCGAAGGGCTACTTGCTCGGCTGGAAAGCTAGGACTTTGTGGAAGGTGCCGCCGGCGAAAGCGGGCAGAAACTTCAGCTTCGAGACGACCCGGCGCATGCAGCCCAACACGGCTTGCGACGTCAAGGTTTCGGACGTGACGTCCACGGATCGGATGGTTCCGTCGGCCTCGATCTCGAAACTGAAGGCGACGTCACCACCCTCGAACGTATCTTCTCGCCGCTGGTAGCACGCCAGCAACGCGGACTCCTTCTGCAACAGGCGTTGCTTCATCGAGTTCTGCGTGCGCAGGCCAGCCTCGCGGTTGAGATTCACGGCCGGCGTCGCCTTGGGCGGCCGCTCCGCCTTCTCTGTCTTCAGCGGCGGCTGCGACGTCTCCGGGGTGGCTGGCGGCACCGCCGACGACGCGGCGAGGCGAACGATCGCGGCCGCGCGGCCCGCGGCGATCGTCCCCGCGGCGGCGTGCGTGTCGTCCGGGGGCGCAGGCTCCACATGGGTCGCCGAAACGGCGATCGGCGCGAGCGGTTCGTCCGGAGGCCGCAGCCCGAAGAAGAGCGCGAGGATCACTCCGCACACCACGATGGCGAGGATCGCGGTGCGCTGGCTGGCGCCCTCGACGACATCGATGTTCTCGGTCGATTTCTCGGCCTCGGCCTGTCGTCGATTGCCCGCTTCGATCGCGATCGCGCCGCGCGCCGACGAGGCGAGTACCCCTTCGAGTTGAAGAGGGTGGGCAAGGTCCGAGTACGAGACGGTCTGAGCGCTGCCTTCGCGCGGCCGGATCGCGGCGGAGACGGTCTCGTAGACATGGATTTCGCCGGAGTTCGTGCGCAGACGGTCGATCTCGCGCACGATCGCGTCCCGCGTCTCGATCGCGCTGCCGAACCGGTTGTCGGGATGCTTCTCCAGCAATTTCATCACGATCGCCTGGACGCCCGGCGGGACCGGGATGCCCAACTCGGCGAACGATTTCGGCGCGTCGCTCACCTGGGCGAGCAACGTCTGGATGATCGAGTCGCGCTGAAACGGGGAGCGTCCGGTCAGGACCTCGTACAGCAGGCAACCGATGGCGTAGAGGTCGCTTCGAGCGTCGACGTTTCCGGATCCCTCGCACTGCTCGGGGCTCATGTACTCCGGTGTCCCGAACAGTTGCCCCGTTCGGGTGACTTTGTCCGTGCTGTCGAGGTCTTTGGCGATCCCGAAGTCGAGCACCTTGGCGAACGTCTCATTGCCCGCGACGTTGATCAGAAAGATGTTGTCGGGCTTGAGGTCGCGGTGAACGATCCGTGCGCTGTGCGCCGCAGATAGGCCCGCGCAAACCTGAGCGGCGATCGTCAACGCCTCGATGAGATCGAGCCGACGCCGTCGAAGCACCACGGACAACGGCTCGCCGTCCAGCAGCTCCATCGCGATGTAGAGCAGCTCGTTTTCGGTCTGGCCGAAGTCGTAGATCGTGACGCAGTGGGGATGCTGAATCGACGTCGCGATGTCCGCTTCGCGGAAGAATCGGGCGACGTACTGGTCCGATGACGCGAGGGCGAGCCGCAGGATCTTGACGGCGACCACGCGGTCGACGTTGACCTGACGGGCGCGGTATACCTCGCCCATCCCGCCTTCGCCGATCTTGTCTTCGAGGCGCCAGCGCCCATCGAGCGACATCCCCATCATCTGCGCCGACGAATCGCGAAACTCTCGCAGCCGCGTCCCGTCATCGGGACACTCCTCGAGGTCCGCGTCGTCGAACTGACGCATGCAGCGCGGGCAGATGAGCTTCACTCGCCCATTCTGGCGTAGTTGACGTACTCGCGCTACCGCAGCGTTTGCACGCCGTGACTTCCGTTGATCGCGAGGTCGTCCCGGAGCGGGCCGGTGGGTCCGGCGACCAGGACGTGGGCGTGAGGGCCCAGTGTGAGTGCGGCCCCCTCGTCGAACGGGCGCCCGTTCGCGATCATCGCCGCCGCGACGTCCATCAGGCGGAAGTACGCGGCGTTGTGTCCATCGACGATCTGGGTCTCGATCTCAGGCATCCGGAACGGGGTGAGTCCCCGCGTCCGCATCCAGCCCTCGCCATCGAATGCCGAGACGAAGAAGTTGGTCAGCGCATCGGCGGCGGGGGCCATCGCGAGGTGGCGCACCGCGCGCGGCGAATGAAGGTGTCGAGTGCCGGGCAGGAATACCGCGCTCGCGCCGGACTCGATGAACGTCGAGGCGAGGCGAACCAGCGGCCACGCCGCAAACTGCGTCGAACCGATCAGACGCCAGATCTGGGTGTGGCGCTCGAGCAAGGCCAAGTCGGAGCCGCCGAACGGCTCGCGGGTCGTCTTGGTGAGCTCCACGAGCTCCGGGATCGGAGGATCGGCCACGAGCGAAATCGTCATCTCGGGCAGCTCGATCTGACCGACATCGTCCCCCAGCTTGATCACGAGTTCTTCTTGCCAGAACTCGGCGTGGGTCGCGGCAATGTAGTCGACCGCGTCGGCGCCAAACTCGTTCGCGACCAGCACCACAAAATCGTCGGGACGTGCTTTCATGCCCGGACTATAGCTGGACTTCGTCGGCACTGCACCGGTGGATCTGACCCAGTGCCACGCCTCCGACGGTAGGGGGGAAGGTCTTGCGGGATCGAATGTTCTGGAATACATTCGCGCGGATTTCCAAAGATTTGATGGGACCAAAATGCAGCTTACACGCGTAGGGATCATCGCCAGCATGTTCGGGGCGCTCGTACTGTCCGCCGCACCGGCCGCCGCGCAAAACTCGCGCAGCTTCCAGGTGGAGCGTTTCGAGCCCATGCATGCTCAGGGTATCAACATCCTGAACCTCGCTACCAGTGGGGTCCTGCCCCACCAGAGCCCGACCGCAGGACTGTTCCTGCACTTCGTGGGCGATCCGCTGGTTCAGCGCGATGCCAATGACGAGGTCGTCGGCCGGTTGCTCGACAACCAGCTCAAGGCGGAGTTCTCGGCGGGCATCGGCTTGTTCGACATGTTCGACCTCGGCTTCGTGTTCCCCGTGATCCTGACGCAGACCGGCGATGACCTCGCTCTGTTTGGCGACCCCAACGACACCGTGTCGTCGGCGGGCCTCGGTGACCTGCGGATCGTACCGAAGGTTCGCGTGTTGGACCCCGAGATCGCATCCGGATTTGGGATCGCGATCATTCCGACGGTGATCCTTCCCACTGGTGGCCGCAAGTCGTTCAACTCGGACGGTAAGTTCCGTTTCGAACCGCGGCTCGCCGTGGATTGGACCCACGACGACGGCTACCAGGTCGTCGCCAACGTCGCGTACTCGTTCCGGCCCAAACGGCCTGCCGCCGCGTACATTTCCGATGACTCCTTCCGCTGGGCGTTCGGCGGCTACGTGCCGATTCCGATCCCGGAGATGGACGGTCTCGGCGCCGTCGCCTCGCTGTTCGGTGACGCTCCGCTGAATGGCGATCTCAGCCGGGACGGATTCAACGCCCCCGTCGAGGTCGACCTCGGTCTGCAGTACGACCTGCCCTACAACCTCGTCGCGAATCTCGGCGGCGGTACCGGCCTCACCGATGGTGTGGGCTCGCCGTCGTTCCGGATCTTCGGCTCGATCAGCTACACCCCGCGCGTCAAAGACAGCGACGGCGACGGGATCTACGACGACGTCGACGCCTGCCCGCAAGATCCGGAAGACTTTGACGACTTCGAAGATTCGGACGGCTGCCCCGATCACGACAACGATCAGGACGGAATTCTGGATACCGACGATCAATGTCCGAACGATCCCGAAGACATCGATGGGTTCGAGGACGAGAACGGATGTCCCGACATCGACAACGATCAAGACACGGTCCTCGACGTGGACGACAAGTGTCCCGACGTCGCCGGTCCGGTCGAGCGTCAAGGATGTCCCGAAGGCGACCGCGATGGCGACGGCATCGGCGACGATACCGACCAATGCCCGGACGACCCCGAGGACAAAGACGGCTTCGAAGACGAAGACGGATGCCCGGACCTCGACAACGATCAGGACGGCCTGCTCGACGTCGAAGACCAGTGCCCGAACGAGCCCGAAGACATCGACGGCTTCCAAGACAGCGACGGCTGCCCGGATCCGGACAACGACCAGGACAAGATCCTCGATGTCGACGACCAGTGTCCGCTGCAGCCGGAGACCTACAACGGCAAGGACGACGAGGATGGGTGTCCCGAAGACGTCAAGGTTCGCGTCACGCGCACGAAGGTCGAGATTCTGGAGAAGGTGTTCTTCGACACCGGCAAGGCGACGATCCAGAAGCGTTCGTTCGGTCTGCTCAGTGAGGTCGCGGGCGTTCTGCTTCAGAACCCGCAGATCACGAAGCTTCGCGTCGAAGGCCATACCGACGACCGCGGAAAGGATGACTACAACCAGAAGCTGTCCGAGGATCGCGCCGCGGCCGTCAAGACCTACCTCACCGAGGTCGGCAAGGTGGAGCCCGGTCGACTCGAGTCGGCGGGCTACGGTGAGACGCGTCCGATCGCGGACAACACCAAGTCGGCCGGACGGGGACAAAACCGTCGCGTCGAATTCGTGATCATCTCGATCGACGGTAAGCCGGTGGAGACGAAGGAGGCGGTCATCGAGACGACCGAGACCACCATCGACGGCGAGAAAGTCGCGCCGAAGAAGGAAGCTCCGAAGAAGGAGGCTCCGAAGAAGGAGGCTCCGAAGACGGAGCAGAAGCCGGCTCCGGGGATTGAGATCGAGGGCGAGTGATGCCGGATGTGCTCTACGAGGTCGATGGCGCGGTGGCCACGATCACGCTCAACCGTCCCGACTCACGCAACGCGTACTCCGCGGGGCTGATCGGGGGGTTGGTGGGCAGTCTGACCGCCGCCGAGCGCGACGATGACGTGCGCGCGGTGGTGATCACGGGCGCCGGATCTGCGTTCTGCGCAGGCGGTGACCTCAAAGCAATGCGGGACAAGTCCGGGATGTTTTCGGGCGACCCCGCCGAGCTTCGCGACAACTACCGGTTGGGGATTCAGTCGATCACTCGAGCGTTCGAGGCGTTCGAGAAGCCGGTGATCGCGGCGATCAATGGCGCGGCGATTGGTGCTGGCTTCGGCCTGGCATCGATGGCCGACCTGCGTGTCGCGGCGTCGACGGCCAAATTTGGGGCCTCGTTCACCCGCGTCGGGTTGGTGCCCGGTGACGGTAGTGGCTACCTGATCGCACGGGCGATCGGGTTCTCTCGCGCGATGGAGTTGATGCTGACTTCGCGTGTGTTTGAGGCCGACGAAGCGCATTGGATCGGCTTCGTCCACGAAGTGACCGAGCCGGCCGATTGCGTGGCCCGGGCCAGCGAACTGGCGGCCGAGTTGGCGTCGCTTCCGCAGCAGGCGCTGAGGTTGACCAAGGTCGGGCTGAAGCGGTCCTGGGCCGGCGACACCGAGACGGCGTTGCACATCGCGGCCGCGTTCCAAGCGCTGGCGCAGAACACCGATGAGCACGATGCTGCGGTCGCCGCGATGCTGGACCAGATCGGGTAGATTCGCGCGCCGGCCTCCAAGTCGGTACACTCCATCTCAGACGTTCCGTCAAACAATTGACTGTCCGCTTCCAACCGCGCTGGTGCGTGGCGTTGCGGAAACACCGGCCGGCCATGAAGCAGTGCGCCCGATGCAATGCGCTCTACGCGCCTCGTCTTGCGATATGCCCATTCTGTGACACCGGAGCGCCTGGCGCCCCGGGCGCGTGGGTTCGCACCAAGTCCAAACTCAAGACCCGGCAGGTGCTGCCCGTGTCGCCCGCGGTCCGCGACCGCGGCGTCCGCTCCCGTCGGTTCGAGCACGACGAGGTCGATCCGGCGGTTATGGATCTGACCGTGGAGATTTCCAAGGCGTTCCTCGCCGCGCATACCTCCGACGTGATCGGCCTCGCCGATGGCACCGACGAGGCGTTCGTCGCCGCAAAGCTCAGCGACCTGTGGGATCTGATCGAGGACGAGACGCCGACGACCGACCTCGGAACCCTCGGCGAAGACGACCCGCACTCCTACGACCTCGACGACCTCGTCGCGCCGCCTGATGCCGAGATGGTTCAGAACATTCTGAACTACGGGACGGAGACGCGCCCCAAACCTGAACCCGACGACTACGAAGAGATTCTGCGCGAGTTGGAGGCGCTGGCGCCGCTGGCGGAGTCCTCGATCATGTCGATGGAGGGGCCGTCGACGGACGCCGAACTCGCGCACAGCCGATCCGAGGCGGATCGCGTGGACGTCGTAAACCGAATCGTGGAGCGCTCGCGGGCGTTGAACGGGGAGCCCGCGGCGCCACGGGCCGCAGAACCGCCTCGCCCGGTGTTGCCGCCGCCCGTCCCCGTCGAGCCAACGCGTCCGCGGTTCGTCTCCGCGCACCAGTCCGAGGAGTGGGAAATCGGGGAGCCGTACGTCACCGCAGCACCGGAGGCGGATCGACCGTCGCCGTGGGTCGGGCGCATCGCGTCCGGCGGGCTCGCCGTGATGGCCGGATGGGCGCTCGGCACCGCCGTCGCGTGGCCCGTGGTCGCCGCGTTGGTCGTCGGGGCGCTCGCGCTGTTGCTTCTGACGGAGAGCAGCAGGTAGTCTCCGCGCCACCCCGCGGCCCGGACCCACGTTGAAGATCGCCGACATCGATGCCGAACTGAACCACGCCAAAGACGCTGCGCTGCGCGCGCTTTCGGTTCCCGACGAGCTCGCGGCCGAGATCGTCCTCGCGCCCGCGCCCAACCCCGCGATGGGCGACGTGGGCTTCCCATGTTTTGCGCTGGCGAAGCATTTGCGGAAGGCGCCTCCGATGATCGCGCAGGACGTCGCCGGACAGATTGCGGCCGGTGGGGTGATCGCCGAGGTCGTGCTCGCGGGTCCCTACGTGAACTTCCGACTCGACGCGTCGCGCATCGCCGAAGTGGTCGTCGGGCAGGCGGTGAGCGAAGGGGACCGGTTTGGCGCCGGCTTCGTCGAGCAGAGCCAGAAGTGGATGGTCGAATTCTCGGCTCCGAACACGAACAAGCCGCAGCACCTCGGTCACGTTCGAAACGACCTGCTCGGCGCGACCGTGGCGGCGATGCTCGAGTTCGGCGGCCATGAGGTCATTCGCGCGAACCTCATCAACGATCGCGGCATTCACATCTGCAAATCGATGCTCGCGTACACGAAGTGGGGCGACGGCGAGACTCCAGAGTCCGCCGGAGAGAAGGGCGATCACCTCGTCGGCAAGTACTACGTGCAATTCGGGCACAAGTTTCGCGAAGAGTACGAGGCGTGGTCACGGTCGGACGCGGCGCACTCCGCGTTCACGGCGTGGAAGCGCGTCCAATCACCGAAGCTCGTCGCCGAACGGGACGATGACCAGCTGATGAGCGACTTCCTCGCCAGCCATGAAGACGTGTACTTCAATCAGGGCTCGATCCTGGGCGCCGAGACGAAGCGAATGTTGTTGGATTGGGAGGCCGGCGATCCAGACACCCTCGAACTGTGGGAACGGATGAACGGATGGGTGTTCGCGGGGTTCGATGAGACCTACGCGAGCCTCGGCGTCACGTTCGATCACGTCTATCGCGAATCCGAGACCTACTTGCTCGGCAAGGACATCGTCACTGATGCGCTGGCGGCCGGCACGTTGTCGCAGCTCGACGACGGCGCGATCGTCTTCGACCTCGCCAAGATCGGCATGGAGGGTGAAAAGGTGCTGCTGCGCAGCGATGGCACCTCCGTCTACATGACACAGGACCTCGGCACGGCACTGACTCGCATCGACGAGTACGACCTCGACCGCATGGTCTACGTGGTGGGCAACGAGCAGGACTACCATTTCACGGTGCTGTTTGGCGTCCTCGACACGCTGCGCCCCGGTCTCGGCGAGCGTCTGCAGCACCTGTCGTACGGCATGGTCAACTTGCCGGAAGGTCGCATGAAGACCCGGGAAGGCACCGTGGTCGACGCCGACGATCTGGTCGCGGAGATGATCGCACTCGCCACCGAGGAGACGACGAAGCGCTATGCCGACGCCGACCTGACGGCCGAGGAACTGGCTCGGCGCGCGCGAGCGATTGGGCTCGCCGCGCTGAAGTACTACATCCTCGACTTCAATCCGCGTTCGTCGGTGCAGTTCGATCCGCAGAAGTCGATCGACTTTCAAGGCCGCACCGGACCGTACCTGCTCTACAGCTACGCACGGATCATGTCGATCGCGCGCGAGGCGGGTGGGTTTCCCGAGCTCGACGAGGTCGCGCAATCCGAGGCGTTACGCGCGCTCGGTACGGACCTCGAGATGGCGGTCATCATGGAGCTGCGAGAGTGGCCACGCATGGTGGCGTTGGCCGCACGCCTGCTCGACCCCAGCAAGGTCACCGAGCAGCTGTTCAAGATCGCGAAGGCGTTTTCGACGATGTACAACGACCGGGCCCGCCACAAGATCATCGAGGTCGAGTCGCCGCGAAAAGAGGGGCTGCTGCTGCTGACCCTTGCGGTGCGGAACGCTCTGGCGACCGGATTCTCGATCCTCGGGATCGAACCGCTCGAAGAGATGTGACAGCTACCCGTTTTCGTCGAGCCAGCTCAGCACCTGCGGGCCGAGCCCACGTGCGCCAGGGACGCCGAGGTCGAAGCTCGGCGGGAAGAACACGTGGCCGGCGCCATCGAACCACCGCGCCTCGAAGCAGTCCGGCGCGCCCGCGATGACCGGGTAGACCGTCGCCGGAATTACGACCGGATCGTCGTTGCTGTGGACCATCAAAGTCGGCAAGCGCAGGTCGCCAAAGCGATTCGCCATCGACATCTGCCGGTAGTAGTCGTCGACGTCTTCGAAGCCAAACCGCGGCACGATCGTGAGGGCGTCCCACTCCCGGATGCGCCGCACCATCCGAATTCGGGACCACGGCGTCGGCACGGGCGCCGTCTGCAGCACCCCGTGGTACAGCGCTCGCAGCTCGGCCAAGATGTAGTGGCGGTAGACGAACTGGGCGGGCTCATCGAGCCGCGTCGCCCCGGCCGCGAGGTCGATCGGCGGACAGACGGCGGCGACGGCGGTCACGCGCGAGTCGGTGTCGGCTTCGGTGGCGAGGCACATCGTGATGTGACCGCCGAGCGAGAATCCCACCACGAAGACGCGCGTGTAGCCGGCGAACGTCGCGTCGCCCAGCGCGATCTTGAGATCTGCTGTGAGCCCGGCGTGGTAAAAATCATTGCCGATCCCCTCGGTTCCGCGCAGTGCGAGCCGCAACGAGGACCATCCGCGCTCGGCGGCCGCGAGAACGATCGGGGTGTGGTAGGCGCTGTCTGGGCTGCCGCCCAGCCCGTGCACGCTGATGACGAGCGTGTCGCCATCCGCACGAACGTATTGACCTCGAACGACGATCGGGCCAACGTCGGGGTCCATCGAGACGGTCGACCATGCGGTCGATTCCGGGAGCGGAATCGGTGAAAGTTCGTGGCGCAGCGTGGGCAGGATCGTCCACGCGTGGCCCAAGACTCTGTCGAGCGGTCGTCTCATCGGGCGCCAAGGTAGCACAACGTGTGAAGACGCTGTCCCGCATTCTTCGAGCCGCCCGGGCGTGGCCGGGGCCCAACGTCCTCGGGACGGTGGTCGACGTGCGCGGCGCCGCCTACCGCCGGCCCGGCGCGAGAATGCTCATCGGCGCGAGCGGCGAGCGCGTGGGGATGATCAGCGGAGGGTGCCTCGAGAAAGAGGTCGTACGCCACGCGCTGGCATGGACTGCCGCCGGGCCGATCGTGGTGGAGTTCGATACGCGCGCTGACGAGCTGCGGCCCGCCGGAGCGTTCGGGACCGGTTGCGACGGCATCGTGCACGTGCTGCTGGAACGGCAGGGCGCGCTGAACGGCGTCGACGTGATCGCCGAGATCGAGCAGGTCTGGGAGACGCGCCAACCGCGGGTCGTGGCGACGGTCTATGACGGACCGGTGGAGCGAGTCGGTGAGCGCATCGTGTGGCGCCCAGGTAAGCCCGCGCCCGGCACGATCGACTTTGACCTGCGCGAGGCGCTGGCGTGGTCGCGCCCGAGGTCTGTGAAGGCGGGCGGAGTGACGATGCTCGTGGAGCCGGTGCGTCCGCCGCTCGATCTGATGATTGTGGGCGCCGGGGACGACGCTCAGTCGCTCGCCGCGATCGCCGCAACACAGGGATGGATGGTGCGAGTCGTCGACAAGTGGCCGGCGCTGGTGACGCGGGAACGGTTTCCCGAGGCGCGGCAGCTCACGGTCGCGACGCCGGGCCAGCTCGCCAAATCCGCCACGGTGGCGGCGGACACCATCGCGGTGTTGATGACGCACAACTTGTCCGACGACGCGTCGCATCTGGTCGAGCTTCTCGGTCGGACCCAGCGCGTTGTCCTGCTCGGTCCCCGCAGCCGCACGCGCCGCGTTCTCGCGCTCGTTGCCGAGCGCGGTGAACTGCCCAGCACTGCCGCGCTGGATTCACTACAGACCCCGGCGGGGCTCAACCTGGGCGGAGATGCACCGGAGGAGGTCGCTGCATCGATCGTCGCCGGGATCATCGCGTGGCGAAATGGCCGAGACGGCGCGTTTCTGTCGGACTGTGACGGGCCGATCCACGCCGAACATCAGCGTCTGGCGGCCCCGTGACCCAGTTCGCCGTCATTCTTGCCGCCGGTCGGTCGGCGCGCTTTGGATCACCCAAGCAACTCGCGCAGTGGGGGGGCGAGACGTTCGTCGCCCGAGCGGTCCGTGTCGCGCGCACCGCAGGTTTTGAGCCCGTCGTGGTCACCGGGTACGCGGCGAACGAGGTCGCCGCGGCGGCGGATGCGCGCTGCATCTTCAACGCGCGTTGGGCCGACGGGATCGGTGTTTCGATCGCCGCGGCGGCGGCCGAACTCGGACCGGGCGCGACGGGTCTGCTCATCTTAGCCTGCGATCAGGTGGAGGTCGGCGCCGAGGACCTGCGCGCGTTGCGCAGTGCGCTCGGCTCCGCCGACGTCGCGGCCGCGGCCTACGGTGACGTGATCGGCATCCCGGCGCTGTTCGCGCCCGCCGTGTTCGGGGCCCTCGCGCAGCTCACGGGCGACGTCGGCGCCCGCGAATTGCTGCGCGGCGGGGCATGGAAGGTCGCACGCGTCGCGCTCCCGAGCGCTGCGCGTGATATTGATGAGCCTGACGATCTCGAGGAGGGCTCGTGAAACTGCTGATGATCGTGAGTGCGCTCTCGTTGCTGTGGCTGTCCCCGTGCGCCGCGCACGCCACCGACGACTCGGTGACCGTCGGCTACCAACCCGCATGGTTCCTCCTTGGTGGCGCTACAGCCGGCGCGTCGTTTGGGTCGACCGAAAACGGCGGATACGTGGGAGCGGAGCTCAGCGCGGCACGGATGTATCGCGGGTGGTGGTATGGGCTCTTCGGCGACGCGATGTACGACTTCGGTTCGGGAACACCGAGCGCCTCGCTGGGCCCGGAGTTCGGCTACTGGTTCCTCGGCGTGGATGGCGGGCTTGGCATCCGAGGGTACGATTCCGCGGTCGAGTTCGGCCCACAGATCCGGGGCCTGCTCACGTTCGGGCTGTTTTCGTTGTACTACCGGCAGACGTATTGGCCGCGCGCGACCAACAACCGAAACGTTCAGCAGGTCGGGATGCTGCTGAAAATTCCGCTCGTGGGCGGTCGCGGATCCGGCGCGTTGCCGCCGGACAATCTTGGGCGGCGGAGGCAGTGATGAAGTTCGAGGTCAACGGCAAGCCGGTCGAGGTCGATGTGCCCGCTGACGTGCCGCTGTTGTGGGTGCTGCGCGAAGAGCTCGGTCTGCTGGGCACCAAATTCGGGTGCGGCAAGGCACAATGCGGCGCATGCACCGTTCACGTGGACGGCAAGGCTCGACGGTCGTGCTCGTTTGCGGTGGGCGACGCCGAAGGGCGGTCGGTGACGACGATCGAAGGCCTCAGCGCGGAGGGGTTGCACGCGGTACAACAGGCTTGGATGGAGGAACGGGTGCCGCAGTGCGGCTACTGCCAGCTCGGACAGATCATGAGTGCGGCGGCGATGCTCGCTCGTGTGCCCTCGCCGACGGATGCGCAGATCGACGCGGTGATGTCCGCGAACCTGTGCCGATGCGGGACCTACACGCGGATCCGCAGCGCGGTGAAGCGCGCCGCCCAGATCATCCGCGAAGGAGCGGGCGAATGATCGATCGTCGCGAGTTCATTCGCGTGGCGGTCTTGGCCAGCGGTGCGGTGGTGTTCGGCATTTCGTGCGGGTCGAGCCAGCGGCGAACGATGCTGGGACTCGCCGAGTCGTCGGGCAGCTTCGCGCCCAACGCCTGGTTGACCATCATGCCGAACAATCGCGTGTCCGTCGCGGTGGAGAAGCTGGAGATGGGGCAGGGCGTGCTGACGTCGCACGCGATGTTGGTCGCCGAAGAACTCGACATGCCGTTGACACAAGTCGACGCCGTTTCCGCGGACGCCGCGCCCCAGTACCGGACGTCCTTTGGCGTCCAGCAAACCGGCGGCTCGACGAGCATGAAGGAGAGCTGGGCGCCGATGCGGCGGGCCGCGGCGTCGGCGCGAGAGATGCTCGTCGCGGCTGCGTCGGCCCAGTGGGGCGTGTTGCCCGCCGATTGCACGACCGTCGCCGGCGAGGTGCATCATGCGGCGAGCGGTCGATCGGCGAAGTACAGCGAGCTCGCGGTCGCCGCGGCGCAGCAGCCGATCCCGAAGGAACCGACCGTAAAATCGCGGGCCGACTACAAACTCGTCGGCACCGAGGCCCCGCGCGTCGACCTCCGAGCAAAGGTCGATGGAACGGCGCGGTTCGGGCTCGACGTCGTCGTGCCGAACATGCTCAAGGCCTACGTGATTCGGCCGCCGGTTCTGGGCGCCGAACCCCTCGTCGTGCGCGCGGAAGCCGCACGCGCGGAACCTGGGGTCGTCGATGTGATCCAGTATCACCGGGGGGTCGCAGTGCTCGCCGAGAAGTACTGGCAAGCGCGGCGGGCCGCGGCGAAGATCGAGGTGGATTGGACCGAGTCGCCGCTCGAGGGCGTGTTCACCGCGGACCTCGAGTCGCTGGCCCGCACCACGGCCGCCGGCGCGGGCAAGGCGAGCCACCGGAGCGGGAACGTTCGGCGAGCTCGCAAGCGCGCGACAACGCGCATCGACGTGAGCTACGAAGTCCCGTACCTCGCCCATGCGACCCTCGAACCGCTCAACTGCACCGCGCACGTGCGCGACGACGTCGTCGAGGTGTGGGCGCCCACGCAGACGCCGTCCCTGGTGGAGCGCGTCGCGTCCACGATGTGCGGGACCCCGGCGATCGTGCACGTCACGCTGGCCGGCGGCGCTTTTGGCCGCAAGGCTGCACCGGACTTCATCGTCGACGCCATCGCGATCGCCAAGCGGACGTCGCGCCCAGTGCAGGTCGTGTGGAGCCGCGAAGATGATATGCGCGGCGGCTACTACCGACCTATGGCGCACATCGCGATGCAAGGGGCGCTCGACGGCGAAGGGACGCCCGTTGCGTGGCGCGGGCACACGGTATCGCAGCCGCTCTCGACCGATGTGTTCAACTTGTTTACCGCCGCGTTGCCACCGCTCGTGGGCAAGCGACAGGGCCGGGAGCTCATCTCGTCCGCCGTCGGGATGTTCCGCGCCGGCGTGCTT
Source organism: Bradymonadaceae bacterium (assembly GCA_041601915.1). GTDB lineage: Bacteria > Myxococcota_A > Bradymonadia > Bradymonadales > Bradymonadaceae > JBFIHF01. The sequence goes on from JBFIHF010000109.1 coordinate 14,348, forward strand.
CCCGAGTTTCTGTCGCTCGAGGGCGCCGCGGAGCTCCCCTACACGATCGCGAATCAGTCGATCGAGTTCACGCCGCTGCAGACCACGATACCCGTCGCGTTCTGGCGGGCCGTCGGCCATTCCTACAACGGTTTCGTGGTCGAGAGTTTCATCGACGAGCTGGCCGTCGCGGCGGGGGCGGACCCCTACGAGTACCGCAAGCGGCACATGCACGACGCGCGGTTGCTCGCGTGCCTGGACCGCGTCGCCGCGGAGTCCGGTTGGGCTACCGCCGTGGAACCCGGATACGGGCGCGGGATCGCGGCCCACAAGTCGTTCGGCACGTACGTCGCCCAGGTGGTCGAGGCGGGGCTGGTGGACGGTCGCGTCGACATCAAGCGGATCACGTGCGTCGTCGACTGCGGCGTCGTCGTGAACCCCGACATCGTGCGCATGAACATGGAGGGCGGCATCGTCTTCGGCCTGTCCGCCTCGCTGCACCAGAAGATTACGTTCGAGGACGGGCGCGTGGTGCAGGGCAACTACGACGACTACCCGCTGGCCCGCATGTATGAAGTGCCAGCGACGATCGATGTCCACATCGTCGACAGCGACGCCGATCCATCGGGGGTCGGCGAGCCGGGGCTGCCGCCGCTGGCGCCCGCGCTGGCGAACGCGCTGTTCGCCGCCAGCGGGATTCGGCTGCGTCGGATGCCGTTCATGGACGCTCTCGCCGAGCTCGAGGAGGCGAAATGAAGAACGGGATCGGTCTGGTTGCGGTGGTACTCGCGGCGATGGTCGGGTTTGGTGTCGCGCTCGCCGAGGAGCCGACGACCCGGCCCAGTGTCGGCAAGGCCGCCACCGTCGCCGCGGACGACGGAGCCAAGGCGTTCGTGGACGTCGCGCGAGTCCTGCAGTCGCCGCGCTGCATGAACTGCCACCCGGCCGGGGACGCGCCACTGCAGACCGACGAGAGTCTTCCCCACAAGATGAACATCACGCGCACCAGCGAGGAGTCCGGCCTCGCCTGTAACGCCTGCCACCAAGAGCAGAACTCCGAGGCGATCGGCGTACCCGGTGGCCCACCGGGCGCTCCGAACTGGCACTTGCCCCCGCGCGAGACGCCGATGGTGTTTCAGGGGCGCAGCGTCGCGGCGCTCTGCGCGCAGTTGAAGGACCCCGCGCAAAATGGAGGGAAGTCTCTGCAGGACTTGCTGCACCATGTCCGCGTCGATGCCCTCGTGTTGTGGGGCTGGACTCCCGGTGGGACGCGAACGTCTCCTCCGATGAGCCACCCCGATTTCGTGGCCGCGTTTCGTCGCTGGGTGGACTCCGCTGGGGCGTGTCCGAAGTAGATCGGCGTTGCGACGACGGGCGGATCGGGGGTATCTCGGCACTTTCCCTTCACGGAACGGCCCATGTATCGATGGATCCTCATCATCGCCCTCGCAGCCGGTTGCGGCGCTGGAGCCAGCGACAAGCCGAAAGACAAGGACTGGACGACCATGGAGTACACGTGGGCGCCCCAGTCACAACCGCGTGCCCGCGATCTGGTGCCCACCGCGTCGACGAGCGAAAACGTCGTGTTGCGCGGCGCCACGATCATGACCGCGACCGGGGAGCCGATCGCGAAGGGCTCCATCTGGCTCAAGGACGGACGAATCGCGGCCGTCTCCGCCTCCAAGATCGACGCGCCAGGCGCGACAGAGGTCGCCGCGGACGGGCTGTTCATCACGCCGGGGATCATCGATACGCACTCGCACCTCGGCGTCTATCCCACGCCGTACGACGCCGCACATTCGGACGGCAACGAGGCGACGAGCCCCACGACGCCAAGCATCGACGCGATCCACTCCGTCTGGCCGCAGGACCCCGGTTTCCAGACCGCGTTGCGCGGCGGAGTCACATCGATGCAGCTGCTGCCTGGCTCGGCCAATCTCGTGGGTGGGCGCGGCGTCACGGTGCAGAACCACCCCGCGATTTCGGCCCGGGCGATGCTGTTTCCGGGCGCCAGGGTCGGGTTGAAGATGGCCTGCGGCGAGAATCCGAAGCGGGTCTACGGCGAACGCGGCGGCATGCCGTCGACCCGGATGGGGAACATGGCAGTGTGGCGAAAGACGTTCTACGCCGCCCAACAGTACCGACAGTCGCTCGATGACCACGTCGAGGCGATGAAACGCTGGATGGCCGCCGCGGACCAAAAGCCGGAGGCCAAACCCAAGCCGCCGGCGCGCGACCTCGACATGGAGACGCTCGTCGCGGCGATGCAGGGCGAGATCCTCGTGCATGTGCACTGCTACCGTGCCGACGAGCTGACGCAGGTCTTGGAGTTGTCCGAGGAGTTCGGGTTTAAAGTGCGGTCCTTCCATCACGCCACCTCGGCGTACAAGATTCGCGACATTCTGGCGGGCTGGGACGTCGCGGTTTCGACGTGGGCGGACTGGTGGGGTTTCAAGCTCGAGGCCCACGACGCGATCCCGCAGAACGCCGCGCTGTTGTCCGCATCGGGCGTGCGCGCGATCATCCACTCGGACTCGTCGATCGGGATCCAGCGCCTCAATCAGGAGGCCGCGAAGGCGTTCGAGGCCGGCAAGCAAGGCGGCCTC
>JBFIHF010000110.1:0-16914 GCA_041601915.1 Bradymonadaceae bacterium
ACAACACCAGCCACCAAGGAGACGCAGATGAAACACACATGTTCGGCTCTGGCGCTGGCCGCCATCATGATCGTCGGTTGCGAGCAGAAGGCCGCGAAACCCGCTGCGGCGGCGGCTCCCGTCGCGGCGGACGGGAAGCGGAAGCACATCAACACCGATCGGGAGGGCTTCCAGGCCGCGGGTCGGGCCGCCAAGGCGATCGAAGGCAAAGGCGAGGACCGCAACGCGGCCGCCGATGAGGCGATGAAGGCCGGCGAGTAGACTACGAACCGTCGCCGAGCCGCGAGAAGTGGTCGGCGGACAACGCGATGAACAGCCCGTCGGCGGTGGTGTAGACCTTGCCCGCCTCGTCGCGGATGTGCCCTTTCGCCCAGATCTTTCGCCCGTCCACACGATCGACGTGCGCCTCCACGGTGTAGACGGCGTTGAGCGGCAGCATGTGGTGAAACCGCGCGGTGAGTTCGGCGGCGACGACCGGAAATCCCGAGATCAGGCACGCACTGCCAAGCGCCTCGTCGAGCACGGCGGCCATGCTGCCGCCGTGGGCGTGCCCCGGCGGTCCTTGCGCCCCAGGGCCCCACCAGACCTTGCCGATCAGCGCCGCGTCCGCGTCGCGGAAGTACCACCGCACGCGCATGATCGTCTCGTCGTCGTGCGGCCCCACCAAGAACGAGCGTCCGTACTGCAGGTGCGGCAGCTGGTCCGCGGCCGGCGTGTGCCCCGGGCCCGCCGATAATAGATCGATGTCAGTCACGCGGGATCCTCGGGAGCACGTTTTGTCGCGCGAGTTCCATCGACAGACAGTAGCGCGCAACGGCGCGCGCGGCGAGCCCGCACGGCCCACCAGGGTGGCGCTCACAGAACGCACAGACGCCATGCAGCGGATGTACAGCGCGGCGGTGGTTCGCACCGGAAGGGTTGGCCGAGCCACGTGGCACGGCCGTTGCGAAGGGGAAGGGACAGACCCGGAGGAAGCATGCACGACGAACCAATCTACCCCTCGACCCGCCAGGTGATCGCGGCCGTGGTAACCACAAGTCTGGCGCTCGGCGTCATGGCGACCTTGCGCTGGATGGGCGTTCCGGCCGGGGAGTTCGTCGACTGGCTCGTGGCCGTGGCCGGGTTCTGGTGGCTGCTCGGCATCACGACCGTGCCGTGGAACCTGTACTTTGGCGCGCGCGCCGTGCAGGCCGAGATCGTGCTGTCCCAGAAACGAGGTCTGGTCGTGGAGCGCGATGACGCCGTGTTCGTCGGCCGAACGGCCCGACGAAGCCTTGCCTTCGCGGTGGCCTTGCACCTCACGTCGGCGGCGGGGTTCGCGGCACTGGCGATGATGGGGCTCACGTCGATCGGGTGGTTCGGCGCCGTCGCAGCGGGCGCACTCACCGTGTTTCGCCCGACCGTGCGGCTGTACCGCCATGTGGCGTCCGCGCTGCGCGACATCGGCCGACGCGCACGCTATCCGCGCGACGATGTGCGGACGGCGCTGGAACGCCTGGAGGACCACCAGCTGCGGCTCACGCGCATCGAACACGACCTTCGCGTCGACCTCGACGATGCGTGGGCCCGGTCCGTCGAGCGGCGAATCGACGAGGTCCGGCGCGACCTGACGACGTCCGGGCGTCGCCTCGACACGGTGGTCGACGCCAACGAGGAAGCGCATCGACACCTCGCACGCGACGCTGAGCGCGCGGCACAGAAGCTCGGCGAGGACAGCGCGTTCCTCGGCAACGTCCGCGAGATCATTCGCTTCGTCAAGCACGCCTAAACTTTGTACCGTGCGCCCATGCTACGTCCCGAGCACGTTTTCGACGGCCACAATGACGCGATCACTCGTTACACCTCGAGTGATGCCGAGTGGACGTTCCTGGATCGATCGCCGAACGGCCACCTCGACCTCGTGCGTGCTCGCGAAGGCGGCTTCGTGGGCGGGTTCTTCGCGATCTTCCCCGGCATCGAGCCCGACACCTGGTTTCCCCGCGGCGAGCACTATCATCGGGCGCCGGACGGGAGCTTTCGCGTCGACCTCGCGCCGCCATTGGCCGAGGAGATCGCGTTCGACGTCTCCGAGCGCATGTTCGATCGCCTGCATACGACCGAGGCCGCGTCCAACGGCGAGGTCGTGCTGGTACAGTCGACGGCGGACCTCGACCGCGCGCTCGGGCGCGGGGCGATGGCGATCATCGCGCACTTCGAGGGTGCCGAAGCATTGGGGGCCGACCTGCGCCACTTCGACCACTTTCACGGCCGGGGACTGCGGTCGGTGGGCCCTGTGTGGAGCCGCGCCAACGCGTTCGGCACCGGTGTTCCGTTCGCCTTCCCAGCGAGTCCCGACATCGGCCCCGGGCTCACGGAAGCGGGCAAGCACCTCATCCGAACCTGCGATACCCGCGGCGTCGTCGTCGACCTCGCCCACCTCAACGCCGCCGGCTTCTGGGATGTCGCGAAACTGACGACGCGCCCACTGATCGTGACGCACACGGCCGTGCACGCGCTGTGTGAAAAGCCGCGCAACCTCACCGACCGGCAGATCGACGCCGTCGGTGAGTCGGGCGGCGTGATTGGAGTCACGTTCTTCACCGGCGACCTGACCGCGAGCCACGAACCGACGGGCGAGGTCAGCACGAGCCGCATCGTCGACCATGTGAGCTACATCGCCGAGCGCATTGGACCCGAACACGTGGCGCTGGGGTCCGACTTCGATGGTGCGTCGATCCCGCGCGACATGGCCGATGCGGCCGGGCTCGGGCTGCTCGTCCAAGCGTTGCGAGACCGCGGGTTCGCGGACGATACGCTGGCGCTCGTCGCGCACCAGAACTGGCTGCGGGTGCTCGCCGCGACGTTGTAGGGGCGTCTCAGTCTTTCGGCATCGCGAGCGGAAAGAAGCCCGGGGTCAGCGTGGCGTAGGGATCGGACGGGCCGGGCTTCGCCCCGAACTCTCGCAGCGCCTCCACGACGACGTCGAACTTCTGCGCCAGCTCGCTGTAGATGCCGTGAAACACGCCACCGGGCTGCTTGAAGCCCATCATGTCTTCGAGGCTGCGATACGCGGTGCGACCCAGGCGACGGTAGTACTCCGGCCCCACCTTTCGATTCAGGCGCTCGCTGAAGAAGCCGCAGTTGTACAGGCTCGCGTCGCCGAGTCGGCGGTACATCTCGATTCGGCGATCGCCGACGCTCATCATCGCTTCTTCCAGCAGTACAGCAGCGGGCTTGTCGAACCCCAGCTCCTCCGACGTCACCGCGTCGACCCGTAGGTACCCGTCGAGCAAGTGAACCAGATACGCTTCGGTCTCCTGCGACGTTTCGACACCCTTGCGCGCGAAAGCCACCGTGAGCTCCTCTCGGAAAAACTCCAGCAGACTACCGACGCGTTCGATTCCGTGATCAGACGACATCACGATACGACCTCCTCGAACTGTGTGATTGCGGATTTCACTACGGACAGAATAGCAGAGGCGCGAAGAACGGCCAAAAAAGCGTGCGGGGCCACCTCCCGTGCACGAAGTTGCACGCAAATGGCCGCAAAACGGGCCGCCGCGACGATTGCGCCGACCACCATTCGGACTATGGTGTCGACGAACAGACCCACCAAGACGGGAAGATTGTGGAACAATGGGCAACGGACCTCGGCCTCTCTCCGGCACTCCTCGAACTGATCGTGGGATACGCCACCCGCATCGTGGGGGTGATCCTGATCCTGTTCGCCGCGTTCGTCCTCGCGGGTTGGGCGAGAAGCATGCTCGTCGCCAAGCTGACGAAGGTGAACTTCGACGCCACGTTGACGAAGTTCGTGGGGAGCATGGCGCGATGGGCGATCATCCTCTTCGCGCTGCTCGGTTGTCTAGGGCTCTTTGGCGTCGAAACGACGAGCTTCGCGGCGGTCATCGGCGGCGCATCGCTGGCGATCGGCCTCGCATTCCAGGGCAGCCTCTCCAACGTTGCGGCTGGCGTCATGTTGCTGGTGTTCCGACCCTACAAGGTCGGCGACGTCATCAACGTGGGCGGCAAGCTGGGCAAGGTCGACACGATCGACCTGTTCATGACGACCCTGGACACGCCGGATAACCGCCGCATCATCGTCCCCAACGGGCAGGTGTTTGGCGCGACCATCGAAAACGTGACCTACCACCCGCGCCGCCGCGTCGATGTTGTGGTCGGCGTCGACTACGACGTGGACATCGATACGACCCGCGAGATCTTGCTGAAAGCGGTGGACGAGATCGAGCTGCGCATCCCCGACACCGAGGTCGTCGCGTTTCTCGCGGGCCTCGGCGGCTCGTCGGTCGACTGGCAGCTGAGGTTCTGGGCGCCGACGCCCGACTATGCCACCGCGATGCAGCAGGGGATTCGCGCCGTCAAACGCGCACTGGACGCCGCCGATATCGGCATTCCGTACCCGCATCATGTCATCATCAACAAACCAAGCTGAACCCGTACCCACGGTGAAATCAAAGGAGTGAAACATGGCTGTAACTCAACGAGCGCTCTTGGCGCTTCTCCCCTTCGCGACATCGCTCGCGGCGGGCACCGCCGTGGCGCAAGACAACGCCACCGTCACGCAATACGTGCCGCAAGACCAGGTCAAGCTGATCCAGGATGAAAAGCGGCAGGGCTGGGACGGAACGCTTCAGGCGTCCGCGACGGTCAACCTCGTCGACAACTCGAACGTCGTCGGCCAGACGGACGGCCTGTCGACGTTGATCGGCCTCGGCTTCGTCGGGGGCCTCGACTACATCTATCGCAAGCACGAGATCCGTAACACGCTCAAGCTGACGGAGTCGCTGGCTCGGACGCCGGTGCTCCCGCAGTTCATCAAGTCCGATGACACGTTGCAGGTCGAGTCGCTGTACAACTACTTTCTGTTGAGTTGGGCCGGTGTCTTCGGACGCGTCAACATGGAGACCGCGATCTTCAAGAGCGAGCAGATCACGGCCACCCCCACGGACTACTCGATCACCGATCAGAACGGGAACGTCACCCTGCAGACGACCGAGCGATTGCCGCTGGCGGACAAGCTGCAGCCGTTCACGCTCAGCGAGTCGCTGGGTGTGTTCGCCGAGCCCGTGCAGAAGAAGCCGTTCAACCTGAGCCTGCGGCTCGGCTTCGGACTGCGGGAGACGTGGGCGCAGGGCGTCTACGTCGTCACCGATGACCCCGACACTGCAGCGCTCATCGAGGTGAAGGACGTCACCAACCCGAACTCCAACCTCACGATCTTCCAAGGCGGCCTCGAAGGGTTCGTCGGAGTGCGCGGAGCGTTTCAAGAGAAGCGGATCACCTACGACTTTGGTGGCACGGCACTGATCCCGTTCCTGAACAACGACCCCCAAGACCGATCGGCCTCGGCGCTGACGCGGATCGGCGTCGCGGGCAGCATCAACCTCGCGATCGTGGAGTGGGCGTCGCTCAGCTACAAGCTGCGCGTGATCCGCGACCCCCAGCTCCTCGACGAGGTGCAGGTTCAGAACAACCTGCTGCTGACGTTCAACTACACGTTCATCGAGCGCACGGAGCCCGACGCGCCCGCGGAGCCGAGCGCGGACGAGAAAGCGGCCGAAGCGAAGGCCGCCGCGGAAGCTGCGGCCGCCGCCAAAGCAGCGGCTGACGCCAAGGCAGCGGCGGACGCCAAGGCCGCCGCGGACGCCGAGGCAGCCGCCGCAGCCGCCGAGACGACGCCGGAGCCCGTCGTCGAACCCGTCGCGCCGCCGGAGCCCACGCCGCCGCAACCCTAGTCCGAACTGGGCGCTCGGGGCCGATCCTTGACGGGAGCCCGGGGCGCCGCTATTCTCCGTCTCCGCGTTTTCGCGGATTCAATCAGGAAGGTTATGGCACGCGTTACCGTCGAAGATTGCCTCGAGAAGGTCGAGAATCGTTTCGCACTCGTGAAGCTCGCGACCGTGCGTGCCCGCGAGCTGCGCCGGAGCAGCGAGCGCATCTTTCCGTCCAAGAACAAAGAAGCGGTGCACGCGCTGCGTGAGATCGCGGCGGGCTTCGTGAAGTTCGACGACGCGTCGAAAGCTCGCCTGCGCAGCGTGCTCGGCGACGACGCGATGATCGACGATTAGCCTTCGCTTACAGGTGATCACTTAACGTGCCAACGAATCCGCTCGTCCGCTGGTCCGCTGGTCCGCTGGTCTGCTGGTCTGCTGGTCGCCGGTCAAATTCAAACTAAGACCCACACTCGGTTCATGGAGCCACCACGCGAAGCGTCGAGCAACCTCGCGCCTGCTGGTGAACCGGGGGCCTCCCCCGTGAAGCGCGAGTGCCTCGGGCGCTTCGCGTGGTGGTTCTCTAGTTGGTGTGTGCGTCCTAGTTTGAAATTGACCAGCAGACCAGCAGACCAGCGGACCAGCGGAGCGGCCCACTTGTGTTGAGGACGCCTTAACGATCCTACCTATTAGCCTTCGCTAGTCGTCCAGCGTCGGAAGTGTCATCAGGTGCATCACCGCGCCCTGCGGTTCGAGCTCTCCAGACACCATCAAGTGGCAGGTATGCAGGATGTGGCTCTGAACGCCGCTCGCGCTGACGCCTGCCCACAACGACTCCACCAGATCGAGTAGATCGCCGCCGGTCGTGCCGAACTTGGCGCGAACCGCGGCATCGTCGAAACGCCCCTGGGCCATCGCGAACGCGCCGACCTGGTAGTCCGTCGAGCCCTCATCCGCGACGTCGAGGAACAGATTCGCCGCACCGGCGATGCCGAACGTCGTCTGCTCCTCTCCGCCCACCCGACTCACCCAACGGGAGACCTCGGCGAGGCCGCGGGCGAACAGAGTCGCCTGCACGGAGTGGCCGAGTTGCATCTGGCTCGCCACGCCTGCTGCCATCGCAATGACTCGCCCGTAGGCCGCCGCATGCTCGGCGCCGACCAGATCATGGGACCGATACAGCCGGAACCGGTCGTGCACGAGCGAACTCTCCGCGAGTTCCCACACCTCGGGAAATCGCGACGCGCAGACACCCGACGCGGGTAGACCGCGCGCGACATCGGCGAGGCGCATCGGCCCGGTCAGGAAGCCGAGACGACGCGTGGGCAGTTCCTGGACGAGCACCTGGGAAGCCGTCACAAGCGAGCCGGCCTCGAGGTTGTGACAGGAGTGGATGACCGCGTGGCGCGGCGTGAGCACGTCGCCCAGCTCTCGCGCGATCGCGCGCAGGCTCGTCATCGGGACGGCCAGAAACACGAGTGGCGTCTGGGCGAGCTGTTCGAGTTTGACCTTCTTGACGCCCTTGGGCGCGCGCCCCTTGAGGCTCGTCGGTTGACAGGTCCGCAACGGACACTCGTTCGCCTTGAGCAGCGCCGCGAGTGCGTCAAATCGGTCGCCGTCTCCGACGACGGCTACGGTCATGGGATCATCGGACATTACACCCTCGCTCGTTCGAGTACCGCGGCGCTGTCCACCGTGTAGGACCGGATGCGATTGCCGTAGAAGTAGAGCAAGTCCAGGCCGCGCACGAGCACGCCGTCGCCGACGCGCTCGATCGGCGCCGGGATATGGTAGGCCATCAGGCTCTTCATCCCATCGTTGAGCACGTCGTCGAGGCTGCGCTCGCGGATGAACCCCGCGAGCTTCAAATCTCCCCGGTCATGCAGCCGTCGGAGCTCATTGATCAGCTCGCCGACCACGTTCCGCGCCTCGAAGCGCTCGATCACTTCGTCCGACGCCACCCGCAAGAGTTGGAAGACGTCCATCCGCTTGAAACGGCTGCTCACGATCTCGAACAGTGCCCATGCCACGACATTTGCGGGCTGGATCACGGTGGCGCGCAAGAACTCGCGTTTGATGCGCGAGCCGCAGTGGGCGGTGTATTCGCGATCGCGCATCGCGTCCTCGACCACCTCGCCGGTGCGCGTGGATCGGACGAATCCGGTCGGGTCGATCTGGCGACCGCGGTCGTCGTAGGAGTTCCCCTCGGCGTCGACGACATTGCCAAACGGGTCCATCGGCTGACCGAAGCGAATCACGGTGCGGGCATCCATCTTCACGGTGTTCATCACGAAACGAACGATCGTGGGCAGCTGATCGAACTCGTCGTTCTCCAGGAAGTACCTCTGACGGCCCTCACGGCGCAGGAACTCGCGGATCAGCGACTCGGCCTCCAGCACGAGGTTGTAGTTGATCGTGACCGGCGCGATGAAGATGCGCTCGTCGCGGTTGTGCTGCCTGAGGTTCGTCACATACGCACTGACCGCCGTGCCGAGCAGGCCGAGCTTCAGCGACTGCTCGACGTGGTTGGAGCGACTGCGGGTTCCGCCGGGAAAGAACAGGCTGTGGTAGCCGCGCTCGAGCAGGACCTGCGAGTACGACTTCAGCACGTTCTTGTACAGCGGATGGCTCAACCGCCGGTCGACCTTGTAGGCGCCGAGGTTGTGCATGAAAAAGCTGGTCAGCGGGTTCGAGAAGAGGTTCTTGCCCGCGCCGTACGTGACCGGCGGCAGCCCGCTCTCTTCGAGCGCCCAGCCCATCAGGATCGAATCCATGTTCGACGAGTGCGTGGGCACAATGACGACCGTCCCGAGCCGATTCAGTTTGCGCAGTGTATCGGCTTCGCCTTCGACGGCGACTCGTTCGGACAGGTCGCGTAGGTGGCGAAGTCCGGAGCGCAGATGGGTGACGGTCTCCGGCAGATAGCCGAGGTCCTGGGTCTTGAACAGGAAGCCGAGGCCCACCGGCAGTACGCCGGTGGCGAGCTTGAACACGCGCTGATCGAAGCGTCCCGCGGTGTCGTCGACGTAGGTATCGATCAGCGCGCGCAGGATGTTGCGCTTTTCGTCCTCGGACATCTCGCCGACTCGCCGCGCCAGCGAGCGCCACCAGCGGATGTCGTGGACCTCGTCCTCGGGCCCCGTCTCCGTCTTGAGGCGCTGGATCTCGTAGTACGCGGTCTCGTTGAGCACGTATTCGAGGCGCGACGCCTCCTGCGTGCGCGACTCACGCAGCCGCTCCCCGTACACGCGCCGCGCGACCTCCGCGACGAGTTGGGGGCGCTCGTCGTTGAAGCGAAACAGCGGCGCATCAGCGTCAGCGTATCGAAATTCGCGGCGTGCCACGGGTTGTCACCACAGAGAAGGAGTCGAACCCGAATCTTACCGCGTCGCGATGTGGAAACGGAACCACGATCGTGCGCCGGGACACACAGTCCGGCTGGGGCAAAGTTACCTCACCGCTGCGAAGCCATTCCGACATTTCCGCACGATTGCAGTCACTTACCGCCTGAATTTCTGCGTTGGCACGACACGTGAAGAGTGGTCACTCGACTTGGACGTAGGAGGTTTCATGCGGCATCTCACTCTCAGCCTGGCACTCATCCTCGGTATCGCGACCGCGCTGCTTGGCGCGTGCGGCGAGCCGGCGACGGACGACTCGACGTCCACCCAAGCACTGGGCAGTGGCGCCGCCGATCGCAGCGAGCGCCGAGACGCATGTGATGCGGCGAGACAGGCGGCACAGTCGTCGAAGCCGCACAAAGTGACGATCTGCCACATTCCGCCCGGAAATCCGGCCAACGCGCACATGATCAATGTCAGCAAAAACGCCATCCGCGCGCACCTGGCCCACGGCGATGTGCTGGGCGGGTGCGGATGCGACGACGACAACGACGACAACGACCACAACGACGATCCCGGCGACGGTGACCAGCCCGATGATGTGGTGGTCCCCGGCGACGGCGGCGATAGCCCCCCCAGCAATCCACCGCTGGAGCAAGAGCCAGACGACGGGACGGACCCGCCGCCGAACTACACGCCTCCGGGCGATGGGGCGCTGTGTGATGCAGACCAAATCTCATGTTCGCAGGATGCGCAATGTGGGGACAACCGAGCATGCGACGCGACCAGTGGTTGTTGCGTCGACGTGTTCCTTTGAAAGCAACCAGAGGAGAGAGAGACATGTCGAAGTTCAATAAGATGGCAGGAGTCGGACTCGTGATGTTCGGCCTCGGAAGCTGGGCCGGCTGCGGGTCCGCGACCACCGATGACGCGAGTGTGCGGCAAGGTCTCGACCTCATCGAGTTGGAGGCCGCGTGTGAGGACGCCGAAGCGCACGCCGTGGCGGGGCACAAGGTCGCGATCTGCCACATCCCGCCGGGCAACCCGGCCAACGCGCACACGATCGTGGTGAGCAAGAACGCGATGCGCGCTCACCTCGCCCACGGTGACGTGCTCGGCGGGTGCAGCTGCGATTACATCGACCACCCAGGCGGCGGAAATCCCGACGGTGGCGGCGGAGACTGGGACCATCCCGGGAACAGTGACGACACCCCAGGCACCAAGAACGGCAAGCCGCACCAGGATCCCAACGGCGGCGGCGGCGGATCCGACGGCGATGGCGGCTCAGGCGGAAGCACGGGCGACGGATCCGGCGGGAGCGGAGACGGCTCTGGCGGTAGCGGCGGCACCGGCGACGGATCGGGCTCCGGCGGCACCGGCGACGGATCGGGCTCCGGCGGCACGGGCTCCGGCGGCTCCGGCGACGGATCGGGCTCCGGCGGCACCGGCGACGGGTCGGGCTCCGGCGGCACCGGCGATGGGTCGGGCTCCGGCGGCACCGGAGATGGGTCCGGAACCGGTGGTTCCACGGGCGACGGAAGCGGCGGCACCAGCGGCAGCGGTTCAGGGACCGGCGGCGACGGCTCCGGGGGGCTGAGCACCGGAAGCGGCGGTACCTCCGGCGGTGACGGCAGTGGCGGTACGAGCGGCGGAACCAGTGGCGGGACCAGTGGGGGCGGGACCAGCGGAGGCGGCGGAAGTTACGGCGTCTGCGATCCCGACCAGGCCCTGTGCGCAACGGACTCGAACTGCCCCAATCGCAACATCTGTGACTTGGGTTGTTGCGTCTACATCATCCAGTAGCCAACCCGAGACATCAGCCCATTGGGGCATGCCCGAAACGACGGGCATGCCCTTTTTTCTTCCTTATTTTCGAAGACTTGACACCATGACGCCTCGTGGCGTCGAACCCACAACGACCACCGAAGTGCGGCGAACTCGCCGCACTTCCCCACGGGTCCGGATAGACATCGATCGGGGGGAACCCTTCGCGGGCCGCACGCGGGGCCGCCCGACGGACCAAATGGTCGTAAACCGCTGCGTTGGCACGCGTTCTGCTCTACATCCGGGTGGTCGCAGAGAAGCGAACTCCAATCCGTTCTCGTGCGGCGAACCTGACCTGACCCCCGGTGACGTGGTCCGGGACCCAAACCGCGTGTGATCAACGACCCGCCTCGGCACTGCCGGGGCGGGTCAAGCCCTTCTTGGGCGTCTACGTCATCGCCGCCCGCAGCTCGCCGTTCGTCGCATCGTCGAGCCCCGAGTTCTCCAGCAGCGTGGCGAGCAAGTCGGCCGCCGCGGTCTCGGTAAACTCGGGCGCGCAGCCCGGGTGCAGGTAACCGGGGCGCTTGCCGTACCCCTCGACCTCCCGCTCGATGACGACGCGCAGGGCGCCCTTGTCGATCTTCTCCTCGCACTGCAGACACGCCGCGCGACCAGACGGCGCCGGCTCGGCCCGCGGATAGGTGTTCTTGCGCCCCGCGACCTTGGCGTGGGCCATGATCTCGTCGAGATTCGGGACCTCGCCGTCGAACTCCTCCAGCGCGTCCTTGAACCCCGCTGGATTGAACGCCGCCCCACACGCGAGGTGGTACCACTGAAAGTTCTCCCACGTTTCGTCGAAGTTCCCGAACCGCAACTCCCCCTTCCCGATCTTCTCCTTGCAGCCGCGACAAGCGGCCCGACCTGATTTTGCCTCTTCGATGACGTGCATGACCCCTCTCCACATTTTGGACGCCGACACCCTAACTCGCGACGCGAACGGATCGCCAGTGGTCACTGGCCGGGCCAGCTACTCGCCGCGGTGGATCTTGTCCCCGAACTTCGCGCGGATCTCGTCCATCGCGTGTTCGAGTCGGCTGGAGCGTTCCGAGGGCTGGGCAAAGAGCGACAGCTGCGAGGCCTCGTCGGCATCGGCGAGGTCGAAGGCTGCGGCACCGACGAGGCGAATCGGCTCATCGAGTTCGAGGGTGTCAAGGAGCTCACAGGCCGTGTGCCACAGCGTGACCCCGTCATCGATCTCGCCGGGCAGGGGCCCCTGGCGCGTCTGCAGCGAGAACGTCTCCGTGTATCGGAGCTTCACACGGATTCCGCGCGCCCGGAGATTCTTGGCCCGAAGGTGTCGCGCCACCGTCTCGCAGCGATCGCGCAGCTCGCGCACGACCGCCTTGCGACCCTGGATGTCATAGGAGAGCGTCGACTCCGACCCCACACTTCGTCGGCCGCGGCCGGTCGTCACATCGCGCGTGTCGAGCCCATGCGACAGCCGATACAGGTGCGCGCCAAACGAAGGGCCGAAGAGCCGGACGAGCTCTTGCTCCGCGGTCGCCGCGACATCGGCGATCGTCACGAATCCGGCCGCCGCCATCGTGCTTTCGGTCTTCTTGCCGACCCCCCAGATGCGCCGGATCGGCAGCGGCGCGATGAAGCTCTGCTCCTCGCCGTGCGGGATCAACGTGATCCCGTCCGGCTTGTCGATGTCGCTGGCGAGCTTGGCGAGGAACTTGTTCGGTGCAATCCCGACCGACGCGGTCAGCCCCGTCGCGGCCTTGATGTCGCGTTTGATGGCTGCGGCGGCCTCGCGCGGCGGTCCAAACAGCTCCTGGGTGCCCGTCATCTCCAGAAACGCCTCGTCGAGGCTCAGCGGCTCCACGAGCGGACTGTAGGTACCGAGGACCTCCATCAGCTTTCGGCTGTCCTCGATGTAGGCGTCCATGCGCGGCGAAACCACGATCGCGTGCGGGCACTTCCGCAGCGCCTGTGTCATCGGCATCGCGCTGTAGACCCCGAATTCGCGGACCTCGTAGCTCGCGGCGGCGACGACGCCACGTCGGCGCGTCCCGCCCACGATCACGGGCTTGCCGCGCAACGACGGGTCGTCTCGCTGCTCGATCGACGCATAGAACGCGTCCATATCCACATGGAAGACCCAGCGCATGAATCTACTATACGTAAGTTCAGCACCGGGGCCAGCGTCCCGCTATCCACCCGCCACCTATGGACAGGTCGTCTGGAATTCGTTGGGGCCGCCGGGGGTGCCGCGGTCGCCGTTGTAGTCGGCAACGCTGACGCACCAAAACTGGCCATCGTCGTTGTCGGTCTCGGACATGCGGCCCCGCAACAGGCCGATGCTCGCCCCGGTGGGTGCGGACGACGCAAATCCAAACGCCGGCAGCATGGGCACCTGCGCGACTTCGCTGGCACCACACGTGATGATGATCTCATCCTCGCCATTCGCGATCGCGAAGCCGGAGTAAACGTAGTCAGGCCCAAACCCGGGCATCGCGCTGCGGGCCAGCGTCACGTACGACATCGGCGGCACCAGCAACGAGCGGTTGATCAGGGTGCTATCGTTGCCGAGGTCGCTCAGTTCGCACCCCCGCAGGTCCCATCTCGAGTTCGTAGGATTGAAGATCTCGAACCACTCGCCGACCGAGTCATCGAGCGTCTGCGGGTCAGCCATGATCTCGGTGATGATGATGTCGCCCTCGATGCGCGGCCAGGGCTCGCTGACCAGCACCGTCACCGAATCCATGTGCCCGGCCCGTCCGTCGTCGACCGTCAGCATCAGGGTGTAGGTCCCGGCGAGGTCCGGCTCGAAGGACGCCATCGCCGCGGTCGGGTTCGTGACGACGGCGGTGCTCGAGGCGGGCTTGAACGCGAACGTCCACGCGTACGACAGCGGGTCGCCGTCGGGGTCGGAGCTCGCGCTTCCGTTGAGCGCGACGGAGTCGAACACTCGTGCCTCGGTGTCCGGACCGGCACGTGCGATCGGCACTCCATTCGGACTGACCGTGGTCACCGAGACGGTGTCGGGCGCGCTGTCGAGCGCGCCGTCGCTGACGATTAGCTGGATCTCGAATCGGCCGACGGCGCTCGGCGTGAAGCGTGGGCTGGCACTCAGCGGGTTCGCGAGTTGCACGCTGCTATTCGAGGGACGGCTCAGGATCGACCAACGGTACGTCAGCGGATCACCGTCAACATCGCTGCTGCCCGTCCCATCGAGTGTAACGAGCGCACCGGTCTCGACCGTCTGATCCGGTCCGGCGTTTGCGTTCGGCGGCACATTCCCGGTGACCGCGGTCACCGACACGGTGTCTGGCGCGCTATCCACGGCGCCGTCATTGACGATCAGCTCGACTTCGTATGTGCCGTCGACGTCGATCTGCAAGGACGGCGTACTGGTGTCCGCCCCCGCGAGCATCGCGGCGCTGGTTGCCGGCGCGTTCAGAATCGACCATCGAAACGACAACGCTGAGCCTTCCGGGTCGCTGCTGTCGGTGCCGTCAAACCGCGCGGTGTTGCCCGTCGCGATGTTGAAGTTGCGCCCTGCGGCCGCGGTGGGCGGCTGATTGGGCACTGGAACCGCGGTCACGACGATCGGGGACGGCTCGCTGTCCGCAGAGCCGTCCGTCACCACGAGGCTCAGCGCGTACTCGCCGGGAAGGTCCGGCGTAAACGTCGGCAGCGGCGACAGCGGGTCGTCCAGACGCGCCGCGGAGCCTTCGGGACTCGCTTCGAGGACCCAATCGAAGAAGATGCCATCTCCGTCGGGATCGGTGCTCGCGGTGCCGTCGAGAGTGGCGACCGTGCCGACGACGACCGTGGCAGGACCCGCTGGCACGGCGATGGGCGCCGCGTTCGGCACCACGACCGGACCCGCGACGGTCACCAGCACAGTTGCGGGCTCCGAATCGACGAGTCCGTCGTTCACCACCAACGTGACCTGGTACTCGCCGGGCACGTCGGGCTGCAGCGTTGCCGCGACATATCTCGCGCTGGTGAGCGAGGTCGTGGAGCTCGCGGGTCCGACGAGAGACCAGCGATACGTGAGAGCGTCGCCGTCGGGATCCTCACTGGCGGAGCCGTCAAACGTCAGGACGTCCGCGACCGCCGCGCTCCGCGCTTCCCCGGCCCGCGCGATCGGGGGTTGGTTCTTGTCACTCGACGGCAGCGGCTCCGTCGCGCAACCGACGAGGAACACCGAGAAGACTAGCGATTTCAGTGGCATCGTCATTGGTCGCGGACGGTAATGGGGGTGCTTGCAAATTGCAAATCCGCGATGTTAGTGTTCGCTAACTTATCGACTCACACCGGTGGAGCTCAACGTGGACAAAGTCGTGATTACATGCGCCCTGAACGGCGTGCTCACCGATCCCGCCACCCATCCGGTGCCCTACACACCGGCGGATATGGCCGCGTCGACCAAGAGCGCCTACGACGCCGGTGCGGCGGTCGTGCACATCCACTTCCGCGAACAGACGATGGGGCGCATGCCGAGCTGGGATCCGGAACTCGCCGATCAGATCGTGCGCGCGATCCGAGCCGAGTGTCCGGACATCATCGTCAACCTGACGACCGGCGTGTTCGGGTCTGACATCAGCGGGCCCGTCGCCTGCCTCGAGCGTGTCAGACCCGAGATGGCCGCGATGAACAGCGGGTCCCTCAACTACCTGAAGGCGCGGTCCAACGGCGAGTGGGCGTGGCCGCCGATGCTCTTCGACAACCCCGTCGACAAGATCGCGAAGTTTCTGGGCGTCATGACGGCAAACCGCATCGTCCCGGAGTGCGAGTGTTTCGACATCGGCATCGTGCGGTCCATCGCGATGTTCGAGGCCAACGGCATTCTCGCCCCGCCCTACACCGTCTCGCTGGTCCAGGGGGTCGCGAGCGGCATGCCGGCGCGCCTCGACCTGCTGCCGATCCTCGTCGATGAACTGCCGAAAGGCGCGACCTGGCAGTCGATCGTCATCGGGCGCGACGAGGTCTGGGACGTGCATCGTCGCACCGCCGAACTGGGCGGGAACCTGCGCACCGGTGTCGAAGACACGTTCTACCTCGCCAGCGGCGAGAAGGTCAGCGGCAACGGTCGGCTCATCGAGGCGATGGCCGCGCTGGCGCGCGAAGTCGGTCGCGAGCCCGCCACTCCGGCCGAAGCCCGTCAGATCTTGCTGGGTCAGTAACGAGCGAGCTCGAGCGACGACTCGACGACCTCGTCCCGGGACAACCCGCCGGCCGCGAGTTCGACGTCCGACATCGCCAGCAACCGCTGGTAGAACGCATGCCCGGTCGCGAGGCTCTGCGGGGTCGCGGCGGACTCCAGCGCGAAGAACAGCCAGTCCTCGGCGTCGCTCCACTGCCGGACTTCGACCGCGGTCTGATGCGCACCGAGGCAGGCGCGACCCAGCGGTTCGGCCCCGACGCGGGGCGCGAGCGAGTCGATGTGTTCCCTCAGCTGTGCCGCGGCGAGCCGCGCAAACTCAGTCCCCGGGCGCTCAAGCGCGCGTTCGATCGCCCGAAAGCCCATCCGACGGGCGCGCTGGGCGCGGTCGCCCTGCCCGAGTTCCTCGCTGAGTTGCGCGTGCAGCAACAGCAGCCGCGCGAGCTCCGCTGCCAGCGGCGGCTCCACCGTATCGATCGCGGCGGGCCCCAGACCGAGTGCGAAGTCACGGCTCGATCCCAGAGCCCCGGCGAGCAAGTCTTCGATGTCGATCAAGGCCTGTTCGGGCGCGTCGGTCCCCTGGCCCGCGACGATCCGAAAGAATGCGGCGGAGAGCTGCTCGATCATGCGCATCAAGAAATCGCGATGTAACGCCATGCGTGCTCGTGTCCAGTAGAGTCGTTCCCGAACGGCGGGACGGGTGATAGTATCCGCAACCTAAGCAACACCCCAAGGTGACTGGTGTTTTTTGCATGGCGCGCCTGAGGAAACAGCCGCGACGATGGCTGCGTCGTCGCTCGTCGACGATGCCCCGCATCGTCTCACTCGCACCTCCTTGCCATCCTCACGGCTGTTTCCTCAGGTTCTCTAGCCACATAGGCGGTGCGAGATCGAAGTCGGTCGAGTCGAGGCGATGCTGTAG
>JBFIHF010000111.1:0-16717 GCA_041601915.1 Bradymonadaceae bacterium
CGACGAGGAAGCGCAGTCGATTCAGGACTCGCCGCTGTCGTCGACCACGGGGCAGCAGAAGCTGGCCGACTTCAAGACGTTCTATCAGGCGAACTCGATCGCGTTCTCGATCGTGGGCGACGGCTCGGGCTGTGGCCTGTCCAACGGCGAGGCGTACCGGCAGGTCGCGCTGGCAACGGGCGGCTCGTTTGCGTCGCTGTGCGCGACGGACATCTCCGAGACGATCCAGGACATCATCTTCGCGGCGACCGGACTGGCGTCGAACTACCAGATCCCGGACACCCCCATCTCGTCGACGCTGCGCGTCTTCAAGAACAACGGCGGTGGCGAGGGTACGTGGGTGCCGCGAAGCCGCGTCAACGGGTTCGATTACTTCGCACAGTCCAACGCGATCGCGTTCTTCGGGACGTTCCGTCCGGACCCGGCGGACCCGACGATGGGCCGCTACGGCGATGACATCGCGGTCAGCTACCAGACGTTCATCGACACCACGAAAGACTAGCGGAAGCGGCGGACGTAGAGGTTGGGCTCCATGCCTTTGGCCCACCGAATCACGACCTGAACGGCGCCCTGGTAGGGCGGGTTCTGGTCGAGGTTGACGTGGGTCCACACGTCCTCGACCTCACAGACCTTCGTCTTCTCGTTCCATTTGACCAGGACGTGCTCGCCGATGACGGGCACGCGATAGTGATGGTTGGAGCGCGCCGTAGACACGGGCAGCTCCGCATTCTCGTCAATGATCAGGATCCGATACATCGGCCGCCTTCTGGGAGGTGCTTGCAAGCTGGCCGAGTATACGCCAGATTGCAAAGCTCGTTGAAGAGGATTTCGGTCATGCGAAGCTTGCTGCTCATCCTGGTGCTGGGGCTCGGTCCAATCGGCGCTGCGCACGCGCAGGATGCGGAGCCGCCGCCGCCCACGCCGCCGGTCGAGGCGCCGCGCACGATGCCGGCGGACCTCGGTTTCGGGGAGCAGGAGCTGTCGAAGTTCTGGGAGTTTCCCGACCCGGATCGGCATCGCGCGCGGGTCGATCAGCGCGACGAGATCGATGCGTCCTCGGATCGCACCATCCTGTGGCCGACCGCGCACACGCCGCACAAGCACACGCTGGCGGTCTCCAATCACATGTTGGTGCTGACCCAGCTGTCCTACTCCCCCACGGACGACGCGCAGATTACGGCGAGCCTGGTGGTGCCGGGGGACGACGCCGCGACACATGTCGCGCTATCGACGAAGTTCACGGTGTCGGAGTCCGACAACCACGTGTTCTCGATCCAACCGTTTGGTCAGTATCACCGCGGCAAGGGGACCCTCGTGAACAGCGACATGGGGCTCGGGGTCGCGGCGTTGGTGGACTTGATGTCGACGAACAACCTCGTGCTCACGTTTGGCGCGGTGGCGTACGGAACGATCGTCGCGACGAGTCAGGAGTTCACCTACGACAATTGCCAGTCGCGCAGCGATTTCATCGATGGCTCGTGCGCGGACACGAGTTCGTCGACGTCGGCGCTGCCGGCGAGCGGGCACTTCCTGGGCGCCCAGGTGGGCGCGACCTGGTACATCTTCAATTCGTGGTCGCTGCGCGCCGAGTTCATGACGGGGGTCGCGGCAGGATCAGTGTTGGGCTCGGAGTGGCTCACGCGGCGCGAGGCTCCGAACGCCGAGAGCGAGCGTCTGGCTTCGGGGCGCGCGGAGGTGGGTCTGCCGTACGACACGGACGCGACGCTCGGGCTGGGCCTGCAGTGGTCGAACGGGCTGTTCGCGATCCAGTTCTCCGGCTACGCGCTGACCGCTCCGTGGGCGTTCAACCCGGACCTCGGGCGGCAGATCTACCTCGTCCCGATGTTCAACGCCGGCATGGCCCTGTTTTGATGGATGGCACCGCGCTCCCGTCCCTTCGGACGGCCATCCCGGGGCCCGAATCGGTCGCATTCGTGGAGCGCCTCGCGCGCACCGAATGTCCCGCGATCACCGCTCGGCGTGCGCGTCGCGCCGACGAGACGGGCGTCGGTCAAGACCCAATCGTGTGGGCGGAGGCGCGCGGTTCCAACGTCATGGACGTCGACGGCAACGTGTATGTCGACTTCACCAGTGCGTTCGGCGTGTGCGGGCTCGGCCACTCCCACCCCGCGGTGGTGCAGGCGGCGCAGCGCCAGGCCGACCGGCTGATCCACGCCATGGGGGACGTGTACCCGTCGGACGTGAAGATCGAGCTGTGCGAGCAACTTGCGGACATGTCTCCGGATGGGTTGGAGCGGTCGATCCTTGGGCTTTCGGGGGCGAGCGCGGTGGAGTCAGCGCTCAAGACGGCCGCGATCCACACCGGCAAGACGGGCGTCGTCTACTTTTCGGGCGGCTACCACGGGCTGTCGATCGGGGCGCTGGCGGTTCAGGGGTACAACGCCGGCTTTCGGGCCCCATTCGAGTCGATGCTGAACCCCAACAGCGTGCGCGTGGACTACCCCGCGCCCCACGCGACGGACGCCGATGCGGCGCTGACCGGACTGGAGCACGCGCTTCGCGCCGGCCATGATCTGGGGGCCGTGATCCTCGAGCCGATCCAGGGTCGCGGCGGCAACGTCGTGCCGCCGGATGGCTTTCTGCGCGGTGTTCGAAGCTTATGTGACGACCACGGTGTCGTGATGATCCTCGACGAGATCTACACGGGGTTCGGACGGACGGGGCGGATGTTCGCCTGTGAGGCCGAAGGCGTGACGCCGGACGTGATGTGCGTGGGTAAGGCGATGGGTGGTGGGTTTCCGCTGTCCGCGGCGATCGGAACGGCCGAAGTCATGGATTCCTGGGGCGCGTCGCGCGGCGAAGCGATCCACACGCAGACGTTTCTCGGTAACCCGCTGGGTTGTGCGATGGCGCTTGCGGCGATGCGGGTGCTCGTCGCCGAGGATTGGCCATCGCAGGTGGCGGCGCTGGGAGAATCGCTGACGGCGCGGTTAGAGGAGCGCGGCTTCCGCGTCCGCGGTCGTGGTTTGATGCTGGGGGTCGAACTCGCGGACGTGCGCACATCCCTGCAGGTCGTGGATCGCTGCCGCGCGTCCGGGTTCTTGGTCTTGCCGTGCGGGACGGCGGGCGACGTTCTCAGCGTGACGCCGCCGTTCGTGGTGACGGACGCGCAGATGGCGGCGTTCGTGGAGGTGCTGGAAAACGCGGTTGAGAAAGAGGGTCGCGCGGGTTAAATCTCAATCAGTACCGTCAACGCCAAGCAGGGATCGTGGTCCAGAACCAATCCGGCAATCTAATCGAACATTCCGCGGGCGGCGTGCTGTTCCGCGAGCTGTCGGGGCAGACCAATGTCTGCCTGATTCAAGTGGCGACCCGAGGCGGCAACCCCAGTTGGCGACTTCCCAAAGGCAGCATCGAGCGCGACGAGACCCCCGAAGACACGGCCGTCCGAGAGACGCGCGAAGAGACCGGCTGTGACGGCACGATCATCTCGACGCTGAGCGAGATCGAGTACTGGTACACACGGCGCGAAGATGAGCTCGGCGAGAAAGTCCGCGTCCGAAAGGTCGTCTCCTTCTTTCTGATGCAGTACGTCGGGGGCGACATCTCCAACCACGATCATGAGGTCGACGAGGTCCGCTGGGTCTCGCTCGACACGGCGTTGAAGAAGATCTCGTACGACGCCGAGAGTCGAGTGCTGCAGGAGGCGATCCATAGTTGGGATGCGCACCTGTATCGACAGGGACTTCTCTGAGCCTGTGGACCTGACCGCTGGGATGACCGCCGGCCTGTGGACGCTCACCGAACGCATCGGTCGCGGCGGGATGGCGGAGGTCTGGCGCGGCGTGGCCGACGATTCGCCCGATGTGGCGATCAAGTTGATGCCGAAAGCGCTGGGGCAGGACGCGGTGTTCGAATCCGAGGCCGCGGCGCTCGCGCGGATGGTGCATCCGCGGATCATCCGGATTCTCGATTTTGGCGTCACCGGCCCAGCGAGCGGGGCTCAGCCGTACCTCGCGTTGGAGTTGGCGCGCGGCCCGTCGATGGATCGCTGGCTGGGGAGTACGCCGATCGGCTGGAACGACGTGCTCGACGTGGCGCGTCGAGTGCTCGAGGCGCTGGCTCACGCGCACTCGCGAGGGCTCGTGCACCGCGACATCAAGCCGGCGAACATCCTGGCGATGGACGTGGCGGGGACGGACTGGCGGCTCACGGACTTCGGGATCGCGCGGACCTACGGCGGCGCGGGCGACGAGCACAATCCATCAGGGACCCCGCCATACATGGCGCCAGAGCAGTTCGCCGGTCGTCTTCGCGATCAGGGCCCGTGGACGGATCTCTACTCGTTGGCGTGCGTCCTGTACGAGATGCTGACCGGACATCCACCGTTCGACGGGGACAGCTTCATTCAGTTCGCGTTCAAGCACATGAGCGAGGCGGCGCCGCCCCTGGCGGCTCGGATCGAGGTGCCCGAGGGCCTCGACGCGCTGCTGCGGGTGTTGCTGCGCAAAGATCCGCTGGCCCGGTTTCGGTCCGCCGCCGACGCGCTGCGCGCGTTCGAGAAGCTGCCGCGCCTGCGTGCGACGCAGCCCACGACGCCACTCCACGTCGGCTACTCCGCGGATACCTACGTGACGCCGGCGTTCGCGCCGACCATCACGCTGGGCGATCTGGAGGGCTTCGAATGGAGCCCGGCCGCCGAGGACGAGGCGCCGGTGATCGAGGCGAGCCCGCCGCCGGCCGAGCCGCCGGCGAGCTCGCCGCGCCACTACTTCGCGACATTCCACGGGGATACGGGGCCCGGACTCATCGGGCTGCGCGAAGTGCCGTTCGTGGGCCGCCTGAGCGAGCGCACCGTGATCTGGGATCGGTTTCGGGAGTGCGTGACGCGGCGAGTGCGGCGCACCGTGGTCGTGCGCGGGCCCGAGGGGATTGGCAAGACCGCGATCGGGCGCTGGCTCACCCAGGCGGTCACCGAACATGGGTTTGCGACAGCGGTTCGCATCGAAGGGTCGCACGAGACGGAGGAGGCGCTGCTCTCGGCGATCTCGACGACGTATCGGCTCAATCCGATGTCCGCCGATGAGGCCGCGGTACGCTTGCGGCGTTGGGCGACGCCACCGGATTGGGCGGTGGAGACCCTTGCGCGCGGCGTGACGGGCGGCGCGGGTCCCGGCGAAGACGTGATTGGCGCGGCGTTGGCGATGCTGTGGGCACACGCTGAGCGCAAACCGGTCGTGCTCTGGATCGACGACGCCGACGAGCAGGGGCGTCGCGCACTGGTCGAGCGTGTCGCCGCGCTGGGGTTCGCCGATGTGCGGGTGCTCGTCGTGGCGGCGATGCGCGCCGAGTACCCGAGCGTCAGCGCGGTGGTGGACGATGACCTCGTAATGGGGGCGTTCGCGCCAGGTGAGTGCGCGGAGCTCGTGACCGAGCTCGTGGGGATGGAGGCGGAGGTTGCGTTTGCGGTCGCGCGCGCGGTGGACGGCAATCCGCAGTACACGGTCGAGGTTGTGCGGGATTGGATGGCGCGGGGGCTGCTGGTTCGCACAGCGGGCCGGTGGGCGGTTCGTGGTGGGCGCCTGCCGGAGCTGCCGAGCTCGGTCGGCGCGGTGCGATTTCAGCAGTTCGAGAGCCTCGTCGCCGGTTCGGTCGCCGATCGCCACGCGCTGGAGCTGCTCGCCTGCTATGGGCCGGAGTGTCCGCATCGTGACTGGGCGCATTCGTGCGTCGCGGCCCGCATCACGCCCAGCGCGGGCCTCATCGTGCGAGCGATGCGGGCGGGCCTCGTGGAGCA
This sequence comes from Bradymonadaceae bacterium, assembly GCA_041601915.1. Lineage (GTDB taxonomy): Bacteria > Myxococcota_A > Bradymonadia > Bradymonadales > Bradymonadaceae > JBFIHF01. The sequence continues at coordinate 5,759 of JBFIHF010000111.1, forward strand.
GCGCGACAAGGTCCTGCACTTCACGGACGGCGTGTTGCAGCGCCGGTTGGTCAAGAACGCGGCCGAGGGCGGCCGCCGGGTCGCGTTTCATCGGGCGATCGCAGAGATCGTACGTCACGCACCCGAGCGCTACTCCGCGGCACTGATCGGCACGCACCTCTTCGAGGCCGGCGAGTTCGAAGCGTCGCTGGCACCGCTTCGGGAGGCGGGGCGCAAGAGCCAGCGCGGAGACATCGTCGACCACGCGGAGCTGATGGATCGGTACGACGCCGCCGTCGAGGCGCTCGACGCCGTGGACTCCGAACACGGTTGGTGGGGGCGGTTCGCGCGGGCACGGCTTCTCGCGAACCAATGGAAGGGCACGGCGGCCGCTGAAGAACTCAAAGCCGTGATCGCGACGGCGCGCGAGCGGGAGTGGGCGGCGCTGGAATGCGAGACGGCCATTGCGTACTCGCATCTGGTGTCGGCACGGGCCCCCGTCCTCGATGACGCCGTGATCGCGGCGCGGGCAGTGGAGCTCGCCGACCAGCTCGGCAACCGGGTGCGAAGCGCCCAGAGTCGCAGCGCCGCCGGTGCGCTCTGCGGCTACCTCGGTCAGATCGACGCCGCCGATCGGTACTACTCCGAGGCGCGCGAAATCGCCGTCGAACTGGGCGACGTGTCCGAACGAGCGGACGCCGACTACGGACTGGGGTGGGTCTACTTTCTGCAGGGTCGCCTGGACCACGCGCTCGCGCCGCTGCATCAGGCGATCGCGGCGATGGAGTCTGTGGGACGCATCCGCAGCGCGCACGTCGTGCGGTCGTTCACCGGAGACGTGCTGCGCGCGCTGGGGCGCCTGGACGAGGCCGAGGCGGCATTTACTGCGGCCTACCAGTACCTCTCTCGCTACCACCAGCTCGAAGCGGTGATGCCGGCGAACTTCGCGATGCTCGAGGTGGCGCGCGGCCGCTTGGAAGATGCCCTGCGATGGGCACGGCGCGCCCGTGAGATCGAGTCGACGCGTGGTCGTCTCCCGATCATCGCCGTGACGTATGCCGTGGAGCTGCTCTACGCGGCGAGGCACCGCGACGAGGTCGCGTGGGACGAGGCGTTCCGCGTCCTGCGCGACGACTTCGGCATCGATGCGAACTACGACGTCGCCTACGTGACGGACACCGCGGCGCGGGAGACGTCGGGCACGATGGACCCCGAGCGCGCACGAGCGATCGTGGAGCTCGCGATTGCGCAGTGGACGCGGCTGGGGCGCGTCTCCGAAGCCGAGGCGCTCCAGAGTCTGCTCTAGACTCGACGCGTGAAGTAGTTGATCTGTCGAGGCGGCGCGAGAACGTTGACCGGTCGGCAAGGTCGCCGTACTGTCGAGCTATGAAGTTATGCAAGTTATGCAGTACTCGCGTGCTCGTCACCTTCCTGGCGTGCATGCTCAGCCTGCCGGCGTCGGCTCAGTTGTCGACCAGCAACGGCGGGATCAGCGAGGGGCTCGCGACTGATTCCGGCTCCGACTCCGACTCCGGCGCTTCGAGTGACTCGGGCAACTCGAGCGACTCCGGCGCTTCGAGTGACTCCGGCAACTCGAGCGACTCGGGTAACTCAAGCAACTCCGGCGATTCGGGCAGCAATTCTGGCGAATCGAGCAATTCGGGGGACAGCAACTCGAGCGGCTCGAACTCGGGATCGAACTCCGGCGAGTCGAGCAACGGAGACCCGGACCCGGACCCGAACCCCAACTCGAACCCGAACTCGAACCCGAACCCCAACCCCGACCCCGACCCGAACACACCGAGCGAGCCGGACTCGAACGTCAACGCCGCGATCTTCCTGATCCCGATCGCGGCGACCACCACCGTCGGTGCGACGATCGGCCTGATCGTGTTCGTGGCGATGCGCGCCTCGAAACCTGCCCAACAGCCCCAGGCGTTGGGGATGTACCTGCGCCAGAACAGCATCGCGTTCGACGCCGACGTCAGCACGGGCTCCGGGCCCATCGTCGAGGATCTGGGCCACATGTTCGGTGTTTCGATGGCGAACCGTGGGGCGTTCGGCGCCCTACTGCGCGATCTCTATCCGCAGCTTCGCGAGCTGGTGCTCTTGGCGGGCCGAGATGCGACCGCCGCCACCCGTTTTGCCGACCTCGTCGTGAGTGCGATGGAACGCTCGCCGGAGCTGCGCCGCGACTTGTTCCGGTCCGGCAGGATGCAGCTCGGCATTGGAATCGGCAGTCCTGGCCGTCAGCCGCTCACAGAGCTGACTCCAGTCGCAGGCCCACCCGCCAGCTGACGTCGCGCGGATCCCCCTCGATGCGTGCGTTGGTGCGCTCCACGGTTGCGTGGGGAACCAGCAACACCGGGCGATTCGTGACCTCGCCGAGGTAGACCTCCAGCGCGAGGTCGCCGCGCAGCGCCACGCCCGGCTCGAACGTGGCGAGGTCCAGCGTCGGTGTCGCCGCGGCCTCCAACCGCGCGACGTTCGCGTAGTTTCCCCACAGGTGCAGCTGAGCGCGCGCAAAGCCCCACACACCGCCAAAGGCCCGGTCCGCGTCCCCCCGCGCCAGCCACTGCACCGTCGGGAACGCCCCAAAGACGAGGTGCGACACCAACGATTCGGACGCCAGCACGGGCAGCAGCAGCCCGCCGCTCGCCTGCAGCCCCCAGTCGATGCCGTAGCGCGGGACGCGAAGCGCGTGGATATCAAAGCCGTACCCGAAGACGTCCAGCCAACTCCTTCGCGCGGGGCCCAGGAGCTGCTCGATCGTGAGGTATCGCAACAGGACGAGGTCGCCCTCGATGCCGTCGACGTCCGTGCCCGGTGGCGGCAGGAGGAGGTTGAGCGCGAAGACCTGGGTCTCGATATCGGGGCGAAACCCTCGCTGCCGCTGTGAGCCCAGTCGCTCGGCGAGGAACGCGAAGTCGACCTCGATCCCGCCTCGCAACAGGCCTGGCGCGAGGACCGCACTGCCGCCGACGCCGAGGCGCCCCTTGCCACTCTTGCCAATGGACCGAGCGTCGCGCGCCGCATGGTCGTGCCGCAGCGCCGCTTCCTCATCTCGGCGCAGCTGCTCGGACTGGGCCGCACCCTCGCCGTTGCGCTCGTGGTAGGCGCGCTGGACGTGGACGGCCCGCAGAAACGCGTCGCGTGTCGCGACCTGCTCGTCGCGCAGCCGCCGCTCCGCGGGCCGTGGTTCGCGCCGCGGTGCGGACTGAAACGCGGCGAGCGCCGCTTCGTCCCGCGCGAGCCGCTGGGCGGCGCGCCGATCGAGGTCTTCGTGCAGGTACAGTTCGCGCCTTTGCGCGAGCCGCTCATCGACGGAGACGTCGTTCGTCGCGAGCCGCAGTTTCGCCCAAAGCTTGTTCATCTCGCCGGTGCGCGACTCCAGGTAATAGCGCTCGACCATCACGTTGTAGCTGAGGACGCGTGCGACACGATGGTCGCCGCCAAGCGTCGCGAGCAGGGCGCCGAGGTTCGCATAGGCCGCCGACCGCGTGTTGGGGTCGAGCGACTCGAGTTCGCGGCGCGTGGCATCAAAGGCGTGCAGCTCCGCACCCGCGAACCGCTCGCGCAGCGCCGCGAGCAGGGCGCCACGTTCGGCGCGCGCCCACCGGGCCCGCTCTCGATTGCTGAGCGCTTCTTCAGGCAGTTTGCGCAGCAGCTTGCCCACGGGTGGGTTGTCGATCGCGGCGAAGTGGTCCAACACATCGGTCGGCGCCACGATGAAGTCGCTGCGCGAGTCGATCTTCACGTCGACGAGGGCCGACTGCACGAGATCGGCGAGGAACGCCGCGCAGTTTTCGTCGAAGAACCAGTACGGCAGCCGGGTGCGGCGCTCCATCTCCCAGATGCGCTGCAACACGCGCAACGACTGCACTTTGGACAGCTGGAGCCGATAGCGCTTCAACGAGCGCTGCTCGCTGCGCAGGATCTCGCGGTCGATGCTGCGGAAGTCGTTGGGGTCGAGGACGGCGTAGAATCCGCCCATTAGGCCGCGGCCGAGGTACTCGAACGGGTCGATGTCCGCCGCGATCACGGCGCCGAACTGGTAGACCGGCTCAAACCCATCCACGCGGTCGTGGTGGCGGATGTGGACCAGCAGGTGGCCCCACAGCGATTGGGGCCGATCTGCGGTGGCGGCGGCGTACAGCACGTCGATCCCCTCCAGCGTCTCGAGGCCCGCCCATGCGGTAAAGGCGGCGCAGTCATCGGGGGCGTCGGGGTCTTCGGGCGGCGTCCACGCTGGCGCGAAGTTCCGCAGCTGTCGCACGAGAAATCGCGTCTTGGAGAACTCCTGACATTCCATCGCGAGGTCGCGGTCGAGCCCGCGCAGCCGCTCCGGCGCGTCGGGCGCCGCCGACTCCCGCAACACCGTTTCGGGGCGCACGAAGTACTCCTCGGCGAACGTGACCAGGTCGAGCTGCGGCGACTGCATCCCGAGATACCGGCTGTAGCCCCACGGATCGCGGTTGAACGGCTGCTCGACGCCCGGACGCCAGAAGTCGAGGCGGCGCCATTGCTCGTCGTCGGACCACCGCTGCTGCTGCTCGAGCGCCCCGATGAAGGCGTGGACGACGGCCCGTCGCACCAGGAGATCCCGCTGTTCGGCGTCGTTCAGGGCGGCGAGGCGCGTGGGCGGACCCTGCCCCTGCACGGACAGGCTGTCGTAGACGACGAAGACCCGCTGGCCGTCCTCAGTTGCGTACGTCGGGCAAGTGCGATTGTATGCCCCCATGGCGAACGGACAGGCATGATGAACGCGACTGAACCAGATGGGCCCGACGACCGCTCGCACTTCGGCGGGCAACGCCTGCGCGCCGCGTGCCAGCGCCGCGAGCTCCTGCGGTGACCACGAACCCAGCACCCGCACGCCGAGCTCGTCGAGTTCCGTCGTTGGGGCTGCGTACGCGGTCGCGGACCAGGCGAGCAACGCCGCGATGGCGATTGTGCGGAGCATGATTTCGCAACGGTATCGAACAAGGTGGGCGGGCACAATCGCGCTGTTCGTGGCGTCGATCGCGGTGCTCCCGCCTGCGTCCGCGGAATCCGATTCCGTTGCCACGGTGCTGTCCGCGGTGGTGGTGGACGGCGTCGTCGACACACGGCGCGCGCTCGTCGACGCGACGCTTGATCTGGATGCCGGCCAGTCCGCGACGAACGCCGAGATCGAGGCCGCCGCCCAACGGTTGCGCGACACGAAGCTGTTCGACTCCGTGGTGTGGACGCTCGACGACGAGACGATTGGCCGCTCCGATGGTCGCGCTCGCGTGCTGCGTGTCATCGTCGACGAGCGTGCCTCGGTGCAGCCGATCGTAGGACTCGATCGCGGGCGCGGCCAGTCTCGACTCGTGGTCGGGGTGCGTGAGACGCACGCCCTCGGGCTGGGGATCGAGCTCGGGCTGCGCGTCGAACGGCTCGACGGCAACTCGTCGGTGGAGGCCTGGATGCACCATCCCCGCGTGCTTCCAACCCGGATCTACGTGGACCTCGCCGCGGGCTACGTCCACCGCTCGCGGCTGCTGTTCGCGAAGGGCGGTGAGGTCGAAGCTGGCTTTGAGCGCCAACGACGCTACGCGGCGGCCGAGGTCGGCGTGCAGGTGTGGCGCACGCTGCGCGTCGGCGCCACCGCGGCCACGCGTTTCGACCATTACACCTCCGACGTCCTCCCGGAAGTCGCGCGAGCGGTCGAAGTGGGCGCAGCCCTCACCCTGGGACGACTTCGCGCCGTCGGATTCAACTACCATGGTGCGACGGCGAGCCTGCGCGGAGCGACTCCGGTGGTGACGGACACCCTGAACCACGCCGAGGGGGAGCTGATCGGGATGCTCGACCTGCCGCTTCGCATCAACCTCGCCGCACGCTTGCAGGCCGGCGTCGCGGCACCCACCCATCCGGGCGACGACTACTTCCTCGGCGGGCTCGACCAACTCCGCACCCTCGGGGACGGGCGCTTTCACGGCCCCACGTCGTGGGTCGCCAACGCGGAGGTCCGCGTCCCGTCCCTGGTTCTGCCGTGGGTCGCGCTGCAACACGTCGCCTTCGTCGACGCCGGGCGCGCCGCGCCGTCGGTCAACGGCTGGGGCGTCGTCGACGACGTCGCGGGCGGCATCGGTCTGCGGGTCATCGCCCCAAAAGTCGGTAACCTCGCCGTCCGCCTCGACGTCGGCTGGTCCGTCCTCGATCCTGGTCCCCCCCGCATCTCGTTCGGAACGGGCCAGTTCTTCTGACTGACGGGCGCGGTGTGCGAAAGCTGACGGCGCTTCGCGCACGATGCTGTGCGGATCTCCGACACAATGTGGATCGCGAGTGCTTTCGCGCGGTTGTGTCGTGCCCTGTGGTCGACCGTCGCACCTTGTCCTACATGGGTGCGGTTCTTGCTTGGACAGGCGCTCGGAGTTCGCTTTCTATCACTCACGAGGATGTGCATGCATCAAACCATGCTGCGGCTACTCATTCCCCTTGCCCTGTGCGCAGGCTCGGGGGCGGCTCTCGCCGGATGCGGCGAGAATTCGAAGTCCCCGTCCGAAACCGGCTGGGAGACGTCCGAGTTCACAGAGCCTGACCCAACGGACAACGTACCGGACCCGGACAACGTGCCGGACCCCGACGAGGACCCCGATCCGATGGTGGTCCCGGATGAGTTACTGCCCAACGGCGCGGCATGCGCCAGCGGAGCGGAATGCGCAGGTGGTGATTGCTTAACAGGAACGCAGTGGCCCGACGGCTACTGCACGACGCAGGGCTGCTCGGGATCGTGTGAGACCTCCGGTTCCGGATGCGTCGACAGCGACCTCGGCAACTTCTGCGCGGACTACTGTGGCTCGAACTCGGACTGCCGCGGCGGCTATGGATGTCAGTCGCAGCCGGGTTCACCGGGTCGCGTCTGCGTGCCCGTGACCGGGTCTGCCGACGGCGAAGGCTGTGCCGAGTCGTCGGATTGTGCCGGCGGAACGTGCGCGACGGATTGGCCCGGCGGCTTCTGCACGACCGAGCAATGCGAGACGTTCGAAGACTGCAGCCGCCCCGGCGGCGAGAACAACAAGTGCCTGCGAACGCGCGGCGGGAACTTCTGCGTGCGGATCTGCACGGCGACCTCGGAGTGCCGCGAAGGCTACATCTGCGACCCGTTCGGTAACGGCGAGGGGATGTGTTCGCCGGATCCATCGGTCCCGTTCGACGATTCCGTCATCGAGGGCAACCCGTTTGACCTCATCTGCCAGTCGGTGTCCTCGGACACGGTGACGATCGACTACTCGATCTCGGCGGACACCGTCGCCTACATGGTGACGCCACTGGCCCGCGACGGTCGCCGCCTGGCGCCGGACCGCATCATTCGGCCGGTAGGCAACGCGATCGACATGCGCGGGGTGAACTACTTCCAGACCGCGCCGGTCGAGGTCTATGGCGGGTCGATGAATCCGACCGTCGTCCCGGCGATCCCGCAGTTCTCGAGTCAGCTCGAGGCGGGCGCGCATGAGTACCGGCTGGGCACGAACTCGTCGGAGGTGTGCCACTACGTGATGGAAGAGTCGACGTACGGCGACACGATCGACCTCAACGTCTACTTCGTCGGCGTCCCGGGGCTCAACGCGGGCAACGCCGCGACCCACACGGACATGCAGGCCGTCGTGGCCGGGTTTAATGAGATCTGGGGGACGGCCGGCTTCTCGATCGGCAAGATCCGCTACAACGACATCACCGGCCCGGACGCTGATCGCTACCGTATCCTGCGCAGCATCGAGGGTACGATGCAGCTCGCCGCGCTGTCGAAGCGGCCCGGCAGCACCAAAGACGACGTCCTCAGCGTGAACATCTTCTTCACGCAGGCGTTCGCCATGGAAGGCGCCATCGGCATCTCGATGGGCCTGCCTGGCCCCGCTGGCCTGCACGGCACGGTCGGTTCTGGCGTCGCCTTCACCGCCGAGTACCTCGGTGCGACGGCCGACCCGACGTTGGGCGACGAAGCCGAAGGCAACGCGTTCACGGCGCAGATCATCGCGCACGAAGTCGGTCACTACCTCGGCCTGTTCCACACCACCGAGCAGTACGGCGGAACCGATCCGCTGGGCGACACGCCCGAGTGCGGGCGCATCTCGCAGAGTTGCCCGGACTACAACAACCTGATGTTCCCGGTCGCCGGCTCGATGGAATCGGTCATCACGCCGGACCAGAAGTTCGTGTTGCAGGTCAACCCGCTCACCAAAGACGCGGTCATCGGAGGTGCACCATGAGTAAGTTCCTTGGAACCCTGGTTCTGTCCCTCACGTTGTTCTGCAGCAGCGCGTTCGCGCAGCAGGTCACGGGTCCGGTCGCCTATCCGCAGGACGACGTCCGCACGATCACCTTCCTGCTGTCGGGCTACCACGAGCTCGCCCCGCGCGCGTCGTTCGAGGCGGTGCCCAATGGCGCCGCGATCGTCGACGCGCTGGCGCGCCGTCCCCATTCGTTCGTCAGCGACCGCGCGCTCATCGCACTTGGCCAGTACTGGCCCAGCGCGGACGCGTACCTGCTGTACGCGAAGGTCGTGGCTTCGGATGCGACACCCGTCGGAACTCGCCATCGCGCGGTGCTGATGTTCGCCCAGGCGTTCGGTGATCGCGCGATCCCCGCCCTTCGTCCGCTCCTGGCATCGGACGATCTGCAGCTGCAGATCACTACGGTTCAGGCGCTGGGCCGCATCGGCACCGACGAGTCCCGCGACATCGTCATCGCGCTGGCGAGCACGACGACGAATCCGCTGCTGTTGGAGCAGATCGACCGTTCGTCGCGCGTCCTGCGCTAAACGGGCCGTTGGCCAGTTGTGGACGCCGACCGGTTCGCGTCAGTAACCTCGTCTGGGGGCTGAGATTCGCGGGACGCTTGAGTGAGCACGCGCTTCGCGAACCTACGATTACGACCGCGGCGACATGATCCGCGAACGTTGGCTGAACGCGCCGACCAACGCGTTCGCTGATACGCTCACGGAGCGCACCTTCGACGCTCGTGGTCGTGTCGTTGCGACGACCGACAACAATCTGGGACGGCTCCGCGATGGGCTAGCGGCGCTCCCCGTTGATCAAACGTTCGCCTACGACGGACTGAACCGCGTGACGGAGCAGACCGTTACGTTGGCTGGTGAGCAGTATGTAACGACATCGGACTGGATCCCGGTGCCGGGCAGCGGGTGGCAGCGCGAATTGACCTACCCGACGGGAAAGGTCGTGACGCGCTCGATGGACGAGCTCGGCCGACTGGACACGATCGCGGTGGATGGTCGCCTGATCGACTTCCGTTGGATCGGCGAGCTGTATGCCGGTCGTGATCACGACTGGGCCGGAGACCCAAACGTCGATCTGATGACCGAGAGCGTCACGCTCGATGGCCTGGGCCGCGGAGTGCGGCTACAGACCGACATGCTGGACCACGCGAGCGGTCCGCTCAACGCGGCGTGGGCCGACGAGTACTGCCAGGGCGCCTACGATCCGTCGGTGTGCGGCGAACCCCTGTTCGCCCAGGATGTCCGACGCGATGCCGTGGGTCGTGCGCGTACCGTGCAGACAACGTGGGGGAACCCGGCTCGCGTCGTACCGGCGCAGCCGTGGCGCGGCTATGCGTACGACACCGAGGGTCAACTCACAACGGTCTACGAGCATGAGGGGCTGACGGAGTCGGTGGCGGAATTGCTGCCGAGGCACGAGATCAGCAACGCGGACATCGCGGACCTCTTCATCGAGCACAACGACGACACGGCCGAGCCGATCCTCGCCGTCGACTGGGCCCGCGAGGACAAGGTCGGCGCGCTGTTGAGCGTGAAGGAACGGGGCACCGGACTCTCCCGTTGGAACCATCAAGGTCCGCGTGAGCCGGGGCATCAGCTCGGCACGATCGAGCTCGATGGGGCGACGTTTGCGATCACGCATGACGCCCATGGTCGGGTGGTCGACGGCGCGGGGTCGGTGTTCGTGTACGGGCCGCGCGGGCGGCTCATCTCGGTGACCCGCGGGAATCTGACCGAAGACTTCGCCTACGACGCGTCGGGACGCCTCGCGCGGCTCGAGGACGGCAAGACCCAGCACATCGTGCACGACGGCGATCAGATGATCGCGGCGATGGAGCCGGGGCTGCTCACCCCGCAGTGGGAGGCCGTGTGGGGCGGTCAGATCGACCAGCTGCTGGAGTTCGAACGCTTCGAACTCGGCCTGAGCGGCCTGTTCATCCCCGTCACGGACCACCGCAACTCGATCGTGGGGTGGTGGAACGCGGATACGCGCCAGATGAAGCACATCCTCGAGTACACGCCGCTGGGACGGCTGCGGGTGCTGGCGCCGCGAAGAAGTGCTTTGGGGTGCGGGCCCGCTGGTACTCGCCGCGTCTGGGCCAGTTCACCGCACCCGACCCGCTCGGCTAGGGATGACCGGAGGTCTGCTCAGCGCGAGGCGGGTTTTGCGCCCACGCTGCCGCGAGGGCGAAACCACAGGTGAGATGAACGACGCCCCAGAGCGCCGCCGTCACCGCAACGCCCACCCGCGCCGGGAAGAACGCTACGGCGGTCCCGATCGCGAGCGCGACGTTTTGCATCGCCACCTCGATCGTCACGGCCCGACGTTCCGCTCCGCGAAGCCGAGTCAGCCACGCGAGCCCCCACCCGAGGGCCACGGCGATGGTGAACGTCAGCAGAACCGGCAGAAGCGCCTCCGCCGTGAAATCGAGCAGGAGGCTGAGGTTCTGCCCGATGACCACGAGCACGACCGTCGCGAATACGATCATCGAGAGGCCACGCACCCACTTCCGCACTCGGTGCGCCAGGTCGGGACGCCTTGCGCCCAGGAGCATCCCTGCCGCGACCGGGATGAAGACCATGACCATCAACACCATGATCACCTTGCGGGCGTCGATTTGGATGTCCTGCAGCAACACGGCTGTCGCTGGATTCAACGAGGCCCAGATGCCGAAGATCACCGGCGTCACGACAACGCTGGCGATCGTCGACGCGGC
>JBFIHF010000112.1:0-16689 GCA_041601915.1 Bradymonadaceae bacterium
CGGCCAGAATCCCGCTCCGACCCACGGCCAACGAATCGTTGGTGACCGTCACGTCCTCGAATCGGTTGCCGCTCCCGTAGATCGCGATACCTTCGATGAGCGGGCTCCCGATGTCGGTGCCGTTTCCGGCGGCCACGACGTTGCGGAACCGACCGTGGTTGGAGTTCGACGTCGTGATGCCGGAGTCGCCGTTGTTGGTGAGCCGCAGATCGTAGCCCACCACGCCGTGCGCCTCTTCGAGCCACACCCCACGACCGATGTCGGAGTTCGCCACAGCGAGGCTGCGCAGATTGAGCAGATTGGCGCGAAAACCGTAGATGCCGGGGTCGTGACCCGTGGCGTCGAAGATGCCCTCCAGCCACACTCGATCGGCGTAGACCTCGACGAGTCCGACCTGGTTCTGATTGCCGTTCATCGTCAACAACGGCGCCACGACAAGCGCGGAGCCCGCGCCGCGGATCTGGTACTGGTTCGCGGGCCGCTCGGTCACGAGGTAGATCGTGTCCGGAGCCGTCAGCATGCCGCCGACGTTATCGACGACAATGGAGTTCGACCACCACTCGGCGGGGTCCGTGGTGACCGTATCCGCGCCATTCGTCGCCGTGACGGAGTTCGTTCGCCACCTGGGCGTCGCCGAGAACGTGACGAGGTCTGCAAGGCGCTTGTCCGACTTCAAGCTCACGGAGACCGCTCGCGTCGCAGCGCCGCACACGACGTCTTTTGACACAATTCTGAAATCAGCGACGATGGAACTCCCCCAACCACCCTGTTCGAGGTCCTCCATGTCGTTCCCCCGATTGGTTGTCGTGTCGCTCGCCCTGTTCGCCTTCGCCTGCGGAGGCGACAAGACCGCGGCCAACAGTACCACCGGCGCGAACAATTCGACCGCGAACAACACGGCCGGCACGACGAGCACCAACGGGACCTCGGGTTCGAACGGCAACACGTCGAATACGACGAACACCACGAACACCACCGGCACCACCGGCACGAACAACACGACCTCCACGAACAACACGACGGGAACGACCGGCACGACCGGCACGACCGGCACCACCGGCGGTCCCATCGCCTGCACGAGCCCCGCGCCATGCGGCGGCTTCGCGTGCGATATCGCGGGCGGCTTCTGCTTCGACGGCTGCCAGGGCGACGGGAACTGCGCGGCAGGGTACGCCTGCGGCTCGGGCGGTGTCTGCCTCGCCGAGACCGCGTGCACCGACCCGGCCCCGTGTTCCGGCTATTCGTGTGACGCCGGCGTCGGGATCTGTCGGGTGCAATGCGGTCAAAACGCGCCGTGCGCCAACGGATACACGTGTGCGGGGAACGCGTGCGTCGCCGAAACGATGTGCGTGGACGACAGCGCCTGCGGCGGCTTCGCCTGCGACCAACAGGTCGGCCTCTGTGAAGTTCAGTGCGGCGGACAGAACGCCAACGCGGCCTGCGCCGACGGGTATGGATGCAGTCGTGGCACATGTCAGGCCCTGACGGCGTGCCAGGACGACGCGGCGTGCGACGGCTACGAGTGCGACCAGAATGGAGGCTTCTGCGCCTTGACGTGCGGCGGTGGACCGAACGCCTCGGACTGCGTGGACGGCTACCAGTGCGACTCGGGCACCTGTCGCGCCCAAACGGCATGCCAGAACGATAACGACTGCGGCGGCTACGAGTGTCAGAACGACTTCTGCCGCCTGTTCTGCGGCAACGGCGGTGACTGCGCGAACAACTATCAGTGCGTGCAGCGCGCGTGTGTGCCGAACTGATTCCGCATCAATTTCTGGCCCTTGCCCGCGGTCCGGGTTACATCGAGGGTGCCCACGGAACCCGAGCCCGGAGACAAGGATGTCGAACGGATGGATATCGATGCCGCTCAGCGCCCTGACCTTTGCGCTTCAACTCGCCAGCACGGACACGCGCCCGTGTGATGTGGAGATGACGCTGGAGATGCCGGCCGGACTGCACACGCCGGCGGCCTATCCGACACCCGAAGTGGGTGTGCGACCCGTGACGTACCGCATGGCGGAGGTCCTCGATCTGCAGGGACTCACCGACGAGGTTTCCCGGCAGATTCGAGTCGTCGATGACGCCTTATGGGCAGCTTGACCGCCCGTCACCATTTGGTGCCGCTGAGGGGCAGCAGCTTTCTTTTCTCTTTGACGTACGGCAGCATCGTTGTATCCGAGAAGGATAAATCTCAATAAAACTCGCGCCGCCAGCCGGCGCAATTGGCCAGGAAGCTCAATGAATACTACCAAGAAACTTGTAATGCTCGCGCTCGCCTCTGCTGTCGCTGTTGGTTGTGGCAAGGACGACAACAACACGACCACCAACAACACCACCCCGAACAACACGACGGCGAACAACACGACGGCGAACAACACGACCGTCAACAACACGACCGTCAACAACACGACCGTCAACAACACGACCGTCAACAACACGACCGTCAACAACACCACGAACACCAACGTGCACACCCCGCACGACTTCACGTGCCCGAACCTCGTCACCCCGGCCGGCGCCATCGCCGACCTCGTCGGGACCCACGACTTCACGGACGGCTGCGTCGGCGAGAACGCCTTCGCTCTGCTGGCTCAGCTGTGCCCGACCGGCGTGTTGACGAGCGTCGTGTACCGCGATTTCGCCGGTCGCATGATCGTCGGTGACGACGGCTCCTTCACGGTCGCACAATCATCGGCGTTCGACGCCGAGATCTACGTCCCCGACGCCTGCGCCATGGCGCTGGGCGGCGGCACCTGCGACGGCGTCGCGGCCTTCATCGACGGCGCCGCGGCCGGTCTGTCCACCACCTGCGCCGACGAGCCGCCGAACGCGGGCGACTGCCTGTGCGCGGTCACCGGACCGGGTGGTGCCCGCATCCGCGGCACGATCGCCGACGGTGCCAACCCGGGCGAAGCGACCCTCACGTGGCTCGCGAAGCAAGCCGACGACACCTACACCGTGCAGACGCGGGACATCGAGTTCCAGACCGACGGCACGACGACGATTCAGCGCAACACCGCATCGACGTCCACGTTGACCACGAACGCTGCGGCCGACGCGTCGGCGTGTGAGACCTACTGCCACGGCTTCATGGCCCTGTGTAACACCAACCCCGGTGTCACGGCGTACACGGACACCACGGACTGCGTGACGCAGTGTGCGGGCTTTGCTCCGGGCGCCGACGGCGACATGGCCGGCGACTCGCTGGCCTGCCGCATCTACCACCTCGGTGCCGCGGCGGACACCGCCGGCGTGACGAACCCGAACACGCACTGCCCGCACGCGCAGGCCGCTCCGACGGCCGTCTGCCTCTAAGCCGTCGCACGCAGTCGCAGAACATCAGGGCCCGTCGATCGACGGGCCCTTTTTTTGCGCGCTTGCACTGTCCGGCAGGCCCGTGGATGCTGCGACGATGAGAACTCTCCTCGCCATCTCGCTGCTGTGCACCGGCTGCGCGACCGGCAAGCCGGCTCCCGGCGTGCCGAACGCCGTCGTCGAAGACACGTTCCTGCGGTTCAGTGCCGCCGACGCGGCTGCCGCGAGCGACGACGACTTGCGCGCCTCGATGTCGAACGCGTGCTCGGGTCCCTGCGATCACGTCTACATGGCGTTCGATGCCACCACGCCCGTGGACGTGCTGCAACGCGTCGTCACCACCGCCACGACCGTCCAGCCCTTGCCGCGTGTGTACCTGGTTCCGCCGTCGGGCAAACGAATCGAGCTCGTACTGGCGCAGGCGCCCTGCTCCTACGAACTCACGGTGCACGCGACCGGCGCCGATGTGATTCGAGACGGCGAGCGGCTCGCCGCCGACACGACCTGCGCGCAGTGGAACGCGGCGATCTGCCGTGGCGAGGACCAGATCTACGACTGGCCGCGCTTGCGCTCCGAACTGGGCGCGATCGACGAACTCTGCGTGGCGCTGTCGCCAGAAGCCGTCGCCGAGCTACCCACCATCCATGCGATGCTGCGGCAGCCGCGCGTGCACTTCGTCCCGCCCAAATCGGATACAGCCGCCATCGGCGAAGACTCACTGACCGCGGTCATTAAGTCGGGCGGGCCCGATCTGCAATGGTGTCTGGACGGTGAAGTGGCCGAGGAGTTGGTCCCGATGCAGGCCACGCTCCGCCTTGCCGTGCACACCGATGGACGCGTCACGCGAGCCGAGGTCGTCGACGCCACACGGACCACCGCGCAGTTCGAGACGTGTATCGCCGACGTCGCGTCGAAGTGGCAGTTCCCGAGCCCCGGCAGCGCCGCCACGATCGTGGAGATCCCGCTCGCCTTCGAACCCGGCGCCCGCGCCCCACGACGCCGCACGCCGGAATAGCGACCTAAACTAAAAGTCGAACGCCAACGATCCCACGGCCCCGTCGGACCGCGGCACCAGCGCCACGCGAACCCGCCGCGCACCGACCGCGATCGACGTGATGCCGCCCGCGAGTAAGACGCCCGCGCTGGCCAACATCCACACATTGGCCCGCCTCGCCGTCTGAATCCGCTTCTCGTAGGCGGTCCATTGCTCGTTCGACTTCAGCTCCGCCTCGTCACAGCCCGACGCGATGTCCCCGAAGTCGACTTCGCACTCGAACACTTTCTTGAAGTACTGCTCGGACTGCTCCGCGACGCGATGATCGAACGTGATCTTCAGCGGCACCGCGATCAACGTGAGCGCGCCGACGGTCGTCAACACCCACCCCAGCGTCACGAGCGTCGGCGACTGTTGGCCCCCCCGAGCTGCAACGGTCGGTGGAGGGAGCTGCGCGACGCAGCGCGCGTCGAAACCGCGGAGCGCAGCCGTCGCGGCCGCCGCATAGCGTGCGGGTCCCGCGGTCTGCGCCGCCGTGTAGGCCCGGCGCGCGTCGCGGCATCGGCCGAGCTTTTCCAGCGCAAACGCGCGGTAGTAGCCGATGCGTGGGTCCGTACTTCGCGTGGCGGCCTTGTCGATCAACTGCAGGCCCAGCGCGGGGTCGTTTTCGCCCAGCGCCATGACGGCCGCGGCGAGGTACGGATCGGCGTCCGGCTCGACGTCCTGTGCGGACGCGGCCGCTGGTGAGAGGAAGCCGATGACGATCACGAGGATGGAGAGCGCGCGCAACATCGCTGCATTCTGCCCTACCCCGCCGACGCGGCCAACCGTGGTCATCGAGGTTGTCGTGCCCCACTTCGGTATGCGAATGTGCGCGGACTCAAACCGGAGAAGAAACATGGCAGACGAACTGCAAATTGAGGAACTCCAGCTCGGCAGCGGCGCCGAAGCGATTGCCGGCCAATCCGTGCAGGTCCACTACACCGGGTGGCTCACCGACGGCACCAAGTTCGATTCCTCGCTGGACCGCGGGCAACCGTTCGTGTTTCCGCTGGGCGGAGGTCGCGTCATCAAGGGCTGGGATGTCGGCGTCGCCGGCATGAAGGTCGGCGGAAAGCGCCGCCTCACGATCCCACCCGAGATGGGATACGGCGCGCGCGGCGCGGCCGGTGTGATCCCCGCGAACGCGACGCTGGTGTTCGAAGTCGAACTGCTCGGCGTCGGCTAAAGCCCGTCGTTTTCGTCGTCTCGCGGTTCTCTTGTCGCACCGCGAGCAGTCTGCTACCCATGTGCGCTCATGTAGGCAGAACTGAGCACCGCGGTGAGATTCGTGGCATACGACTGGGACATCATCAGCGCACAGCGCACGCCGGAGGAGGCCTACTACCGCCTGCTCGGCGAGATGTTGCACCGCCATGGCACCCCCACCGACCTGCAACGGGTTCGCGAATTCTTGAGCAACGCGCGCCTCGGCGACGAAGTGTGGTTGAGCCTCGGCGAAGGCCTGTTCTCCACCACCGGCGGCGCATCCGTGGGCTATCGGATGTGGACGGCGTGGTCGCGCTGCATCCTCGGCAGCGAATTCGATGAGGCCCACCAACTGGAAGCGTGGCGCCAGTTCCAAAGTGGGTCGTCCGACGCGCTAGAAGTCAGCTCCGACGCCTACGTCGACGCACCGCGTGACACGACCTTGGAAGACGACCGCACCCAGGTGACGGGCTCCACGGTCCGACTCGCGCGAACCGCACAGAACGCCGCCTCGGCGATCTCGCTGATTCCGGCAGGGGAACACACGATTCGGCTCTTCGACGAAGTGTTCGAGGGCGTCGACGAGTTCGCCGTGCAAACGCTGTTGGAGAGCGGGGTGTTCTTCCAGCTCGAGGTGCTGTTCGGTGTGCGCTGGCTCCCCGTGACCGAGCATCCCGGCTTCACGCTCCTCGTCGCCCGCCTGCGCGACGAAGCGATCGCGCTGCTCGCCACGACCGAGCGCGTCCGACCCGAAGTAACCCAGCCTGGGAAGCGGTGACGGCTTGAGCTTCAACTGGAAGGCGATCCAAAGCTACGAAGACCCTGAGGTCGCGCTGTATCGACTGCTCGGCGAAATGCTACGGCGTCGTGCGCGGGCCAGCGACCTCGAGCAGATCCGGGCGTTCCTGCTCGGCTCGAACCTCAACTCCGACGGCTGGCTCAGTATCGGCGAGGCCTTGCACCGCACCACGAGCGGCGCGCCGGCCGGCCACGAGATCTGGGTGGCGTGGCTGGAGACGTTCGACGACGTCGACGTCGACGTGGAGCGCCTCGGCATGATGTGGGTCGACTTCGGCGAGGACCTCTCCGAAGCCTCCGAGAGTGTCGACCTCGACGCCGACCCACCGGTGCACGACCTGCAGATTCCCACCGCGGCGATGACGATCGACGACGTCCCGTCGATCGCCGACGACGACGACGACACCGACAGCACGAGCCTCACGTCCTCGCTGCCGGTGCTGCGCACCGGATTGAATCCCAACACCGGGATGCTCGGCGAGTCGCCGACCCAACTGCTGCGGATGGTGCCGCAGGGGCCGTTCTCGTTGCGGTTGTTCGGTATCGAGTATCGGCAGGTCGATGAGTACACCGTGCTGACGCTGGTGAAACGCGGGCTGTTTCTCGCCGCGGAGGTGCGCTTCGGCGACCAGTGGTTGCCGGCGTGGAACCACCCCGCGTTCTCGAAGCTGGCGCAACGCATGCAGGCCGAAGCCGTGCGCATCCTGACTCGCGATCACGGGGGCGACGAGCCGACCACCGCCCCCGGCGCCCTGTAGTCCGAACTGGTCACCGAAAAATTGAAACGCTACTCTGGCCGCGATGCACGCGAGGACCACATGTTGAAATCGAGACGGCGGCGCGAACTCGAAATCCTGTCCGAAGACGAACGCGCGAAGATGCGCGAAGCGGGCAAACTCGCCGCGGAGTTGCTGGCGCGCCTCGGCGGGATGGCAAAGGCCGGCGTCTCCACGATCGAGCTCGACGAGGAGGCCGTGCGTTTTGCGGCCCACCATGAGGTCGTCAACGCGCCGTTTGGCTACAAGGGCTTTCCGCGATCGATCTGCACCAGCGTGAATGAGGTCGTGTGCCACGGGATCCCCGCCAAGGACGTGGTGCTCAAGGACGGTGATATCGTCTCGATCGACGTGACGCTGATCCGGGACGGCTTCCACGGAGACACCTGCGCGACATTCTTCGTGGGCGAACCGAGCCCCGAGGCGCGGGCGCTCGTGACCATGACCGCCGAATGCCTCGCCCGGGCGCTCGGCGAGGTGAAACCCGGCGCCCGAATCGGCGACATCGGCAATGCCATTCAACGGCACGCCGAGCGCGGCGGCTACTCCGTGGTCCGCGAGTTTCAGGGACACGGCATCGGCCGCGTGTTCCACACCGCGCCCGACGTGCCGCACTTCGGCAAACGGGGCAACGGGATCCGCATGCGACCGGGGATGTCGTTCACGATCGAGCCGATGATCAATACCGGCGATTGGCCGGTGCGCGTGCTCGACGACGACTGGACCGCCGTAACGCGCGACGGTGGCCTGTCCGCTCAGTTCGAGCACACGATCGTCGTGACCGAGGACGGGTTCGTGGCGATGACGGCGCCCGACGGCGTCGACCCTCTGCGGGTCTCGCCCGGTGGCGTCATCACCATCGCCGACTGAACTACTCCACGCGCCCCACCCGGATGTCCAGCGGCCAACGGATCTCGGCCGGCTCCGGCCCCCACGCCTCGCGAAGCGCATCACCGACCGCGCCGTCGAACGGGCTGTGGCCCTGATCGCGGATGAACGCCTGCGTCGCCGACCAGGTGCTCATGTACGCGATGAACTCGTCCGCGCTCCACAATCGGCGAATCTCGAACGCGGGCGTCTCGATCTCGGTGAACGGGAAGTGCAGGGCCGCGTAGCCTTCCCAGGCCGCGCGTACCGCAGGCGGCCAATACTCGGCGAGTTGGGGCGCGACGAGCTCACGGATCGCAGCCTTCGCGTCGTCGGCCATTTCGGACCACGCGTAGGTCCACACGGCGATGACCGCACCATCGCGGGCCACACGCCGTACTTCGGTCGCGAACGCCTCGCGATCGAGCCAGTGAAACGCGGTGGCCACGGTAACGGCGGAGACCGAGCGATCCGCGAGCCCGCTCCGCTCGGCCGTCGCGACGCGATACTCGATGCCGTCGCGCGGCACGGCGTGTTCGATCTGGCGTTCGGCGGCATCGGTCGCGATGACGCGCTCAAAGTGATCGCGCATCCCGTGGGCGGCCTGCCCGTTCCCGGTCGCGCAGTCCCACGCGACATCATGCGCCGGTGCCACCGACGCCACGAACTCGAACAGGGCCGGCGGGTACGTGAGGCGATGCTTCGCATACTCGCCGGCCTGCTTCGAAAAATGGTCCTGAAACGATGCCATGCGATCTGTTCCCCGAGCGATGACTCATCCTACGACGCCCCCAGCGCCAAGTCATCTTGCGCACCATGACCTCAATGCTGTAACTGTCGCTCTCATCAGATTTTTGGAGCTCCACATGGGCCGTTCGACGCTGCTGTTCGTCGCGCTTACTCTCCTGTTCGCTAGCGACGCTGCTGCGTTCTGCGGATTCTACGTGGCTGGCGGCGACGCCAAGTTGTTCAACGAGGCGACGCAGGTCGTGCTGATGCGCCACGGCACCAAGACCGCGCTGTCGATGCAGAACAACTATGAGGGGCCCGCGGCGGGCTTCGCGATGGTGATCCCCGTCCCCCAGGTGCTGCAGAAAGAGAACGTCAAGACGCTCGAGAAGTCGGCGTTCGACAAGATCGACACCCTCACCGCCCCGCGTCTGGTCGAGTACTGGGAGCAGGACCCCTGCACCCCACCCAACCTGTACGATAACGAGATGCCGATGAGCGCCTCCGCGGAGCGGCCGGTCGACGAGGACGACGCGGAGGGCGCGGTAAAGATCGAGGCGCAGTTCAAGGTCGGCGAGTACGACATCGTGATCCTCAGCGCCACGGAGTCGACGGCGCTCGATCGATGGCTCGCCCAGGAGAAGTACAATGTCCCCGCCGGGGCCGGACCGCTGTATCAACCCTACATCGAGAGCGGCCAGTACTTCTTCGTCGCCCGCGTCGACCCCAAGAAGGTCAACTACGTCGACGGCCGCGCGGTGTTGTCGCCGCTGCGCTTCGACTACGAGGCCGAGAAGTTCCAGCTGCCGATCCGGCTGGGGATGATCAACTCCAAGGGCAAGCAGGACCTGCTGGTCTACATCCTCGCCCAAAATCAGCGGTATGAAGTCGCGAACTACAAGAACACGTTCATCCCCACGAACATCGAGGTGAACAACAGCGTGCGCGACGGGTTCGGTGACTTCTATCGCGCCCTCTTCGACCGCACCCAGGAGGAGACGGGCGGCGTCGTCGTCACCGAGTACTCCTGGGACGCATCGACGTGCGACCCCTGCCCGGGGCCCACGCTCGACCAGCCCGACTACCTGTCGTTCGGCGCCGTCGAAGTCGGCGCGAACCCCTGGGGCTGGGTCGTCACACGACTTCATGCGCGCTACACCAAAGACGACATCGGCGAAGACCTCGTGTTCCAGGCCGCGCCGCCCGTGGGCGGAGGACGGGAGTGGCACGACCCCGAGACCGGGGCGATTGAGCAGGCCACGCGAACGACGGAACGGAACATGTTTCAGGGCCGCTACATCATCCGCCACGAATGGGCCGGCAAGGCCGAATGCGAAGCCCCGCGGTACGGCGTCTGGGGCGGACCGAACGGTTCGGACACACCCGGCGTCGGGGCGGCGCCCAGCGCGAATACCGAAGGTCGCGCGCCGACGGTGGTCGGAACGCCAGTGAAACTCGAGGAGATGCTCAAGCAGGACATCCCCGAGATCAACGTCGACCGCAAGACCCCCAAAGCCACCGCGGCTCCGTCCGCCGAGCAGCCGCTGTCCAAAGAGGGCCCCAAATCGACATGCGCCGGCTGTGGCGCAGCACCCGCAGCGCCGGACGGCGCGCTGCTCCTGCTCGTGCTCGGCTTCCTCGTTCGCAGGAGACTCAAATGACACACAGCATCACCGGATGGATCGTCGGCCTCACCATCTTCGCCGCCGCATCGCCCGCGGCAGCGTTCTGCGGGTTCTATGTCGCGGGCGGAGACGCGAAGCTCTTCAACGAGGCGACGCAGGTCGTGCTGATGCGGCACGGCACCAAGACGGCGCTGTCGATGCAGAACAACTACGAGGGGCCCGCGGCGGGCTTCGCGATGGTCGTCCCCGTTCCGCAGGTGCTGCAGAAGAAAAACGTCAAGACCCTCGAGAAGTCCGCGTTCGACAAGATCGACACCCTCACCGCGCCGCGCTTGGTGGAGTACTGGGAGCAAGACCCCTGTGCACCGCAGGTCGAGTACGAACGCATGGATGTCATGGAGAGCGGCGCCCCGTCGGGCGGATTCGGCAAGGGCGCCGGCGTCAAGATCGAGGCGCAGTTCAAGGTCGGCGAGTACGACATCGTGATTCTGAGCGCCACGGAATCGACGTCCCTGGAAACCTGGCTCAAGCAGGAAAAGTACAACGTGCCCGCCGGCGCCGCGCCGCTGTACCAACCGTATATCGAGAGCGGACAGTTCTTCTTCGTCGCCAAGGTCGATCCGAAGAAGGTGAAGTACGTCGATGGGCGTGCCGTGCTTTCTCCGCTGCGTTTCGACTACGAAGCCGCGAAGTTTCAGCTCCCGATTCGACTGGGGATGATCAACTCCAAAGGCAAGCAGGACCTGCTCGTCTACATCCTCGCCCAGAATCAGCGCTACGAAGTCGCGAACTACAAGAACACCTTCATCCCGACGAACATCGAGGTCAGCAACAACGTGCGCGATGGATTCGGGGACTTCTACCGGACGCTGTTCGACCGCACCCAGGAAGAGACCGATGGTGTCGTCGTCACCGAGTACTCATGGGATGCGTCGACGTGCGATCCGTGTCCGGGTCCGACCCTCGATGAGGCGGACTACCTCTCGTTCGGGTCCGTCGAGGTGGGTGCCCCCACGTACGGCTGGGTCGCGACGCGATTGCACGCTCGGTACACCAAGGACGACATCGGCGAGGATCTCGTCTTCCAGGCCGCCCCGCCCGTCGGCGGGGGCCGGGAGTGGCGCGACGAGAAGACCGGCGCCATCGAGCAATCGACGCGACCCTCGGATCAGAACATGTTCCAGGGGCGCTACATCATCCGCCACGAATGGGCGGGCAAGGCCGAGTGCGAGAGCCCGCGATACGGGATCTGGGGCGGCCCCAATGGGTCAGACACCCCCGGCGTCGGCGCTGCGCCGAGTGCCAACACCGAAGGCCGCGCGCCGTCCGCGATGGGCGCACCCGTCAAACTCGAGACACTGCTCAAGCAGGACATCCCCGAGATCAACGTCAGCCGATCGAGCCCTAAAGACGTTCCGGCCGTCACGCCTTCGACCGAAGAACCGGTGAAGGGCGAAGGGCCGAAGTCCACATGCGCCGGCTGCACAGCCGTCGATGGGGCTCCCGACGCCGCGCTGCTGTTCGTGGTGCTCGGATTCTTGTTCCGTCGGAGACGCCGATGAGAACCCTCCTCGCGGCTTTGGCCGCGCTCGCCGTACTCGCGTCGGCGGCGCCCGCGGCTGCGTTCTGCGGATTCTACGTCGCCGGCGGTGACGCCAAGCTCTTCAATGAGGCGACGCAGGTCGTAATGCTGCGCAAGGGCAACCGCACCGTCCTGTCGATGCAGAACAGCTACAAGGGGCCGACCCAGGACTTCGCGATGGTCGTCCCCGTTTCGCAGGTCCTGCAGGAGGCCGACGTCAAGACGTTGCCCAAGGCGGTCTTCGATCGCATCGACAACCTGTCCGCCCCCCGGCTCGTGGAGTACTGGGAACAGGACCCCTGCAACCCGCCACGCACGCGCCACAAGCCCCGACGGAAGGGGCGCGCGAGCAAGTCCGCGGGACGATCGATCGAGGATCAGGGCCTCGTCACCGTCGAGGCGGAGTTCGAGGTCGGCGAGTATCAGGTCGTCGTACTGAGCGCGAAAGAGTCCACGGCGCTCGAGACGTGGCTCAACGCCAACAAGTACAACATTCCGAAGGGCTCCGAGCCTTACTTCCGCCCCTACATCGAAGCCGGGCAGTACTTCTTCGTCGCCCGCGTCGACAAGAAGAAGGTGAAGTTCGAAAACGGCGAGGCCGTGCTGTCGCCGCTGCGCTTCTCCTATGAGTCGGAGACGTTTCAGCTGCCGATCCGCCTTGGGATGATCAACTCCAACGGCAAGCAGGACCTGCTCGTCTACATCCTCGCCGAAAACCAGCGCTACGAAGCCGCCAACGCGACCAACGTCTTCATCCCCACGAACCTCGAAGTCGCGCCGAGCGTCGCGGGCCAGTTCGGTGACTTCTATCGCGCGCTGTTTGACCGCGTCAGCGAAGAGAATCCCGGCGCCGTGGTCACCGAGTACGCATGGTCGACCTCGTCCTGCGATCCGTGCCCCGGCCCCACGCTGAGCGAGTCGGACCTCATGACGTTGGGCGCCGACACGTTCGTCGAATTCTCGGACGAGGCGTCCTCCTTCGCGGTCCCGGCCCCGAAGGACTCCGCGCCCATCAATCTGTTCGCCGACCCGCCCGCCGATGGAGAACAAGCGCGGAAAAAGAAGACGACCGTTGCGTCGCGCTCGCGGAAACGCCCGCGAGGCCCGCGAGGCCCGCGGATGGCGAGGGGCTGGAGCGTCACGCGCCTCCACGCGCGGTACTCGCCGGACGAGGTCGGTGAAGACCTCGTGTTTCAGAAAGCCGGCCCTGTAAGCGGGGGCAACGAGCGACCGCAGGCCGATGGCACCCTGTCCACGGGCGCTGAGTCGAGCCATTCGAACACCTTTCAGGGCCGCTACATCATCCGCCATGAGTGGGTCGGCGAGGTCGCCTGCGATAATCCGCAGCGCGGCGTGTGGGGGGGCAAGACCCACGGGGAGAAGCCGCTCGCCAGCGCGAGCCCCAGCCCCAACACCAGCGGTGTGCGGGGCGCGACGGGAAAAGTCGACCTGTCGACGGCCCTCAAGACGACGCTCGCGAGCACCACGGCCCAGCCCGAGGCAAAGCCGGAGATTCCGCCCGTCGACGAGGGCGGTCGGGCGCCGACGAATGAGGCACCCGCCGAATCCGCCCCACCGGAACCGCCGGATGCCGCGGCCCCAAGACCTTCCAATTGCGCGGTCGCCAGCGGATCCGGCGCCCTCAGTTTCAACTTGTTGATTTTTGCACTTGCGGCCGCGATGCGTCGGCGGCGATCTTCCACACTTGAACCCAAACTAGACGAGACCCACGAATGACCGATCAAACGATTGCCGGCATGTTGAAGCGCCGCATTGAAACGAGCCCGACCCGCGCCGCGTTCCGCCACAAACACAACGGCGCCTGGACCGACACGTCGTGGACCGACCTGTCCCAACGGATGGAGAGGATCGCAGCCGGCCTGCTCACGGCGATGGATCTGCCCGACAACGCCGCGATCTCGATCCTCGGCAATACCACCGCCGACTGGATCGCGTGTGACTTCGCCGCGCTGTCCATCGGACTGCGCACCGTGCCAGTCTACGCGTCGCTGTTGCCCGAAGAAGTCGGCTACCTGCACACCGACACCCAGGCGGTCTTGGCGATCGTGGAAGACAAGAAAGGACTGAAGAAGGTCCGCGAGATGCGCAAAGGCTTCACGTTCTTCGACCACGACTACTCCGCCGACGACGTCAAGATTGAGCACATCGTCGTGATGTTCCCCGACGGGATCGAGCCGGCCGACGACTGGGAGAGCCTCGCCGATCTCGAAGCGCGCGGCGCCGAGAAGCTCGAGGAGACCGCCGACGAGCGAGCGCGCCGCTTCGCACAACCCAAGCGCGACGACACCGCCACGTACACCTACACGTCGGGAACCACCGGCCCGCCCAAGGGCGTGATCCAGACCCACGGCAACATGCTCGCGATGCTGGAGAGCGCGGACAACACCAAGATCTTCTCCGCACAGAACGTCAAGGATGGCGGCTTCTTCCTGTTCCTGCCGCTCGCCCACTCGTTCGGACGCCTCATCGAGCTCGCCGGACCGTTCTTCGACTCCCCGATCGTCATCTCCAGCGTTCCGACGCTGGGCGCAGACCTTGGCGAAACGCGCCCCGGCTTCTTCCCCGCCGCGCCCCGCGTGTTCGAGAAGATGATGGCCAAGATCGAGTCGAAGGTGGCGGGTGCGCCTCCGATGCGGCAGAAGATCTTCGCCTGGGCCATCGAGACCGGCAAAGCGACGATCCCGTACCGCAGCAAGGGCAAGCCGATCCCCGGTGGACTCGGAATGAAGCTGGCGATCGCCGACAAGATGGTGCTCTCCAAGCTGCGCGCGGCGTTGGGCTTCGATCGGACCGAGGTCCTGCTCTCCGGCTCCGCGCCGCTGAGCGTGCCCGTCCACGAGTTCTTCATGGCCCTGAACCTCAACCTGCTGGAGGCGTACGGCCTCACCGAGACGTGTCCGGGCCTCACCACGAACATGCCGACCGACTTTCGCCTCGGCACCGTGGGGAAGCCGTTCCCGGGCGTCGAGATCAAGATCGCCGACGACGGCGAGATCTTGGCCAAAGGCCCCAACATCACGGCGGGCTATCTGAACCGCGACGATGCGACCGGCGAAGCGTTCAACGGCGAGGGCTGGTTCTGTACCGGTGACCTCGGCGCGAAGGACGACGACGGATTCATCAAGATCACGGGCCGCAAGAAAGAGCTGATGAAGACGTCGGGCGGCAAGTACATCGCGCCCGCGAAGCTCGAAGGGCGGCTCAAGACGCTGCCGATGATCCAGGAAGCGATCGCGGTCGCCGACACCCGCAACTACGTGACGGCGCTCATCTCGATCGATCCGGAGGAATTGGAGGCCTGGGCGACCCAGACCGGCAATCCCAACGACCCGCAGAGCGACGCGGTCAAGGCCGCCGTGCAAGCGCACATCGACGAAGTGAACAGCACGCTCGCGTCGTTCGAATCCGTGAAGTACTTCCGCATCATCCCGATGCTGACGGTCGACGACGGACTGCTCACCGCTTCACTGAAGGTGAAACGCAACGTCGTTCACGAGCGCTACGCCGCGCTGATCGATGACATGTACGCCTCGGGTTCCAAGGGTTGAGATGACCCACTCACCTCGCGCGATCTTCATCGTTCTGCTGCTGACGCTGGCGTGGCCCGCGTCGGCAGCAGCGTTCTGCGGCTTCTACGTCGGCGGCGGAGACGCCAAGTTGTTCAATGAGGCGACCCAGGTCGTGCTCATGCGCCACGGCACCAAGACAGTGTTGTCGATGCAGAACAACTACGAGGGGCCGGCCACCAACTTCGCGATGGTGGTGCCGGTCCCGATCGTGCTGCAGGAAGCCAACGTCAAGACGCTGCCGAAGGAGGTCTTCGACCGCGTCGACATGATGACCGCGCCACGCCTCGTGGAGTACTGGGAGCAAGACCCGTGCTATCGCCCCGAGAAGCGCAGCAAGTCGAAGCGCAAAAGCGGGATGATGGACCCCAGTGAGGCCATGTCGATGAGCGCCGACGTGCAGGGTTCCGTCAAAATCGAGGCCGAGTTCAAGGTCGCCGAGTATGACGTGGTGGTGCTCAGCGCCACGGAGTCCACCGCGCTCGACACCTGGCTGAAGCAGGAGAAGTACAACATTCCGGCCGGTGCCGAGCCGTATCTGCGGCCGTACGTCGAGAGCGGGATGTACTTCTTCGTCGCACGGGTCGACGTCACGAAGGTCGCCTACGTGGATGGAAAGGCAGTCTTGTCGCCACTGCGCTTCGCCTACGACGCGCCGCAGTTCTCGGTGCCGGTGCGCCTCGGCATGATCAACTCCAAGGGCCACCAGGACTTGCTCGTCTACATCCTCGCGCAGAATCAGCGCTACGAAGTCGCGAACTACGACAACGTGTTCATCCCCACGAACATCGAGGTGCGCAACGAAGTGCGCGACGAGTTCGGGTCGTTCTACCGCACGCTGTTCGACCGCACCGCCAAGGAGAATCCCGCGGCGGTCGTCACGGAGTACTCGTGGGCCGCCTCGACCTGTGATCCATGTCCGGGTCCCACCCTCGACGGCAACGATTTCAACCTGCTCGGCGCCGACGAGCTGAGCGATGCCGACCCGTGGGGCTTCACGATCACGAGGCTCCACGCCCGCTACACCAAAGACGAGGTCGGCGAGGATCTGGTGTTCGTCGCTGCCCCCCCCGTGATGGGCGGGCGCGAGGTTCACGACGCGGACGGTGCGCTCGAGAAGAGCGCCAAGCCCGGCAGCCAGAACAACTTTCAGGGCCGGTACATCATC
>JBFIHF010000113.1:0-16587 GCA_041601915.1 Bradymonadaceae bacterium
GATCCCACCGGAAGGGTCGGAGGCGTCGGTGCGTCGGGCGGCGACTGAGCGCCCACGGGACTCGATGTGGCGAAGACCGCGAAGGCCAGGACGACGGCACGCCTCATCGAGCGAGTCCGCGCAGGACCAGGCCATGCATCGCGCTCAGTCGGGCATCGAAGTCGTCGAGGCTGCGTGGCTGCCAGGGCGGCGCGAACACGGCGTAGGCGTCCAGCACCGAGGCGGCGGCGCGGGCCACATCCTGCGACTCAAATTCGGCGGCCGCGATCCCGTCGGCGACCAGACGCTCGACGAGCGCCTGTTCGGCCGCCTTGTACTCTCGCCAGCTCTTCTGCACCGGGTCGCAGCGACAGTGCACCAGCTCCGGCGCATGCGTCCCGCACGCGGCGAGCTCGCGGAACAGCCGGACTCGCGCATCCAACACGCGATGCAACCGCTGAGACGCAGAACCGTCGGCGCTCGCGATCGCCTCGAGGTGCTCGAGGATCGCCCGATGTTTCGCCCGGGCCACGTGGGCGATGATGTCGTCCTTGGACCCGAACTCCAGGTACACCGACCCGACGCCGATCGAGGCCTCACGCGCGATGTCAGCGATCGTGGTCTTGGTCAAGCCATAGTGCTCCAGCAGCCGCTCCGCGGCCGCCAGAATGGTCACTCTGCGTTGGTAGTTGTCGCTCATAGCCCGTGTGCGAGGTGAGGGTCCGCCGCTGGCGAGTGTGCGCGATCGCCCTGCAAACCTCAACCGGCCACCCGTTCGCCCTGCTCTCATGCGGCCGTGCGGTGAAACGTACCACACGCGCTTGACCGAACGGTGAACGGATTTAGCTTTTGTTCATCGCTCAGTCGACAAGACCGAGCCCCCCGAACCGTGAGTAGACTATGTCTAACCAACACCCAGCCTTGCCACTCATTCCCCTGCGCAATCTCGTTCTCTTTCCGGGGACGGTGGCGACCGTCACGGTCGGGCGGCCGCGCACATCCGCGTTGATCGCCCAGGCGAAACCCGGCGATCTCGTGGTGCTCGGTGTCCAGAAGGACCCCGAGACCGACACGCCGACCCGCGCCGACCTCCACGACATCGGAACGATTGCGCGGGTGCGGAAGATCGTCGAGAGCCCCAAAGCCGGCTTCCGAGTCGTGCTCGAGGGAATGTACCGCGCACAGCTCGGGGCGATCTCGACGGATGCCCCGTTCCTGCTCATCCACAGCTCGGACGTCCAAGAGGTCGTTCCGGACGACGCGTATCTGCTCGCCGAAGCGTTGGGCGAGGAGATCGTGGCGCTCGTCGAGGAGACCGGCGGCACGTTCGAATACCCGCTGCCGGTGGGCGCCGCACCCGGTCTCGTCGCCGACCTCGTCGCCGCGACGCTCGGGATCGAACTCGAACGCCGCGTCGAGGTCCTCTCCGAGCTCGACGTCTCGGCGCGATTGCGCCTCGTCGCGCGCTTGATCGGCGAGACGAAGACCAAATCGGAGCTCAAGCACAAGATCGAGTCGGAGGTGCGCGACGAGCTCAATCGGAACCATCGGGAGGTGATCCTGCGCCAGCAGATGCGCGCGATCCAGAAGGAACTCGGCGAGGACGATGCCGACGGTGAGGCGCTGGACGACCTGCGCCAAAGACTCGACGACGCCGAATTGCCGCCTGAGGCGCGGGACGTCGCGAACCGCCAGCTGCGCCGCCTCGAGACGCTCGGCGCCGGCCACGCCGAGTACCACGTCGTGCGCACCTACCTCGAGACGATCGCGGACCTGCCGTGGTCCACATCGGCCGAGACGAGCGACGACCTCGACGGCGTCGCCGCCGTGCTCGACGGGGACCACTACGGTCTCAGCGACGTCAAGCAGCGCATCCTCGAACACATGGCCGTCCTGGAACTCTCGGGCAACCCGCGCGGCACGATCCTGTGCCTCGTCGGTCCTCCGGGTGTCGGCAAAACGTCGCTCGGCCAATCGATCGCCGACGCGACGGGGCGCCCGTTCGTGCGGATCTCGCTCGGTGGCGTGCGCGACGAGGCCGAGATTCGCGGCCATCGCCGGACGTACATCGGCTCGCTGCCGGGACGGATCCTCGCCGGGCTGCGCAAAGCCGGCGCGAACAACCCGGTGATGCTGCTCGACGAGGTCGATAAGCTCGGCCGCGGCTGGGCAGGCGACCCCGAGGCGGCTCTGCTCGAAGTCCTCGACCCCGAGCAAAACGCGACGTTCACCGACCACTACCTCGAGGTCCCCTTCGACCTGTCGAAAGTGCTGTTCATCTGCACCGCGAATCAGCTCGAGGAGGTTTCCGCGCCACTGCGAGACCGTCTCGAGATTATCGAGGTCGCCGGCTACACGATCGAGGAGAAGCTCAACATCGCGCGACAGCACCTGGTGCCCAAACGCCTCGCCGACCACGCGATCGGTGAGCAGGGGCTGTCGATCACCGACGAGGGCCTGCGCACGGTCATCGCCGACTACACCCGCGAGGCCGGCGTCCGGCAGCTGAATCGCGAGATCACGAAGATCTGCCGCGGGGTCGCCCTCGCCGTCGTACGCTCCAAATCCACGGTTCAGGTCGAGGTCGATGCCGAAGACGTGCCCGTGTATCTGGGCAAGAAGAAGTACTTCAGCGAGCTCGCCGCGCGCACGTCATTGCCGGGCGTCGCAACTGGCCTGGCGTGGACGCCCGTGGGCGGCGACATCCTGTTCATTGAGACCTCGAAGATGCCCGGCAAGGGCACGCTCAAGATCACCGGACAGCTCGGTGACGTGATGCAGGAGTCCGCCCACGCAGCCCTCACGTACGTCAAGAGCCACGCGCTGGAGCTCGGGATCGACGCCGAGGCGTTCGACCAGGATGTGCACATCCACGTCCCAGCCGGCGGCGTGCCCAAGGATGGTCCGTCCGCGGGTGTCACGATGTTCACGGCCCTGACCTCGCTGTTGTCCGGGCATCGCGTCCGGCATGACACCGCGATGACCGGCGAGTGCTCACTGCGTGGCCACGTGCTCCCGGTCGGGGGCATCAAGGCCAAGGTGCTCGCGGCTCACCGCGCGGGGATCAAACGGGTCATCCTGCCCGAACGCAACCGCCGTGACCTCGACGATGTGCCGCAATCAGCGCTCGACGAGCTCGAAGTGATCTTCGCGTCGGAGATGTCTCAGGTGCTCGAGGCCGCGATCGACTGGGAGTCGGTGCCGGTGATCCCCGCGAGCCCCCTGCCCCACAGCACCACGACGCCGGCGGCCTAGGCCGGGGCCAAGACCCGCAACCAGCGCTCCGCGGCATCCCTTACCGCGGGGCGCTCGTCGGCGGCGGCCTCGCGCAACAGCTCCAGCGCGGGCGGTCCCGTTGATCCCAGCGCCTCGACGAGGAACTGAGCGCCGGGGCTCGCGAGGTCAAAGTGACGGCACACCAACTCGAAATCGGCAGGCCCAAACTGTCGGAACGCGCCTGCCATGCGGTTGGCATCGGTCGGCGTGTAGACGTACTCCTCGTTTTCGGAGTCCGGTGCCTCGGGCGGGGTGAAGCTTCGCAGCGCATCCACCACCGTGGTCATTAGCGCGTCGCCTCGCACCTTGAGGAGCAGCCAATAGCGGCGTGGTTTGGCGACCCCCGCATCCTCAAAGATCCGGACCGCCGTCGCCTCGCGCTGCGGCGGCTCGATCGCATCCAGGGCCCCCAGTGCCCCGCCAAGCAACACCGTGTTTTCGTCGAAACCCATCGCCCACGCGATCGAGCCCTCCAGCCGTGCACAGAGGTCTTCCGGAAGCGTGCGACCGCTTGCGCCGAGCGTATACGCGAGCCAGATCGTGGCCGCATGCATGGGATACTCGCCCAGCTGCCCGGTGCGTATGGCGACGGTCACGTCCTCCTCGATCGAGGCAGCGCAGCCATCCATCGACTCCCAGACCTCCTCGAACACGGCGTCGCTCGCCACCATCCGGAGTTGCTGGAGCGCGAGGTCCGGCTCCACCGGCTCGGTGAGCGGTCCCCGAAACTTCTGCTTCAACCAGTCGAGCATCGTTACGAACTCCGCTTGTCGAACCAGGTCGCGATGCGCGGGCCCATGTCGCCCTGGACCACCAGCGTCGTGCCCTCGATCGTGACCCCGGTGCCGAGCGCCTTGCGTAGCTCGCTCGCGATCTGCTCCCGTTGCGCGGCGGTGAGCGCATCGAGCCCATCAACCAGGGTAACGGTCTTGCCGCGCCGAGCCTTCCGGTCGACGCGCGTCGTAACCGCCAGCGCAGTGCCTTTCGACGACGTGGGTTCGGGCGCCGTCTCCGGCGGCAAGTCCGCGACCGGCGCGGTCAGTCCCGCGAGGGCGGCCGCGAACGGGTTGTTCGCCGGGGCGCTATCGCCGAGCTTGATCTTGTCCGTCTTCTTTCGCTTGGCCATCGCTCACTGCTCGACGAGGTCGACCGAAATTCGGTCGTCGACGGCCAACCAACCGCCGACGTTGTTCGCGCTGATCTGAATCCACCACACCTTGCGCTCCGGCATGTACCACTCCGCCGGGACCGGCCCCGTGCCGAGCCCGCTGAAGCGGTCGGCCGGCGGGCAGGGGCCGAGGATGATCTTGCTGCGGCGCGACATGTAACACTGCAAGTCGCCCGCGTAGGCCCAGATCTCGACGCGATCGCCCTTCTTGACGTCCAGCTGCACAAACTCCTGATCGACCAGAAAGCCGTCGTCGTGCACGGGCCCTTCCACGAACCACTCTTCCTTGGCACGCACGACGCGCGGACTGTACGACGCCACCGCGGTGTCCTGCCACAGGATGCGCTCGCCATTGTCCCAGACCACATCACCCAGCAACGGCGCGTTGAGATCGGGTTCCTCATACAGCACGGCGCGGTGGTTGCCCCCGGTCCATGTGAGCTTGAACGACAAGCCGTGCTCCATGTACGGCCACGTCGCCAGCGTCAGCCGCGCGGGGGGTAACCGGGGCCGTTCGGGCGCTGGCGCTGCGGCCGGCGTCGGGCTGACCGCGGCGCCCGTGGGCGGAGGCTTGCCCACGATGCCGTCCTCGACCGTCTTGCACCCCCACAACGAAACGGCGGCGATGATCGCAAACGAGATCCTCATGGCCGCGCAGTCGGGTCGATACCGAGGTCGTCGGCGGTCTCGAAGTGTCGCAACACGTCCCGGTGCGCCTCGCAGCCGAGGGTCTCCTTCCACCCGTCAACGCGGCGCCACGGACGGGGCCAACTCGACAGCAAGCCGTCCTTCAGGCGCATCACGCGGTTTGCACTCTCGAAGACGCGCTGGCGGTCTGAAGGGTTTCGCCGCGCGAGCCCCAACAAGTGTTCGCTCGCGGCCCGGAACTTCTCGAACTCGTGACAGATCAGGAAAATGTCGACGCCGGCACGCAGGCCCAACTCGACCATCTCCTCGGGGGTGTACTTCTCCGCCACCGCCTTCATCTCGAGGTCGTCGGTGATCACGACACCGTCGTAGCCGAGCTCCTCGCGCAGCAATCGATGCATGACCGCGTGGCTCAGCGTCGCCGGGTGCACGGTGTCCAGCGCCGGGACCAGCACATGCGCGGTCATGATCATCGGGATGTCTGCTGCGATCGTGCGTTGGAACGGCAACAGCTCGATCTCTTCGAGACGCTCGGGCTCGTGGTTCAGAATCGGAAGTTCGTGATGCGAGTCGGTGTCGGTGTCGCCGTGCCCCGGAAAGTGCTTGCCGCATGGCACGACGCCCGCGGCGAGGTGGCCGAGCAGAAACGCCCCGCCCATGCGCGCGACAACGGCCGGATCTCGCGAGAAACTCCGGTCTCCGATCACCGGATTGTCCGGGTTCGTGTCGACGTCCAAAACCGGCGCGTAGTTCAGGTTGAAGCCGACCGCCGAGACCTCCGTCGCGATCACTTCCGCGACGTCGGCGGCGAGGCCGTAGTCGAGCTTCGCACCGATCTGGCGCATCGGCGGGATCGGAGTCAGCGGTTCGCGCAATCGCACGACGCGACCGCCTTCCTGATCGAGCGAGATGAACGGGGGAGCCACGGCGTCTGCGGCCGCCGCGTGCAACGCCTCGTTCAGGGCACAGACCTGCTCGACGTCTTTCACGTTGCGACGGAACAGCACCACGCCACCGATGTCGCCCGCGCCCAACGCCGTCGCGATCTGGGCCGGCGGTTCGACGTCGTCTCCGCGGAAACCGATCACGAACAGCTGCCCCACGGCCTGCCGCAGCGTCTCGTCGGACTCGTCGTACGGGTTGAAAAACGGGAGCTTCGGTTCCATGCGTCACCACCATGTGCGAATCAGACCACTCAAAACCTACGGCGCCAACGCCGTCTCCGCTAGTTCTCCGCGAGTTCCCGCGGATCCAGCCAATCTCGCAAGCCGTCGCCGAGAAAGTTCACGCCCAGAACCGTGACCATGATCGCGAGCCCGGGGAAGATCGCGAGATGCGGGGTCAGCAGGAAGTAGCTCGACCCCTGATCGAGCAAGGCGCCCCAACTCGGTTGGTCCTGCGGACCGAGTCCCAGAAAGCTCAACGAGGCCTCGGCCAGGATCGCGCCCGCCACGCCGAACGTCGCCTGCACGATCACCGGAGCGAGAATGTTGGGGACGATGTGGCGGAACATGATGCGTCGCGAGCCGAATCCCAAGGCTTTCGCCGCTTCCACGTAGTCACGTTCGCGCTCGGCGAGCACCTGCCCCCGAACGAGGCGGGCATAGCCGGCCCAGCCCGACACCGAGAGCGCGCCAATCACCGCCCAGATGCTCGGCTCCTGAGTGATGAAGATGATCAAAATCGCGAGCAGAATCCCGGGAAACGCCATCAACGTCTCGGTCACGCGCATGATGACCTCGTCGACCCAGCCGCCGAAGTAGCCCGAGATGCAGCCCAGAGTGATGCCAACCATCGAACAGATCAGCACCGTCGTGACGCCGACGAGCGCCGCGACGCGCGTTCCGTACAACATCAGCGTCAGCACATCGCCGCCATTTTCGTCGGTGCCCAGCCAGTGCAAACCCGACGGCGCTTCGAGCTGACGCGTCACATCGACGTAGTCGATCGCGTACGGCGCGAGCACGTCTGCGAGCAGCGCGAGCAGGAACACGGCCCCCACGATCGCGGCGCCGAGCCACGCGAGGCCTCGGATTCGATGCGCACCCGGGATCGACTTCAACACGTTCATCAGTCGTACCGGATGCGCGGATCGACGGCCCCGTACAGCAAGTCCGTGATCAGGTTGACGAGGACGTAGGAGAACGCGATGAAGATCACCGTTCCCTGCACGATCATGTAGTTGCGCCCTTCGATACCATCGAGCAGCAGCGTGCCGAGTCCCGGCCGAGCGAACACCTTCTCCACGATGATGGCGCCCGTCAGCAACGCTCCAAACTGCAGTCCCATCACCGTCACGATCGGGATCAGCGCGTTGCGGAATGCGTGCTTGAGCACCACTCGCCATCGCGGCAAGCCCTTCGCCTTGGCCGTGCGCACGTAGTCTTGATTGAGCACTTCCAGCATGCTCGAGCGTGTCATGCGCGTCAGTTTGGCCGCCAGCGCCGAACCGAGCGTGAACGCCGGCAGGATCAACGACGAGAGCCCCGTCACACCACTGCCAGGATTGGGCAGCGCCTGGAGCGTGAGGCTGAACAAGATGAGCAGCATCGGCCCGAGCCAGAAGTTCGGGATCGAGATCCCGAGCAGCGCGATGACCGCCGACCCGTTGTCGACCCAACTATACGGCCGCAGCGAGGCCGCGATCCCCAGTGGGAACGCGATCAGCATCGCCACCAACAGGCTCGCCAGCGCGAGCTCGCCGGTCGCCGGAATGCTCTCGATGAGCTTCTCCATCACCGTGACGCCCCGTTCGTCACAGAGCTCGCCGAAGCTGCCGTCGAGAACCTCGCCCCAGAAGTTGACGTACTGAGTGGGCAACGAATCGTCGAGGCCCAGGCAGTCGCGCAGCGCCTGCTTGTCGACCTCGAGCGCCTGCTCGCCCAAAATACTCGCCACCGGATCACCGGGGACGGAGCGAATCACGACGAACACGAGCGTCACGACGCCAAAGATGACGAGCAGGGAAGCGAAGAATCGTCGGATGAGGAATTGGCCCATCGGGGCTCGCTCGACCGTGGCTATTCGGAGCGTCGGTGGCGCGCCCGCAGAGGCAGGGAAACAGTCAGAATCGGCTCTCTATTCGGGCGCCCCGGTCGTGCCCTGCGCGGCCGTACTCGGAGCAGCCCCGTTGTTCGTGCCCGCGGCGTTGTTCGTGCCCGCGTTGTTCGTGCCCGCGGCATTGTTGGTGCCCGCGTTGTTCGTCGCCGCGACCGGCGGGGGGACGATCTCCACCGGCGGAGATGGCGTGGCTTTGTACCCACCTTCCTTCATCCCATACTCGGCAACCGCCGACTCGGCGATCCCCATCTGGTCGAGCTCGTCCATTCGACCGGTCGCGATGAGGCTCAGGGGCTGGAAGAACACGCCCACCACAATCAGGGTGCTCACCATGCCGAACAGCCACATCGTGGTCGGGAATTCTTTGCCTTCGTGTTCGAGCTTGTAGAAGACGAACCAGAAGGTAATCGGCGGAAACAGCAGGACGCCAGCGCCGAGCCCACCGCTGATACGCGCGGCGTAGCGGGACAGCTTCCAGGCGCCGTACCAGTAGGACAGCACTCCGACGATGACTGTAATGACAACCAACAGCATGAACCCTCCACACACTTCCGACGCCCTATCGTTCAACCGGCACGGGGGCGAATGCGGAGCATGTGCAATACCGGACGCTCCGCCCAAGTGTCAACGTCTCGATTGACAGCACGGCGAAGTCGTCAGTACCTTCCCACTGCAAGGAACAGCACACCTAGGACCGCCGGTCATGACCGAATCGACAAAACGTCGCCGCACCTCGAACAAGCGCGGGGCACGCAAAGGACTGCGTCGCAGCAAGACGATCGCATTGAAGCGACTTTCTCCGGAGGAGAAAGAACAGACCGAAGCCGTCCTCGCCGAGCTCGAGCACCTGCGACCGCGAAACCGCGAGGACTGCCGCATGGGCGACCGCCCCTGCCCGTTCGTCTCCTGCAAGTACCACCTGTTCCTCGACGTCAACCCGCATACCGGGTCGATCAAACTCAACTTCCCCGACCTCGCGGTCTGGGAACTGACGGAGACCTGCGCGCTCGACGTCGCCGATCGCGGGGGCATCACCCTCGAAGAAGTCGGCGAGCTGCTGAACCTGACGCGCGAGCGCATCCGGCAGGTCGAATCGGCGGGCCTGGACAAGCTGCGGACCGGCTACGACGAGCCGATTGACGACGCCTGACCCGACATCACCCTTGATCTAATCCCGCGCCGGATCTATCAGACCCACGAACCCCCGTGAGGTCGATATGTCGGAGCGCAGCGCGCTGGTAAGTGTCTCAGACAAGTCCGGTGTGGAGCGCGTCGCGCGCGCCCTCGTGAAGTCTGGATATCGCATCATCTCGACCGGCGGCACCGCCCGTCATTTGACAGAGTTCGGCATCGCCGTCACGCAGGTCAGCGACGTGACGGAGTTCCCCGAGATCATGGACGGGCGGGTCAAGACGCTGCATCCCCGCATCCACGGGGCCCTGCTGGCGCGGCGCGACAACGAGGCCCACCGCGAGGCGATGGCCGCCCACCAGATCCCGAACATCGACGTGGTCGTCGTCAACCTCTACCCCTTCCGCAGCGTCATCTCACGCCCGGGCGTGGAGCTCGACGAGGCGCTCGAAAACATCGACATCGGCGGACCGTGTATGATCCGAGCGGCCGCAAAGAACTACGAGTCGATCACCGTCATCACCGAACCTGACGACTACGACCGGTTCATCGCGACCCTGGACCACGGCGGCCCCGACGACGAGATGCGCCGAGCACTCGCCGTGAAGGCCTACACACACACATCGAGCTACGACGCCGCCGTCGCCGCATACCTGGCCAAGGACAGCGCCGACGCGCATGTCCCCACGAACTTCTCGTTCGTCCTCGAACTGGCCGAAGAGCTGCGCTACGGCGAAAACCCTCACCAACACGCGGCGCTGTACCGCCGCGAAGACCAGCCCGGCTTGGGCGGCTTCGTGCAGCTGCACGGCAAGCAACTCAGCTACAACAACATCGTCGACCTCGACGCGGCGTGCGCGCTCGTCGCGGAGTTCGACGAACCGACCGCCGCCGTGATCAAGCACACGAATCCGGCGGGCTGCGCCAGCGATCCCGACCTCGTGCGCGCGTTCGAGCGGGCGATGGCCTGCGACCCCGTGAGCGCGTTCGGCGGCATCATCAGCCTGAACCGCACGCTGACACGACCTTTGGCCGAGATCATCGGCGAGACGTTTTTCGAGATCGTCGCCGCGCCGGGCTTTGAGACCGACGCGCTCGAAGTCCTCATGCGAAAGAAGAACTTGCGGCTGCTCACGTCACCCGTCGCCAGCAAGCCGGCCGGCTGGACCTTTCTCCCCACTGCGATGGGTTGGCTCGGACAGGAGGTCGACCCGCGCGCGCAGGTGGACCGCGACCGCGTGACCGTCGCCACGGCCCGTGCACCGAGCGATGAGGAGTGGCGTGACCTCGCGTTCGCATGGCGCGTCGCGAAGCACGTCAAATCCAACGCGATCGTTCTCGTGCGCGACGGGGCGACCATTGGTGTGGGCGCCGGGCAGATGAGCCGCGTCGACTCGGTCGATCTCGCCGTCCGAAAAGCGCGGGTCCCCACCGCGGGAAGCGTGATGGCCAGCGACGCGTTCTTTCCGTTCGCGGACGGCCCCGAGGCCGCTGCCGCGGCGGGAGTCCGGGCCATCATCCAGCCCGGCGGATCGAAGCGTGACGACGAAGTCATCGAAGCCTGCAACAAGCACGACATTGCGATGGTCTTCACCGGCACCCGACACTTCCGGCACTGAGGCACGACATGACACGCTACCTGGTAGTCGGCAGCGGCGGGCGCGAACACGCCATCGCCTGGAAGCTCTCCACGGAGACCGACGCGGTAGTCTTCGTCGCCCCGGGCTCCGCCGGCATCGCCGCAACCGAGGGCGTGCGGTGCGTGGATCTCGCGGCGACGCACCACCAGGCGCTGGCCGACTTCGCCGTGCGCGAACGAATCGACCTCACCGTCGTGGGACCCGAAGTCCCGTTGGTCGCCGGCATCGCGGACCATTTCCGAGCCCGTGATCTCTGCATCCTGGGACCTGGCGCCGCCGCGGCGCAGCTCGAGGGCTCGAAGGCGTTTGCCAAAGATGTCATGCGTGCAGCCGGGATTCCGACCGCCGCCTACCAGGCGTTCGAGGACCTGGAACCTGCGCTGGACTACGTCGCGCACGCCGCGCATCCCCTCGTCATCAAGGCCGACGGACTCGCCGGCGGCAAGGGCGTCGTGATCAGCGACGACCTCGCAACCAGCGCCTCCACGCTGCGAGACTTCATGGGGCAGCGGCGCTTCGGCGAGGCCTCCGAACGCGTCGTAATTGAGGAATGCCTGACCGGACCGGAACTGTCGTTCATCGTCGTGACCGACGGCAACGGCATCGTGACCCTGTCCACGAGCCGCGATCACAAGCGATTGCGCGACGGTGACCGCGGGCCCAACACCGGCGGCATGGGAGCGATCACCCCCTCCCCAGATGCCACGCCGGCCCTCGATCGTCAGCTCGTCGACACCATTGTCCGTCCGACGCTCGACGAACTGCGCGCGCGAGGGCTCGACTATCGCGGATTTCTGTACGTCGGGTTGATGCTGACCCCGACGGGGCCGCAGGTCCTCGAGTTCAATGTGCGGCTCGGCGACCCCGAGACCCAGGCGTTGCTGGTCGCAATGGAGACCGACCTCGGTCCGACGCTGGTCGACGCGGCGACAGGCACGCTGCAGTCCGGCACCTTGGCCACGACGCGTTCGGCCTGCTGTGTAGTCCTCGCGGCGGACGGCTACCCCGAGGCCCCGCGGCGCGGCGAACTGATCTCGCCGATCCCGCACTCGGACGTCGCCCATGTCTTCCACGCTGGGACGAGTGCTGAGGCAGACGGCTTCGCGACCGCGGGCGGCCGCGTGCTGGCTGTCGTCGCGCGCGGCGACGACGGGGCGGAGGCTCGGCGCAATGCCTACCGCCTGGCCGCGGAGATTACGTGGGATGGGCGGCAGATGCGGACCGACATCGGCCTCTAGTCCGCCCTCTAGTCCTTCCCGAAGAGCTTCGAGAGGAATCCTTTCTTCTTCTTTTCGGGCGGCGCGTTGAAGGCCGCGCCGTCGACCGGGGGCGGCGGAAGGTTCGCCACGTCACCCAACAGATCATCCAGAATGTCGGCGCCTTCTTCTTCGGGCTCGTCGACGTGACGGGACGCGATCTCCTTGCTCGCCGCGGCGAGCAGGAAGTCGAGCGACTCCTCATCGTCGTCGTCTGCTGGCAATGCCTCTTCCGGCACGTCCTCGAACTCGGCGAGCGGATCGTTGGCGAGATGCAACTCCATGTCGCGATCGAGCCGGGGATCGGATTCGAGGTTCCCGAGCAGGTTCTCGAGCTCGCTCGGCCCGCTATCGTCGATGAAGTCGAGATCGTCGGACGGCGGCTCGGGTGCGGCCTCCGCTTCGCTTGGTTCGGACGCTTCGAGCAGTAGTTCAGCCTCCGATCCCTCGATCAGCTCGACCCCTTCCATCTCCAGATCCAGCGCTTCGACATCGCTGGCGGCCGGCAGACCGGCGCCCACTTCGTCGTCGAAGGCCTCGTCCGCGGAGACATTCGCCTCCGAGACGGGGCGCTCGCCGTGATCCCAATCGTCGGGGAACGTGAGTGACGGCCCACTGTCTTCGGTATCGTAGGTCGGAAGCGGTCCCTCGTCGTCAGCTTCGGACTCGTCGACGGCAAGCTCGTCTTCGGACTCGTCGACGGCAAGCTCGCCGTCCGACTCCTCGGCAGCGAGTGCGGCGTCGCTCGCTGGAGCGAAGTCTTCTTCGATCAGCGGCTCGAGTGGCGGCTCTTCGATCAGCGGCTCTTCAAGCTCCGGCTCTTCGAACTCCGGCTCTTCGATCAGCGGCTCGTCGACTTCCGACTCTTCGATCAGCGGCTCGTCGACTTCCGACTCTTCGACGAGCGGCTCGTCGACTTCGGGCTCTTCGATCTCGGGTTCGTCGAACTCCGCCTCACTTGCTGGGGGCGCGACTGCAAACTCATCCGCCTCGTCTGCGGCTGGGCTCGATTCCTCAGCGATCTGAGCGTCGGATTCCTCCGCAATCTCGACCGGCTCGGACTCCGCCACAGCGAGTTCGACATCTTCGTCGGCCGGGGTCGGCACGTTGAACATCTCGCCGAACACGGCATCGCCATCATCTGCGGCCTCGGAGCTGCCTCCGCCGAAGAGCCCAGCAAACATCTCGTCGATGTCGGACTCCTCGGCGCCGAGATCAAACGAGACCTCTCCGGCTTGCTCGTCGGACATGTCGTCGAAGGCCAAAATTTGCAGCCCGCCCTCGGTTTCCGCCAGCTGGCGAGGTCCGCGCGTCGTCTTCGTTTCATCGCCGCGGGGCTCCTCAGCCGCCTCATCGCCGCGTTCGAGATCCTCCGCGGCGCTCGCCTCAGCAGCGAGCGCGGCGCTCTCTTGAAGGCTGAACTCCGAGGTCGGATCATCCGGCTCGTCCGCGGCCGGCGCATCGACGGCTGCGGTCGGGGTCGGCTCGGGGTCCGGGGCCACGATATGGTTACCGAGGCTGCCAAACTCCTTCATCGCCACGATCTGGTCGACGAGGTTCTTGGACTCCTGGCTCAGCTTACTGAACTTGATCAGCATGCCGACGGGTGCTTTGGCGTTGTTGGGCTCGGGTGGCCGAACCTGCACGACCACGCCCTCGCCGAGCAGCGCCGTCGCGCCTTCGGACAACAGGAATTGAAACCTGATCGTCGTGTCGACAGGCTTGAGCTTCGCCGGAGCCATCGGGATGAACATTCCGCCCGCGGAGATGAAGCGAGCATAGCCGTCGATGAACTCCTCGATGGACTCGTAGCGTAGGCGAGCTCGTATGGCCGAGAAGTTTGAGTCACTCACAGACACTGCCTCGTTATCTCAAGGGTGGCGCCGACCAACTCGCGACGCGATCACACAACAAATCCGACGCCCCGCGCCGACCGTACAAAGCGGAGACATCAGGGGTGCCAAGTTACGCCGAGTTCCGGCCCGTGAACAAGCTCGAACCCGTGGGAATCGCTAAAGTCGAGCGACCCCTGTCCCGGAAAGCTCGACCGCTCGAGCCGCGCGCGGTAACCCACTGCAAACGCGAAAGAAGACCCAACCGGATACCCCATTCGCACTCCGGCGCTAAAACCCTGCTGGATCGACGAAGCGCCAAAAAGTCGCGCCGAGCTCCCGTGGTACGTGCCCCAGGGGTGCAACTCGACGTCGGCGCCGAGCGTCATCGCCCCGAGGCTCTCCTCAGCCGCCAGGCCGACGAGGACCAACGTATGGACGATCGTGGGGAACACGTCGTTCGCTGAGAGTGAATAGCGCACGTGGCGGGCCCCCAACCGCAGTTTCAGGCGGTCAAAGTTGACCCCTACGCCGCCAGCCGCGTCGAGATGGAGGATCGAGGTCGTCGACGCATCGACCGCCAGCGAATCCAGACCTGCCTCCGCACCCAGCCACAGAGCCAGCA
This sequence comes from Bradymonadaceae bacterium, assembly GCA_041601915.1. Lineage (GTDB taxonomy): Bacteria > Myxococcota_A > Bradymonadia > Bradymonadales > Bradymonadaceae > JBFIHF01. The sequence continues at coordinate 14,616 of JBFIHF010000113.1, forward strand.
GACTCGGCCCGACCTGCGTTCCCAGGACGTATTCGGCATCCAGTGCTGCTCCCGGATACAGCCCCGACCGATAGTTGAGGACCGCGTTGTTCGAGCCGGCGTAGCTGAGATCCCGCTTGAACACGCGCGCCGCCGCCCCGATCGTGAGGCCACGACGCGCGTCGCCGATCGGTTTTTTCGTCGTCGCAACGTCGGCCTCCGCCACCGCGGCCTTCGGTGCGGCCTTCTCCGTAGGGGTCAGGTCGATCGGCTCGACGGCCTCCACTTCGATTCCGAGCACACGCTCGAAGAGCGAGCGCACCTCCGCCGCTTCGACCTGCCCGAAGTCGGAACCCAGATTGATCTTGTCCGCGGGGCGCCCGTCCGCGGCGAAAATACGGCCGATGTACTGGCCGTCGTCGTGATCCACGTACACGACATAGGCGATGTTCGATCCACTCATGACAAACCGGAGGTCCGCCGGACGCTGCAGGAGCTTCTTCGGCGTCATTCCGCGTGCTTTCACCTGCTCGAGAAACCACGCCTGGTCACGCACATCCACGTTGGGAAGCGCCTTGATCTCCGCCGTCAACAGCTCGGTCCCCCCACCGGCGACCTTCAAGATCACGGTGCGATGGACCTCTTGCGCCGCCGCCGGCAAGGTAGCCAGCACGGACAAGACGACGATCAGCAACGCCAGGGCGCGACGCACAACCATGTGATCTTCGGTTCCCAGGTAACTGTGACTACGTGACTAGAAGCGGTCGATCTCGAACTCATCGAGGTCGAAATCGTCATCGCCTTTGCCAGGCGTGCGCTCGAAATCGGCCCAGTTCGAGTCGTTCTCACTGGAGGCAATACCGCTGACGCGCAGGGCAAAGTCGTCCGGATTCGTGGACTGAACGAGGGCCTCTTCGTACGTGATGTAGCCGCTCTGAAGCAAATTCATGAGCGACTGGTCGAACGTCTGCATGCCATACGAAATCGTGCCTTTCGCGATCTCTTCGGTGATCGTTCGCGCCGTCGCACTCTCCAGAATGAGCTCTCGAATGCGAGCAGTCCCCAACATCACCTCGACGGCCGGCACGCGACCCTTTCCGTCGGCTCGCGGGATGAGACGCTGAGCCACCACGCCCTTGAAGAGGTTCGCGAACTGGTAGCGGGCGCCGTCGCGCTGGTGCGGCGGGAACGCGGCAACGATACGACTGACGGACTCCGCCGCATCTACCGTGTGCAGCGTCGACATCACGAGGTGACCGGTTTCCGCCGCGAGCAGCGCGATCTCGATCGTTTCGAGGTCGCGCATCTCGCCGAGCATGATGACGTCGGGGTCTTGTCGCAGCGCAGCCTTGAGCGCGCGGGAGAAGCCCGTCGTGTCGTTGCCGATCTCGCGCTGGTTGATGATCGATTTCTTGTCCCGGATCAAAAACTCGATCGGGTCCTCGATCGTCACGATATGATCGGTGCGCGTGCTGTTGATGTAGTCGACCATCGCCGCAAGAGTCGTCGACTTGCCGGAACCCGTCGCGCCGGTGACGAGGATCAGTCCACGACGTTCTTCGGCCAGATTACGAATCGACTGCGGCAGCAACAGATCGTCGACCGACTTCACCTTGAAGGGAATGACGCGAAACACGAGGCCAATCGAGCCGCGCTGCTGAAAGCAATTCACGCGGAAACGCCCCACGCCAGGCACGCCGTGCGAGAGGTCCACGTCCAGCGTCTTCTGAAACTGGTCCCGCTGCATCTTGTTCATGATGCCGGCGGCCATCTTGCCGATGTCTTCGGGGCTCAGCCGGTTGGAATCGCGCAGCGGAAGCAGCGCACCGTCCACGCGAAAGATGGGCGGAAGTCCCGCTTTGATGTGGATATCACTCGCACCGCCCTTGACGGCGACCTGCAAGATCTTGTTGAGCTCCATGTCGGACATCTGATGCTCATGCAACGGGGTTTTGGCAGACTACCCCGTGCCGGGGACGGTGTCCACGAACCC
>JBFIHF010000114.1:0-16511 GCA_041601915.1 Bradymonadaceae bacterium
AGGTGCTGAGCCGCAGCGCCGACCAGGGGTTGCGCGCCGAGGAGCGCTTCGGGCGCGAGGTACGCGCGCTGGAGGCGATCAAGCACCCCAACGTCGTTCAGTTCCTCGGGTTTGGTCACGATGAGTCGCTCGATCGAGACTACATCGTGATGGAGCATGTCGACGGCGTGGCGCTGGATGAGCGCCTCGCTTGGAGCCCGCTTGACCTCGCCGAGACCCTCAAGATGGCGCGTGGTGTGGCGCTGGGCCTGGCCGCCGTGCACGAGGCGGGCGTCGTGCATCGGGACATCAAACCCGCGAACATCATGCTCGTGACCGACGATCCGGCGCAGCCGCGCCTACTCGACTTCGGGCTCGCGCTGGTGGGAGACGAAGCGCGCCTCACGCTCGCCGGCGAAGCGGTCGGCAGCGTCGCCTACATGCCGCCGGAAACGTTGCGCGGACAGGCGGCCGACGAGCGGGCCGACATGTACGGGCTGGGATTGGTGATGTTCGAGGCGCTGACCGGCGAGCGTGCCTACCCCGGTGAGCCGCCGCAGAAGGTCGCCGTCGAGCTGCTGTCGAAGCCCCCGCGCCAGCTGGAGCCGTCTGCAGACGTCCCTGCGGCCGTCACCACCCTGGTGAACGAACTGATCGGCCTCCTCGGCGACCGACCGTCGTCCGCCCACGACGTCGCGAAACGGATCGAAGCGATCCAAGCGACCCATACCGCCGCCGAATCGGAGCCGGCGCCGCGTGCGCCAGCGAATCGGCCGCCGCCTCGCGCGGCGCACACCCCGCGACCGAAGTTTTCGAGCCCGCCACGCGCGGAGTCAGCGTCGAGCCTCGATGAGCCCAGCGAAGTGGTGTGGGAACCGAACAACAACAACCGCTGGATCGTGCCGCTGGTGCTCGTGGGCGCCGTGCTGCTGGTCATCGCGTTCGCAGTCGCGGACAGCGGACACGACGCACCGACGTCGGGCGTCGAATCAGCCGGCACACCACACGTCGAACCCGTCGCGATCCCGACGGCTCCCGTGGTCGCCACGCCCACGCCGGCTCCCGACGTCGTCGAATTGGCCGAGGAACCAGCGCCCGTCGCCGAGGTCGAAGAACAGCCAGCTCCCGATCCTCCATCCGTCGCGCCGCCCAAGCCCAAGCCCGCGGTGAAGCCCAAGGCCAAACCCGCGGAGCCACCAGCCGAAGACCCGCCGCCGGTCGACCCGCCCGTGGTGGATCCACCAAAAGAGGACCCGTCGGAGAAGCCGCTACCGACCCTCGACTTCAACTACTGAAGCCGTGATGTTGTGCACGGCCATCCTCTGTTAGCATCGTCGTGCAACGACAAGGCGCTCGTGCGGCTAGACGCATCATGCGAAAAACACCATTTACCTAGATCGGACCATGGGGCATCCACTTTTCGTCTTCATCGCGCTTACGCTGTACTGCGCGTCCGCTGTCGCGCAAAACGACGATGTCGCGAGCCTCAACGACCTCGGCATGAGTGAGTTCGCGGCCGGCCGGTATGCTGAGGCCGCGGACGTGTTCACGCGTGCCTATGCGCTCGAGCCGCGACCGGAGCTCCTCAAGAACGCCGCGGTGGCGTGGTACCGCGCCGAGAAGTGCCCGAACGCGATCAGTGCCGCTTCGTCGTTTCTCCAGTCGGAGCCGGTCGACAGCGGCGAGTCCGCGCAGATGCGCGGATTGCTCGGGGCCTGCAAAGTCCGACTCGCCCATGAAGCCGTCGCGGCCGGCAGCCTCGACCTCGCCGAACGCCTGCTCGATGAGGTCGCGGCGAGCGATCCGAACGAGGCGCTGTCGGGGCGCATCGACGCGGTGCGGATCCAGATCGCTCAGCGTCGGGCGTCGGACAACGTCAAGGAACCGCTGCCGCCGGTGGGCTTCGCGCTCGACGAATTCGCCATCGAACCCACGCGAGTGCATGGCCCGGCCGACACCACGGTGGTCGAAGGACCGCGCGACACCCCTCGCTCATCGGGGGCCGCGGGCCCGATCATGATGGCCGTCGGCGGCACCGCGCTCGCGGGAACACTCGTCTACCACCTCGTCGCTGCGACTCAGATGCAGCCAGAGTTTCGTCGTGTCGCCGCCGACGGCGCCGATCGGACCCGCTACGACCAGCTCGACAAGCGATTGCGCTTCGCGAATCTGATGATCCCCGTCGGATACGTCGTCGGCGGCCTCGCCGCGGGATACGGTGTCTTTCTGTGGGTGAACCGCACCCCCGAAGGCGACACCGTCGCCGGTTGGAGGGCGTCATTTTGAGCCGTGTCTGGTCCCCGTTTCTCCTCGCCGCGCTGATCGCGGGGTGCTTCGACACCTCGGCGACGGTGCCCTTCGCTGTCGCCGACGCCTCGATCGATGACACGTCGGTGCCCACGGACGATGTAGCCCCCGACACCGACGACGACGGTGCGACACCGCCGGACCTCGCCGACGACACCGGGCCGCTGTATCCGCGCGACACGTTGCCGCGCGGGACGACGTGCGCGGGCGTGCCCACGGAACCGCCGCAGTATGAGTGCAACCCGGTCCTACAGGACTGCGCACGCGTCGAAGTGTGTGAGATCCAGATCCTCCCGACCGGCTTTGCCGCGAATTGCCGACGGCGCGGAGCCGCGGAGACGTTCGACATCGCCGATGGTGCGTCGTGCGACACCGCATCGGATACCCAGCACTGCCGAGCCGGGGCACGATGCTTGGCCGGGGTCTGTCGCGCGCTCTGCGAGTTCGCGGATGCCGTGGGCTGTACGGCGCAGGAGCGCTGCGAGGCGATTGACGATGCACCGGGCCCCGGAGGTGATATCCTCGAAGGCTATGGCATCTGCCTGTCGACGTGTCGTTAGCCAACGCGCATCGTGGAATCGTTCGGGGCTTTGCCGTATCGTCGATCATGAGGATTTCGTGGACCGTATCGTAGTCGTCATCGCGTTAGTGACATTGGGGGTTGCCGCCTCGCCGGGTGCTGTGTTCGCACAGGACGCGGACGGCGATGGGCTGAGCGACGCCGATGAACTGATCGCCGGCTCGGATCCGGCCAACGTCGACAGCGACAACGACGGGATCGGCGATGGCGCCGAAGTGCTGCGCTGGCGCACGAATCCGTTGTTGGCGGACAGCGACGGCGGGGGGCAGTGGGACCTCGCCGAGATCTTTGCTGCCGGCACCGACCCGACGAACGGCGCGGACGACGCGCCGGGCACCGGCGCGCAGGGGAGCTGGCACTACTGGATCGATGACGGGATCCTCAACGTCAACAACTACGGACGTGCGGAGCAGGCGCTCGCGGCGCCAGGATACCTCGACATCCGTGGCTTCCGATGGAACTCGCCGAACGACTTTCAACGCAACGAGACCGGTGATTTCTCCCTGAACACCCCGTTTACGGGGCTGTTCGGCGGACAGCGCGACGACTTCGCCGGTGTCGTGCACGGCTGGCTGTACATTCCGCCCGTCGCGACGGTCAGAAACGCGTGGTCGATCGCCGTCGGATCGGCCGACGGCTGGAACTACCAGGGGTGGACGGGCAGTCAACTTGACTCGTTCAATCACGACGGCGGCGGCTTCACCGCCGAACGCCAGGTCTTCGACTTCCCCGCCGCCGGCGGCGTCTTTCCGTTCGAGGTCGTGACGTGGGAGGACTCCGGTGCCGAGGCGTTCGAGCTTTCTTGGGCTCCCGGCGACGTCAACTACGACCCCAACATCTACCGCCTGATCCCGGGCACCGCGATCCTCGCCTCGGACCTTGTCGCGACGCAACAAGCCGTCGACGTCAACGGTGGGACCCTCGTTGCGGGCGACACGATCGACATCTACGTCAGTGTTCAGAACCGCGGACAGGCGGCGGCGTATGGGGCGGTGTTTAAGCCGTTCGGTGCGAACTTCCAGTTTGTGTCCTACGCACCCCGGCCCGACGGCTGGACGACGAACGCCGACACCCTCACGATTCCGATCATCGACGGTCAAACCCGGGTCGACTTCCGCTACACGATCCGCCTGGGGCTCGCGTCCATGGGACGCGTCCACGCCGAGATCTGGGCGAACGCCTTTCCTGCGGCCTACGGCATCGGGCAGCGCCGCATCCGCATCTTGACCGATGACCCCACGATCTTGGGCACCAACGACATCGCCAACCGACCCGCGGGCTACTTCGCGGGCGGGTTCCAAGATGATGACGCCACCCCGTTGACATTGGGGTCCGCAATCGACGTGGACGAGTGCGCGCTGGGGCTCTCCGACTGCGACACGAACGCGACCTGCCAGAAGGTGCCGCAGAGCTGGACCTGCACCTGCAACGCCGGGTTCGTCGGCGACGGACAAACCTGCAGCGATATCGACGAGTGTGCGATCGGCACCGACGACTGCGGGCCGAACACCGCGTGCCTGAACGAGCAGCCCGGCTTTTCGTGCCCGTGTGCCCCGGGATACGCGGACAACGGCACGAGTTGCGTCGACATCGACGAATGTGCGACGGGCACGTCGAACTGCGATCCCAACGCCACGTGTGCGAACTCGACCGGAAGTTTCGGGTGCACCTGCGACCCCGGGTGGTCCGGTGACGGCTTCGTCTGCCTCGACGACGACGAATGCGCCGACGGGACCGCCGGCTGCGCAGCCGCCGCGATCTGCACCAACTTGCCGGGCGGTTCGAGCTGCGCCTGCGCCCCTGGGTACGTCGGCGACGGGTTCGTCTGCGACGACGTCGACGAGTGCCTCGCTGCACCCTGCGATCCGATCGCAGCATGCACCAACGCGCCGGGTAGCTACTCGTGCGCGTGCCCGTCAGGATTCGCCGGCGATGGATTCAGCTGTGCCGACATCGACGAATGCGCCGACGGGACATCCGGCTGCGCTGCGGATGCGATCTGTACGAACGTCGCCGGCGGCTTTGATTGCACGTGTGGCTCCGGGTTCAGCGGCGATGGACTCGTCTGCGACGACATCGACGAGTGCGCGACGGGCGCTGCCGGCTGCGACAGCAACGCGTCGTGCACGAACGCCCCGGGCACCTTTGCCTGCGTCTGCAACATCGGCTGGGTCGGCGATGGACAGGGCTGCAGCGACATCAACGAATGCAGCGGCGGTACCCACGACTGCGACCCTCTGGCGATGTGCACGAACCGGCCGGGCACATTCCAATGCGAGTGTCCGACGAACTACGACGGCGACGGCCGCGTGTGCACCCTCGCCGTCTGCCCGTGCACCACCGACCAGGTGTGCGTCGGCGGCGACTGTTTCGACAGCTGCACCGACGACGCCGACTGCACGAACCCCGGCGACCGCTGCTACGCCGAACGATGCACCGACGACCCCTGCAACAGCCTCGAGTGCGCCGTCACCCAGATGTGTGTCAGCGGGGGCTGCTTCGAGACCTGCGGCGAGGACGTCGACTGCCAGAACCCCTCGGACCGCTGCTTCGCGACCCGTTGCGCCAGCGAGGCGTGCCAGGACATCGTCTGCGCGGCCTCCCAAACCTGCTGGGGCGGGGGCTGCTTTGAGACCTGCGAAGGCGAGGTCGACTGCAGCAACGCTAACGACCGCTGCTACGAGAACCGGTGCACCGACGACCCGTGCCGTGACGTGGACTGCCCGTCGTCGCAGACCTGCTTTGGCGGCGGCTGCTTCGACGTCTGCGGCGGAGATGTGGACTGCAGCAATCCGGCAGACCGCTGCTACGAAGGGCGCTGCACCGATGACCCATGCCGCGACGTGATGTGCCCGGACCTGCAGCAATGCTGGGGCGGCGGTTGCTTCGACGTCTGCGGCAGCGAAGTCGATTGCAGCAACCCCAGCGACGCCTGCTTCGAGAGTCGGTGCACCGCCGACCCGTGCGATATGATCCAGTGCCCCGAGGCCGAGTCGTGCTTCGCCGGCCACTGCCGCCGCCTGTGCGAGGTCGATGGCGACTGCGCGGCGGGCGACGTCTGCGATCGCGGGATCTGCGCGATCGCGCCCGTCGCGGCGATCCCCGAGGAGGGGTGCGGGTGCGCGTCCTCCAGCGGTGCGGCTTCCGGCGCGTGGCTCAGCATTCTGGTCCTCGTCGGGCTCCGCCGCCGACGCCGCTGAGCGTGTCCACACCGTGGACAGCCCGACCGTCGACCTGCTGGACGATCGCGACCTCCGAGCTGCCGCTCACCCCCATTCCACGGTGGCGTTCCTCCGGCATGACCCTTGAACTACCTCCGCGTGACCTACGCACGGAGGTACGTCATGACGGCGCGACCCCTTTCACGACTCGAACCGCTCTCGAACCCCGCCGATCCCGCCCGAGCAATCGCGGCATTCTTCCTCGTCGTCGCGATCATCGGCACGCTGCCGGCGCTCTACGGACTCGCGATGATCGGGGCGGGGTTCGTCGTCACGATCTTGGACGGCAAACCCGAAGCGCTGTGGGCACTGCCCGTCCTCGCGTACATCGGACTGGGGCTCGCTCAGCTCCGTTTCTACTTCCAGCGCACGATGGGAACCCCCGCGCGAGACACCCAGGGATGGTGGTTGTCGACGTACTTCTACAACCTCGTCCCCGTCGCGATCTCGGTGGCGGTCTTCATCGGCGAACCCCACGTCGGCCCGATCGTGACGGGCCTCTGGTTCGCGACGCTCTCGACCCTCGCCATCGTGGCTCGCGGATGCGAGCGAGGCAGGTCGGGGCTGACTGACCGCGGTCAGTCGGTTACGCGGTAACTTCGCTCAACACGCGGTCGACATGGCCCTTGGCCTTCACGTTGTCGTAGACGTGGGTCAACGTGCCGGCCTCGTCCACGACGAACGTCGAGCGCACGATGCCCATGTACGTCCGGCCGTAATTCTTCTTCTCACGCCATACGCCGAACGCCTCCGCGACCGCATGGTCCGGATCTGCCAGCAGCGGAAAGTTGAGCTCGTACTTCGAACTGAACTTCTCGTGACTCTTGAGCGAGTCCGGCGAGACGCCCAGCACCGTGTATCCGGCGCCCTGCAGGCGCGCCATATTGTCCCGAAAGTCACACGCCTGAGTCGTGCAACCGGGGGTGTCGTCCTTCGGGTAAAAGTAGAGCACGTACCGGCTCCCGCGCAGACTCTTGTCGGAGACGTTCTCTCCGTCATGACCATCGGCCTGAAACGCGGGTACGGTATCGCCTGCTTCTAAGTTTGGGTTCGCCATCGCTACCTCCAAGTGTCCCAGGGGACTTAGCACGATGAACGAAGCCGCCTCAACCGTTCACAGCCGCGGATCTACGGGCTCCGATTCGAGGGCGAGTACGCCGAACACGCACTCGTGAACGCGTCGCAACGCCTCTCGCTCCACGAAGCGCTCCAGCCCTTCCACGCCCAACGCGTACTCGCGACGGGCCAGCGAGCGCTTTCGTCCCAGTCCGCGGCGGCGCAACCGCTCGAGGTTCGCGGGCTGCGTGTAATCGGGGCCGTAGATGATGCGCAGATACTCGCGGCCCCGCACCTTGACGCCAGGTTGCACGAGCCCTTTCGTGCCGCGCACCGTGAACGAGGCCGGCTTGACCACCATGCCCTCCCCGCCACTCGCGGTGAGCTCCTCCCACCATTCCACCGCCGCCGCGCGTTGCCCGGGGTCGGCGAGCTCGACGAACCGTCGCTGGGTGCGATGCAGGATGGTGTCGACGTCGCACAGCGCGTCGATCACCTCGAGGTGGCGGCGGTGCGGCTGGTGGAACCACGCCTCGTTGCCGGCCGCCAGCACATGAAACGGCGCCAGCCGAAAGTCCTCGATCGAATCGACGTCCCAACAGTAGGCCCAATAGGCGTCCCGAAACGCCGCCGCGTTGGCTGCCCCCTCGGTCGCTCGCTCGAGGGCTCCATCGAGGTCCACGCCACGCTCGGCGGCCGCGGCGAGCGCGTCGATGACCGCGGTCATTCCGGCATCCGCCGCCGAGCCCACGGCCCCGTACTGCGACTGCAACAGCTGCTGCGCCTTCGCGGACCACGGCATCAGCTCGGCATCGAAACACACCCAGTCCGCCTGCAGGCTATCCCACGTCCCACACTCATCCATCGCCCCGCGCACCCGGTTCAACAGGGCGAGCTCCGTCTCAGCGTCCGCACCAAAGAACGGACGGCCGGTCCGTGTGTACACGACGCCCGTCCGCCCGTCCGCCACCCCGAAGCGCTCCAGCGCCGCCTCACCGTCGCGGGCGAGAACCAGCACCGCCCGGGAGCCCATGTGCTTCTCCTGGCACACGACCTCGGTCACGCCGTGCTTCTCGAAGTACGAAAACGCCTCCTCGGGACGCTCCAGCCAGCCATCGGCCTGGCTCGTCTCACACGGCGACATCGTGGGCGGCAGGTAGGGCATCCAGCGCGGGTCGACCGCAAAGCGGCTCATGATCTCGAGCGCCGCGGCGTTGTTCTCGGCCGCGACTGTCACCGCGCCGTCGGCCCGCGTCTGCACGCGGCGCTTGCCCAGGACGTCGGCGAGGTCCAGCACGTCGTCGGCGGCCTGCTGGGCCGTCCGCCCGTCGCCGGTCTGCAGCGGCTTCACCGGCTCGGCGTACACGCGCGCCGCAGGCACGCTGACGATCTCGCGCTCCGGCCAACGCAACGCGCTGAGCCGGCCCCCGAACACACAGCCGGTGTCGATGCAGATCGTGTCGTTCAGCCATTCCGCATGCGGCGTGGGGGTGTGCCCATACACGACGGCCGCCTCGCCGCGGTAGTCTTTGGCCCAGTTCAGGCGCACCGGCAGGCCGAACTCGTCAGACTCACCCGTTGTCTCACCGTACAGTGCGAATGCCCGCACGTGACCCGACGACCGCCCCTGGTACTCCTGTTTCATCCCCGCGTGCGCGACGACCAGCCGTCCGCCGTCGACCACGAGGTGACTGACGAGCCCGTCGATGAACGCCACCACCCGCGCGCGGAAGGCCCCGTCGCATTCCGCGAGCTGATCGAGCGACTGTTGCAGACCATGGCGCGCGGTGACCTTGGCGCCCTTGAGCGCCTTGCTCAGTTTCGTGTCGTGGTTCCCCGGCACACACAGCGCAAACCCGTCGTCGACGGCGTCCATCACCAGGCGCAGGACCTTTGGCGTGAACGGCCCCCGATCCACGAGATCACCAACGAAGAAAAGGCGTCGCCCATTGGGTGCCGATGTAACGCGTTCACCATCGCGCCCGTAACCGAGCGCATCGATAAGCACCGCAAGCTCATCGAAGCATCCGTGCACGTCGCCGATGATGTCGAACGGACCCTCTTCCGACTTCCTGTTTGCGTACAATGGGCTACGAACCACCTCACAGACGTCGTCCGGGCGCACATGGTGTGCGAATCGAATGCCCTCGCGGCGCAGCCGTTTGGGCGATGCGCGGCGCACCTGCTGGACATGGCGCCGGATCACCGGGTCCGGCAATGTGCGGTCGGCGCGCTCTCGATTGCGCTCCAGACAGACGTCCAGTGCGGTGTCCATGACGATCGCGACGACGAACAGGTGGTTGTCGCGCGCGACCCGGACGAGTCCCGCGCGGGACTCGGGCTGGATGTGCGTGGCGTCGACGACCGTGAGCCGCATGTGTGTCAGGCGCTTCCGCAGCACGTAGTGCAGCGCATCGAACGCGTCCTCGTTGACGGTCAGGCTGTTCTCGTCGTCGATCACCATCGCGCGAAACGCGTCCGACGACAGCACCGTCGACGCCGGGAAGTGCTGCTGCGCAAACGTCGATTTTCCGGAGCCCGAGGCGCCGATCAGCATCACCACGCAAGGGTCGGGTAAGTCGATCCGCTTCATGACTCCTCCCGGCACAACACGACGCCTTGCGTTGGATGACCGTGGTCAGTGACCTCGACGCCGACCCCGAACAGCTCGTGCGTGCGGTAGCCGAACGCCTCACAGACCTTGGTAATCCATGCGCCAAATTCGGTACGACTCCACTCGAACCGATGGTCGGGGTGTCGAACCTCGCCGGCCGGCAGGGTGTCCCACACGACGTTGTACTCCGCGTTGGGCGTCGTGAGCACGACCCAGCGTGGCCGCGTCCAGCCGAACAGCACGCGCTCGAACGCCTCGAGCCGCTCGGGGTCGAGGTGCTCGATCACCTCCACCACCGCGGCGGCGTCGCACCCTTCGATGCGCTCGTCGCGATAGAACAACGAGCCGTGGAAGAGCTCCAGGCGCTCGCGCTTGGCCGGTGCCATGCGGTCGAGCTTCAGGCGGCGCGCCGCGATCTCGAGCGCGCGATGCGAGACGTCCATCGCGAGGATTCGCGAGAACTGCGGGCATCCGAGCAGCTCCTTCACGAGCTTTCCCTCGCCGCAGCCGAGGTCGAGCACCGTGCCCGCCCCTGTCGCGACGAGCTTCTCGGTCACGACGTCCATGCGCTGGCGACCCAGCGACACCGGGCGCGGCGTGGCGGCGACCTCATCGTCGTCCGCGTCGTCCTCGGGCAGATCGTCGTCGAGGGTACGCAGACGATCGAGCGCCTCCCGCACGAGGCTGCGACGGCGACCGAGATATCGCGACACCACGAGCTCCCGATGCGGGTGCTCTTCGAGCCATCCGTCGCCATGACGCAGCAGCTTCTCCAGCTCGTCCTCGCCGACCCAGTAGTGCTTCTGCCCGTCGAGCACGGGCAGCAGGACGTACAGGTGCGACAGGAGGTCCGTCAGCCGCGCTCGCGCACGCACCGTGACGCGCCAGTAGCGACTCTCGCCCCACTGGGGAAACTGTGGGTCCAGCGGATGACGGTCCGTGAACACCTCGTAGCCGAGCGGCTCGAACAGCTTGTGGATCAGCTCGTCGCCGCCGCGGCACGGCACCACCGCGAGCGTGGCTTCGAGCGGGATCTCTCGACGGACGAGGTCGGGACGCTCCCGGCTGTTCCCGCTCAGCGCCGTCCCAAACACCTGGTTGATCGCGACACTGAAGAACGACGAGGCCACGTACGGACGGTCGTTGACGTACTGCGCCAATGGCGCGCTGTTGTCCTTGTCGTTGGACCGCACCAGCGCGACCGGATCGAGCTCCAGCAGCAGCGCCGCCGTACAGCGCTCCGCGGTCGCCTCGGTGTAGAAGACGTGCGCCTTGCCGTACGAGATGTCGAACGTCTGAAACCGGTCCGGGTGCTTGTACAGCAGGTACCCGAGGTCGGTGGCCGGCTGGTGCGTTGTCGTGATCGTCAGCAACATGAGGTCCTCATCGCGAGAGCACCGTAAGGCGATCTGGGCGCCCGACATTCCCACCACGATGCTGATCTATCGAATCCAGACCGTCTTGGTGTTCAGAAACTCGAGCAGCCCGTCACGAGAGAGCTCTCGACCATAGCCGGAGTTCTTCACGCCGCCAAACGGCAGCCGCGGGTCGGACTTCACGATCCCATTGAACGCGACATGGCCACTCTCGATGCGCGTGGCGATCTCATCCAAGCCCTCTTCGCGCTCGGTCCAGACCGACGCGCCCAACCCGAATTCGGAGGTGTTGGCGAGCGCGATCGCCTCGTCGAGATCCTCGGCCGCGATCACCGCGGCGACGGGCCCGAAGGTCTCCTCGTCGAACAGCGCCATCCCCGGCTTCACGTCGCTCATCACGGTGGGAGCGAAAAAGTTCCCGGGCCCCGGCATCGTCATCCCGCCTGTACGCAGCGTTCCACCGGCGTGCTGCGTTCGACGAACCTGATCATGCACATCATGCACGAACTGCGGACGCGCCAGCGGGCCGATCTCGGTCGCCGGGTCGATCGGGTTCCCGACGACCAGCGCTTCCACGCGCCGCACGAACTCGTCGGTGAACTCGTCGAGGATCGCGCGCTGAACGATGAAGCGCTTCGCCGCGATACAGCTCTGACCGTTGTTCTGCATCCGACCGAGGATCGCGCCGTCGATGGCGCGCCCCAGATCACAGTCAGCGAGCACGATGAACGGATCCGAGCCGCCGAGTTCGAGGACGCTGGGCTTGAGCGACTCGCTGGCGACGCGCCCCACGACGCGGCCCGCGGCGACGGAACCCGTGAGCGTCACGCCCCGCACACGCTCGTCGCGGATCACGATCTCGGTCTGGGGGTGATCGATGAGCAGGGTCTGGAACACGCCCGGGGCCGCCCCGGCGTCGCGAAGCACGGTCTCAATCGCGAGCGCGCACCCACACACGTTGGCGGCGTGCTTCAGCAGACCCACGTTTCCGGCGACGAGGTTGGGTGCCGCGAAGCGGAACACCTGCCAGAACGGGAAGTTCCACGGCATGATCGCGAGGATCGGCCCCAGCGGGTCGTAGCGCACGAACGACCGCGACGCGTCGCTCTCGATCGCGCGCGGCTCGAGGAAGCGCTCGCCGTGAGCGGCGTAGTAGTCGCACCCCCACGCGCACTTCAGGACCTCGCCCTCGGCTTGTTTGATCGGCTTGCCCATCTCGCGCGTGATCAACGCGGACAGGTCGGCGACCCGGTCCCGCAGCAGATTTGCGGCGCGAGTCAGCACCCCGCGTCGGGCATCCCACGACGCATCCCGCCAGCCGCCGAACGCGGACGCCGCGCGATCGAGCCGCACCTCGAGCTCGTTGTTGCTGAGCTGTGGATACTTGGCGATGAACTCGCCGGTCGCCGGGTTCACGCTCCGAAACATGTGACCCTCCCTGACACCTACCGCAGAGTTACCACTTCGCTCCGCACCCGGCGAGGGACCTACGCGTGGCCCTTGTGCGCCGGGCTCGAACGGCTGAGGAACGGCCTCATCCACCCGATGATGGCTTCCGTCGCGTCTTCGACGACGAAGTGCGACGCATCCGCGAGCGCGTGGACTTCGGCGTCCGGGTAGAGCGCCTCCCAGCGCGCCCGAAAATGGGGCGTGAAGCAGAAGTCGTCGTCGCCCCATACGATGAGGACCGGGCGATCGGCGAACTGCGGCAGCGCCGCCTCGACGTCGCCCAGCGTCTGCCACGACGGGTGGTCCTCCCCCATCGGGATGTCTTTGACGAACGCGTGGATCGCCACGCGGTTCCCCCACGAGTCGTACGGCGCAAGGTACGCCTCGCGCACCCGACCGGAGAGTTTCGCGCGGTCGTAGATCGCGCGGATCTGCGCCGTGAGCACGAACCCGTTCAGCCCCTTGACCGCGAGCTCCCCAAAGCCCGGGATCCGGCAGATGTTGATCGAAAACGGGATGTTCACGTCGCGAAACGCGGCGGTGTTGAAGATCACGATCCGCTCGACATCCGCGGCCCGGCGAGCGCACAGGCCCATCCCGATCGCGCCGCCCCAGTCGTGCACCGCGATCGAAAACCGCTCCACGCCGAGGTGGTTGACCAGCGCTTCGACGTCGTCGATGCGGCGGCGCAGCGTGTACTCGTAGTCTTGCGGCTTGTCCGACAGCCCGCACCCGATGTGGTCGGGCACGATGCACCGGAAGTCCTCGCGAAACGCCTTCACGAGGTTGCGGTAGTAGAACGACCAGGTCGGGTTGCCGTGCACCATCAACAGCACCGGCGCGTCGCGCGGGCCTTCGTCGATGTAGTGCATCCGCGCGCCGTCGAGGTCCAACCACCGGGACTCGAACGGGTAATCATCGGCCCAGCTCGCGACCTTCTCTTGCAGGCTCACCATCGAATCTCCATCATCGCACAGTTCAAACCACTACCAATGCCCATCAGCCCGACCCGATCGCCGGGATGCATGCGACCGGCATCCCGCGCCTTCGACAGCGTGATCGGGATCGCCGCCGGTCCGATGTTCCCGAACTCCGGATACGTCAGGAACGCGCGATCGGCGTCGAGACCCAGACGCTTGAACAGCGTCTTGAAGTGCCCCGCTCCGACCTGATGCAGCACCACGACGTCGAGTTCGTCGGGCGTCCAGCCCAGCGACATCTGCGCGTCGGCCCACGTCTGCTCCGCGAGCTCGACGCCCGCGGACAACAGCGCGCCCGCGTCCGTCGTCATGCGGTCCGGCTGACCCCGGCACAGGCTGTTGTGCTGGCTCGCCGCGCGCTGGACGCCGCCGACGAAACGGTGCGTCGTCGTCGCGAGATCGCCGCGACACAGCAACATCGCCGCGGCCCCGGACCCCAGCGTCAACGTCGCAAAGTCGTCCCGTAGGTCCTGATCGGTCGTCGTCGCGCGGGCGAGGCGCGCCAACGTCGCTTCCACCGCAAAGCGGCTGTCTTCGCCGTCGACGACCAGCGCGTAGTCGATCTGACCGCGCTCGATCATGTTCGAGACGATCTCCATCCCGTTCAGGAACGCGAGGCACGCGTTGCCGATGTCGAAGTTCAGACAGTGGGGGCCGAGGCCCAGATTGCCGTGCACCGTGCTGGCGATCGACGGTTCGATGTAGTCCTTACAGACCGAGGTGCTGACGACCACGCCGATGCGCGCCGGATCGACGCCTGTGGCCTCGAGCACCGCCCGCGCCGCGCGCGTCGCCGCATCGCTGGGCTGCACACCTTCCTCGAAGAACCGGCGCTCCACGACGCCGGTCAGGCTCTCGATGAGCCCCGGCTTCTGGCCGAGGCGCGTCAGCGTCTCGAGCATGCGCTCCTCGACCTGCCGCGACGTGACCTGTTCGGGCGCGTCGACGTGTGCGACGCCCTCGATCGCGACATTGCCAAAAAGCATCCTTACTCCTCGCTCGCGAGGAGCTGTGCCGCTTCGGCGCGTTCACGCTGCCAGTCGCGGCCCATCTGCACGACCAGCAACGCCACCCCGACGGAGATGAACGCGTCGGCGATGTTGAACGTCGGCCAGCGTGCCGTCTCGGAGTATTTCCAGACGATGAAGTCGATCACCCAGCCGTACGCCACGCGGTCGATGAAGTTGCCGATCGCGCCGCCTGCGATGAACGACAGCGCAAAGATCGCCAGTTGATCGGTGCGCGATACGCCGCGCAGCATCACGAGGATCACGCCGATCGCGATGAGGCTCACCACGATGAAGAACGGCAGCCGATACGGCGAGTCGCCGTCGGCCAGAAACCCAAACGCGGCGCCCGGATTGCGGGTGTACTCGAAGTCGAAGTAGCCGGGGATCACGACGACCTTGCGATCCGTGACGTGGATCGCGTCACCCGCGCTCACGACCGATTCGGGCGTCAGCCGACCTCCGTCGGGGGTCCGCGCGTATCGCCGCCCGATCTCACGAACATGGGCGTCGTCGTTGCGCGTGAACTCCGCGCCCAACACGTCGTGCACGGTCTGACCATCGTGATCCGCGCTCACCTCGACCACGATCGGGTGATCGATCCACGAATGGGTCGTCGCGAGGCGCGCGGACGCAACCTGCTTGGTCCACTGGTCGAGGCCGACGCAGAGCAGCAGGAGGAAAGCAAATTGGAGGTACTTAGCGTTCATGACCGCCAACGCTTAGCGGAATCGATCGGGCCGCGCAACGCAGCGCGGCAGGCTGACGCGCGAGTCAGCGCTCAGATGTCGGGGCAGCCGTCGTCGTCTTGGAAGCCGTCGATGTCTTCGGCGTCCAGCGGACACAGGTCCGCGTCGTCGAGGATCCCGTCGCCGTCGTTGTCCGCGTCGGGGCAGCCGTCGTCGTCCTGGAAGCCATCGCGGTCTTCGGCTTTGTCCGGACACTGGTCCGCGTCGTCGTACACGCCGTCGCCGTCGGGATCGCTGGTACCGCTCACCGTCTTGGCACCCGGCTCGCAGCAGCGCGGGTCGCAATCGATCGTCTCCGCCTCCGAGCTCGACCAGTCCATCACGTTGCCTTCCGTCGTGCACTTGTTCGCCGAGCTGATCATGCAGCCCTCAAAGCACGTCGGCGCCGCTTCCTTCGGCGGCTCTTTGACGTCCGTGCCCGAGTTGCCCGACTGCGGGGACGAGCACGCCATCACGAAGCCCAGCACCAACGAGACGCAAAAACTCAGGATACGCACTGACATAACAAACTCCGGGGGTCGAGCTGAGCCTACTTCCTAACATTCGACGGGGCAAATTGTCGCCTTGCATCGCTCTGGTCCCGACGACGGGCGCACGTGCGACCCGCTGTGGGCAGCTCCCGCGAAGTGGTATGCTGGATCACACGACTCCTTGGGAGAACATCGATGAAAGCGATCTTGCTGGCGACCGTGGTCGCCCTGGCTGCATGTGGTGGTTGTGACGAAGGCGGCGCTGGTGGCCCCAACAGCGGCACCTCCAACTCCGGCACCCCCAACTCGATGACCCCGAACTCGATGACTCCGAACTCCTCGAGCGCGGACGGTGGGGCCAACAGCTGGCAAGGCACCGACGGGGGCCCGATCCAGGGCGGCGAGGTCGTCGTCGTGACCGACCCGGGCGGCGAAGAGTGGAGCTGTGTCATCACGACCTGCAACGACAAGCTGCTGGAGTGCGGCAACTGCGAGGACGACGACGGCGACGGCTTCGTCGACGCCCACGACCGCGAGTGTCTGGGCCCGTGCGACAACACCGAGGGTCCCGCGCTGACCGCAGGCGTCGGCGGCGAAGGCGGCGGCCCATGCAAGGCCGACTGCTACTTCGACTTCGGCAACGGCTCGGGCAACGACGACTGCCACTGGGATCACCAGTGCGACCCGCTCTCGGTCGGGCCGAACTTCCACCCCGAGGGCCCC
>JBFIHF010000115.1:0-16508 GCA_041601915.1 Bradymonadaceae bacterium
GCACTCCGGGGGCGTTTGTGTTTCTTGGGATGCGTCGCGTGGGATTCCTCTCTACACTGGGCGGGACTCGAACCCAGAGCCGCAATGAAGACATGGGCAACCGCATTGATCTTGATGGCCGGCACGTGCTGCGCGGCGACGGCGTTCGCCGAAGCGCCCTACTCGCCCAAGAAAACGTCGATCGGTGACGTCATCAAGACGGCGACGTACGACACGGTGCCGATCAAGTTGTCGGAGTTCAAGCTCGTCGCCACGCGCAGTGTCGTGGTGAAACGGCGCCTCGACTTCGAGCTGTCGTACGACGTGGACTACTGGGAACTGATCGAGTGGTTCGAGGCCAGCTACAAGGCGAAGAAGTTCGTCTCAGTGCTCGATCCCAGTATTTTCCCCAACGCCAAGGCGCCGGAATTGCGCGTGTACGGCAAGTCCGGCTCCGGTGATCTGATGAAGTTCACGCTGGGGAACCCGGACTTGCCCTATCGCTTCGACCTGAGCGTGCGGCCGGATGAACAGTCCAAGGCGGTCGTGGTGGTCCAGAACGCGGTGTACTCGGCGATCTACAGCGGGCTGATGCCGGCCCGATCTCCCTTTGCGCCGGCGGGAAAGACGAAGTCCATTCCGTTTCGGTGGAATTAGCGCACCAGGTGGGCTGGCGAGCGCGAGCTACTTCGTGGGCGGCACCAGACCTTTGGGGGCGTCGGGCACGACATCGGGCTCCTCGGGCATCGGGTACTCCGCGCCGATGAGTTCTTGAGCGTTCTGCAGAACGGTCAGGTGGTCCCCGTGTGAGCGTTCGATCAGTTTCTGCGCGCCCAACGCGCCGACGAGGAGGTCCTTTTGGTCGGCGTTGAGGCCGAGCAGTACTTCCTTGAGCTTCGCGCGCACCTTGGGGTCGATGTCGGAGCGCACGGCGAGTACGTGCGTTGGCGCGCCAGGCGCCGAAGCCAGCGCCCGCACTTTCTGCTGGTCCGGTTCCTTCAGATACAGTGACGGTCCGAACGCGGGGCCCGCCGCCGCGTCGACGTCTCCCGCGACGAGGACGCCGAGCGCCTCAGATTCTCCGCCGGTGAAATAGACTTCGGCGAACTCCTTCTTCAAATCGGCGCCGGGCTTCAGCACGCCATCTTCGATGAGCTTGGCAAACGGGAGCAGGAACCCCGGCGCCGAGGTCGGCGATGTGAAGGCGATGCGCTTCTTCTTGAGGTCGCTCAGCGTCTTGATCTTGGAGTCTGTGGCGACGAACCACTGCGCGTCGAACGAGGCCTTGCCGTCGCGCTCCTCGACGAGAAGGATGTCTGCGTCAGCGGCATGATGAGCCTTCAGGTAGGCCCAGCCCGAAAGCAGCACAACATCCGCCTTCCTGGTCTTGAGCCCCTTGATCGCGTCGGCGTACGACGTCGGAAAACTCGCCTCGACGGCGAAACCGCTTCGCTCCGCGATGAGAGCGACCAGCTTGGCGGCGCTGTCCTGGGTCTCTTGGACCGGCTTCTCGCTCGGTTGGAACGAGAACGTCAGCTTGGTGGCCGGCTCCGGCTGGGCGGTGGTCGCCGGTGGTGGAGCGGTTGTTGCGGTGGTCGTCTGTTCGGCGGGCTGTTTGCGACAACCTGTGACGACAAGCGAGGTGAGCATCAAGCCGAGCAACAGCTGCTTCATTCGGGTTCCTCTAGACGGAGTGGTGCGGACGATATGGGCGGTTCCCTCGACGTGTCAAACGGGGCGCCGCGATCAGACGATCCAATTGCGGGCATCGAAACTGGTATCGGGGACGGTGAGATCGAGTGCCCCATGCGGGGGATGTCGCTCACGAATCGCGCTGCCGATCCGAACCTCGAAGCGCAGCCGAAACGGTTCGGACGCCGCGAGTTCGATGTCGGTCCACGCGAGGGCGGCCTCGAGGCTCGCTCCGAGTGCGATCTCGAACAGCGGGATCTCGCTGTCATCGTGACGCCATCGAATCATGCCGCCGGGACGCAGGGCGGCTACGAACACGCCCTGTGATTGCTCGACGATCATCACGACATCGACCTCGTGATCGGCGCGCGCGGCGGCGCGCGTCCAGTCGACCCGGATGAAGAGGTGCTCGAGGTCGAAGCCGACGAAAATCGTGTCGACGACGCGCTGACTCTGGAACATCGAGCCCCGCGACGCGACTCCGTCATAGCGGCCGGCGCCCTCCCACTCGTAGTACGAGTCGGTGGCGCCATCGATCCGCGGTGAGATGAGCCGCTGGGGCGCTTCGAACTCGATGCCAACCGCGGCGCCGATCGGCGTGTCGACGAAGTCTGGCACCGGCATTCCGAGCGTCTCGTAGACGAACCGCAGATGGTCCCGAAACAGCCGGTCATGATCCCGATCGTTCTCGGAGTCGCTCTCGCGCCCGTAGCGCGCGAACCAGTC
Organism: Bradymonadaceae bacterium; assembly: GCA_041601915.1. Taxonomy (GTDB): domain Bacteria; phylum Myxococcota_A; class Bradymonadia; order Bradymonadales; family Bradymonadaceae; genus JBFIHF01. The sequence continues at coordinate 2,398 of JBFIHF010000115.1, forward strand.
GCTGCCCTGGGCAATCAGCAGTGCGTCCCACACCGCCTCTTCGACTTCGGGGTCCACGGCGTGGGTTTTCAGCCGCCGGACCATGTCCTGACGCGTCTCGTGCAGAGCGTCCCATGCCCGGTTCGCGGGCTCGGTTCCGATCCAACGATCGAAGTCGGCGCCGAACCATGTCCCCGATCCGAGCGCGGTGAGCTCGTCAGCGCAGCCGACCTCGTCGAGGAACCTCGACGGCGTCGTGCATTCGAGGTCCGGTGCCTCGGCGATCCCGCGGTACAGCGCTTCGAGGAACGGGCGACCGCTGTCGGCGTATCGCCGCCAGACCCGTTGCCCATCGACGATCAGGGTCACGACGCCGGAGCTTGCCTTGAGCTCGGCGATGAGGTCTCGCGCGGCGCTCTGCGGGTCCTCGTCGGCGTAGCGGTGCGCGATGCGTTCGCTGAGCTCTCGGTGTCGAAAGAAGACGGCGGGGCCGTTCGGGCCGACCCGGTACGGCACGTCGGCGCGGCGCGCGCTCTGGGTCGCGGGCAGCGACTGGTCGAGCGCGCTGTGGCCGGTGGCGATCCACCGAACCTCTTGCTCCGCGAACACCGTGTACGCCTGGTGCGAGACTGCTCCTTCGGCGGGCCACATTCCATCGACGTCGACGCCGAGGACTTCGCGCGCAATGGAGCGCGCGGCCCAGACGTGCTCGCCGGCATCGCCGCGCGCCAGAAACCGCTGGGGCCCCTCGCCGTCCGACGATTGGCTCAGAGCGGCATCGGAATCGATCACGACGGGCAGAATCGGGTGGTACATCGGTGTGACGCTGAGTTCGACCTGGCCGCGACGGTGGAGCTCGCGATAGAGCGGGATGATCTGGTGCATGACGTCGAGCTGCTGTTCCAGCAACGCTTCCTTTTCCGGCTCCGTGAAGCCCCGCCCTTTGTCGATCAGCTCCTGGACGATCGGCCGCTCCTCGCGCGCATAGGAACCGAACCAGGCCAGGTTGAACCACACCTGAAGATCCCGGAACGACGCGGAATCGAAGCCGTCGGCGCGATCGCGGCGAGCCAGCAACTCGCCGTACCTCGGGTGGGGGCGGATCTCGCGTTCCGGATCGAGGGAGAAGAAGTGTCGAAGCAGATGCCGCTTATCGTGCTCGTCGAGGCTCGATGCGGGCTTGATCGACAGATCCCACCATGTGTCGCGGTGCCCGTCGTCGAGCACTTCACGAAACTGACGCAGCAGGCAGCCCGAGAAGTTCACCGTCGCTTTGATGTCGGGGTGCGACTGCAGGGCGCGCGCCATGTCGTAGTACGACCGCGTGGCATGCAAGCGCACCCATGGAAGGTGGTGGACGGGGCGGTTCGGAAGTCCGTAATACGGCTGGTGCAGATGCCAGATGAACTGCACCCTCACGGGTGTACGACTCAAAATTTCATACCCTTGGGGATCACGACGATCCCATCAGAGACGGTAAAACGTGCGGCGTCCTTCTCCAAATCGTATCCGATGACCATGCCGGCTGGAATCTCGACGTCCTTGTCGATGATCGCGCGACGAATCTTGGCGTGGCGGCCGATCTCGACGCGGTCGAAAACGACGCTCTCCTCGACACGGGCGTAGGAGTTGACGCGGACCCGCGGAAACAGCACCGAGTCGCGGATCGTCCCCCCCGACACGATGACGCCCTCGGCCACAATGCTGTTGATCGCGGTTCCGACGCGCTCGTTGCGGAAGTCGTCGTGCACGAACTTCGCCGGCGGATAGTGCTCGTAGTGGGTTCGAATCGGCCATCGACGGTTGTAGAGATCGAAGTCGGGCGAAATCGAGCACAGGTCCATCGTGGTCTGCCAGTAGGACAAGATCGTCCCGACGTCTCGCCAGTACCCTTGCTCGCTCTCCGGCTGCCCCGGGATCGTGTTCTTGCTGAAGTCGTAGGCGTAAACCGGCAGATCGGTTTCGTTGACCATCTGCGTCAGGATGCTCTTGCCAAAGTCGTGGGCGCTCTCCTCATCGGCGGCGTCGAACTCGAGCTGATCGACGAGGACGTCGGCTTTGAAGAGATAGTTGCCCATGCTGGCGAGGCACATGTCGGGGTTTCCCGGCATCGGCGGTGGAGCCGCGGGCTTCTCGACAAACGCGACGAGGCGACCGGTCTCGTCGACTTCGAGGATCCCAAACGAGGAACCCTGCTCCAGCGGCACGGGGATCGCGGCCACGGTGAGCGCGGCGCCGGTCTCACGATGTTGGGCGAGCATCTGCCGGACATCCATCTTGTAGATGTTGTCCGCGCCGAAAACGGCGACGTCTCGAGGGTCTTCGTCGCGAATGAGGTTCAGGTTCTGGAAGATGGCGTCGGCGCTGCCGCGGTACCACATCTCGCCGATGCGCTGCTGCGCGGGGACGATCTCGCAGTACTGATCGACCATCGCGGCGAGCCGCCACCCCCGCATGATGTGCTGGTGCAGGGACTCGCCCTTGTACTGCGTCAACACTTTGATCTTGTACAAGCCGCTGTTGACGAAGTTCGACAGGACGAAGTCGACGATGCGGTAGCGTGCGCCAAACGGAACGGCGGGCTTGGCCCGCTCGCTCGTCAGCGGGCGCAGTCGCGCACCTTCGCCACCTGCCAGGACCATCACGAGAACGTCGTCGTACATACATGAACCCCGGTTCGAGGCGTGGGACGACTCAGATCACGCCGAAAAAATCCGCTACTTGAGTACCACCACCGCGGCGACGATGAGGGCGACGACCGCCAGAAGCACCATCACGATCATGATCCAGACCGGTAGCCCGCCTTTTTCTGAGGCATCGGAGGCCGGTGCGGTGGCTTGCGCCGGTGCCGCGGCTTGCGCCGGCCCTGCAGCTTGTGCGGGTGCCGGGGTTTGCGGCTTCGCGTTCGCGACGAGCCGATCAAAATCGTCGACCTCGGGGACCTGTTGGACCTGCGCCATCGCTTGCGAGACCGAATCGCGAACCGGGGCTGCGGCCGCGGCACGCAGCTCGGCCTCCGCGTTCATCTGTTGGGCGAGTCGCAGCGCATCGGCGCGGACTCGACCATCCATATCGGAGAGTTCGACGGTGCGTTCATCGGGCAGCGAAGGCGGCCCCCCGGGGCGCGCGGTCGGCACACCGCCCTGGCTCGTCTGACGCATCCGGATCAACTCCGTGACGTTCGTTTCCTCCCACGCATCGCTGGTCTCGGGCTCCTTGACCGCCATGTCCATGTCGGAGAAGCCCATGTCCGCCCACATCCGCGGATCGACAAAGTCGCCACCGGCGGGGCCGTCGAGGTCGACGCCTTGATCGGGAAAGCTGTGATACTGCTCGGCCATGAATCGGTCGAGATCGTCGACCTCTTCGAGGGTGACGATGCGGTTGACGGCGTCCTGGATCGCGGCTTCGACGGCCTTGTCTCGCTGGCTGCGCGCCGGTTTGGGCTGGGCGTCGCGAATCGATCGCACCCACTCGGCGATATCGAAGGCGGTGACCGGCTTGCCATGCTGGAACATCCGCTTGGCGAGCTCGCGGCCGAGCTCCTCGATCGTCTGGTACCGCGTCGCGATATCGGTCTCCAACGCGCGCAGGACGACCTCCTCGATCGCGGAGGGGACGTCTTTGCGATACTTGCTCAGCGGCGGAACGGCGTTGGTGCGCACCTGCTGCAGGGTGTCGAGGTCGGTGTCCCCGAGAAAGAGCCGCGTGCCGGTGAGCATCTCCCACAGCAGAATGCCGACCGCGAAGATGTCGGTGCGAGCGTCGACATCCTCGCCGTGGGCGGCCTCCGGGGACAGGTAGCCGAACTTGCCCTTCACGACGCCCGGATCGGTGGTCTCGACCTGACTCTTGGCCTTGGCGAGGCCGAAGTCCGTGATCTTCACCTCGCCTTCGTTGCTGATCAGGATGTTGGGGGGGCTGATGTCGCGATGCACGATCGCTAAGTGGTTGCCCTTCTGATCTTTCTTCTTGTGAGCGTGTGCGAGCCCCTTGCAGATCTCCAGTGCGACGTAGACCGCTTGCTCGACGGGAATCGAGCGGCGCTTGGCGCGCGACTCCTCGATCACGTGCTTCAGATTCACGCCGTCGACGAACTCCATGACGATGAAGTAGGTCCCATCGGCGAGCCCGAGATCGAAGACCTGCACGCAGTTCGTGTGACTGAGGTGAAGGCTGAGCTTGGCTTCATCCAGGAACATCCGGATGAAGCGCTCGTTCTTGGCGAGTTTGGGCAGGATGCGCTTGATCGCAACGAGCTTCTCGAACCCCTGAAGGCTCGTGGAGTTCGCCTTGAACACTTCGGCCATGCCACCGGCGTCAATTCGCTCGATGACGTGGTAGCGCTGCTGCGTTTCAGCCATGCATGCGTCCTAAAGAAGTGCTGGAAGCGTGAGCCAAAGGTCAAACCTCGGCGTCGCCGGCCGTCCGGCAACTATACGGGACGCTCGACGAGGGGCGCAATTTTACAGTGGCGCATCGACCACACGCTCACTGCCGGAAGCGGTCGGGTGCCGGGGCGGTTTCGGTCGGATCGGCGGTCGCGCTCGCCTTGAGTCCGAGGACTCGGTAGATGTCGACGTGCTCGAGCTTCCCCTTGAGTTTCGTGGGCGGCAGCTTCTCGGACTTGATGAGATAGCCGACCTCATTGAAGGTGTTTTCGCCGACCAGCACCTCGAGCGGTCCCGCGGTTCCGCAGAAGCGACTCGCCGTGTTCACGGTGTCGCCCATCACGGTGTAGCTCATGCTCTTGGACGATCCCATGTAGCCGGCGACGAGTTCGCCGGTGTTGAGACCGATCCCGATGTTGAGCTCCACGCCACCCTTCTCGGCTTGCTCGCGATTGAACTGCGCGAGGACCTGCTGCATCTCGATCGCGGCGCGCACGGCGCGTTCGGCATCATCGTCGCGTGTGATCGGCGCGCCCCAGATCGCCATGATCTCGTCGCCGACGAACTTGTCGAGAGTGCCCTCCCACTTGAAGATCACGTCGACCATCGCCTCGAAATACTCATTGAGCAGACTGACGAGTTCCTGCGGCATCGCCTGCTCGGAGATGGAGGTAAAGCCGCGAATGTCGGCGAACATGACGGTCGCGCGGCGCAACTCGCCGCCCTTCTGGATGTCGAGGCGGCCGCTGACGACCTCCTCGACGAGCTGCGGAGACAACAGGCGGTGCATCTTCTCCCGCATCAGGATCTCGCCCTCGAACTTCTTGAGCAGATGGTTGTGCTGAACCATCACGGCGGCCTGTTTGGCGAAACCGGAGAGCAGTTGCAGGTCCTTCTCCGTGAAGGCGCCGGTCGCGATCTTCGAATCGAGGTGAATGACACCGAGCACCTCGTTCTCATGAAGCATCGGTACGGTCATCGTGCTGCGCACTCCCTCCATGATGATGGAGTGCGCGCCGGCGAACCGGGAGTCCATCATCGCGTCCGAGGACAGGATCGCCTGCTTCTCGGTCATGATCTCGTGCAGGATCGTCTGGCTAATGCGCACGTTTTCGGTGTCCGTCTTCGGATCGCGGGTGCGCACGACCATCGGGACGAGATGCTCGACCCCGTCCATGCGCAACAGGATCACGCCACGGTCCGCAGGGAAGATGTCGAAGGCGCGATCGAGGATCTTGGAGAGCAGATTGTCGAGATCCATCTCCACGCCGATCGAGTTCGACAGCTCGTAGCTGATGCGCAGTTTTTCGTAGTCGCGGCGCAGTACGGCAATGTCCTGGACCTGGCCCTCGGGCAGGAACCGATCGGAGGTCTCCGCGACGCGGCTGCGGATGTGGGTCTCGATGTTGTCGGTGTGGATCGTGACCTTGCCCGCGAGGGGATCGGTGCGCGTGTCCTCATGGTAGACGATTTCGGTCGATCCAACCGTGATGCGGTCGCCGTTTCGAAGATGGCGCTGTCCTTGGACGAGCACGCCATTGACGTAGGTGCCGTTTCGACTGCCGTTGTCGCGCACGCCGTAGCCGCCGTCGGCCTGCCGTTCGATGTGGGCGTGTTCCTTGGAGACGACGCGATCGAGGATCTGCATGTCCTGGTCAGGGTGGCGACCCAGACGCGTAAACACGCCCAGGTCGTGCTCATGGAGCCGCCCGCGGACATCAACATACGAGAGCTTGGCCATTCTGGACCTGGGTGAACTCTGCGACTAGGCTGCGAAGAATCTCGACGGCCGAAGTGTACCGCGCGAACGCCTGAACGTGCAAACGCCGACGTTCGGCCGTGCGGTCGCGGCCCGCGCCGGAACACGCGGTCCCGAACTCTTGTTGCGACAGAAGATGAACGTCCCTGCCACCATCTTGCTCGTCGACGACGAAGTCGCGCATCTGAAGACGCTGGAGCGCGTCTTCACGAAGGAGGGCTATGACGTCCTCACCGCGACCGGTGGGGAGCAAGCGCTCGATCTCATCCGCGCCCAACCCGTGGAACTGGTCATTACCGACCTGATGATGCCGGACTTCGACGGCATCGATCTCCTCAAGCTCGTCAAGACGCTGCGGCCGGAGACGGAGACGATCCTGATGACGGCGTTTGGCACCGTGGAACGTGCCGTCCAGGGCATGAAGGATGGGGCGTACGACTTCATCACCAAGCCGATCAAGCGGGCGACGATCCTGAAGTCGGCGCGGCAAGCGTTGGAACGGCAGGCGCTGGTCGCGGAGAACCGCGCCCTGAAGGCGCGCATCGCGGAGCTGCGTGGTGAACGCTCGATCGTGGGGCAATCGATGGCGCTGCGCAGCGCGCTGCAGCTCGTCGAGCAGGTCGCCTCGAGCGACGTGACGGTGCTGCTCACCGGCGAGTCCGGCACCGGCAAAGAGCTGTTCGCTCGAATGATCCTCGAGCGTAGCGACCGCGCGCAGAAGCCGTTCATCGCCGTCAACTGCGCCGCGCTGCCGGAGTCGATCCTGGAGAGCGAGCTGTTCGGCTACGAAAAGGGAGCGTTCACGGGGGCCAATGAGCGCAAGATCGGCAAATTCGGCGCGGCGGACGGGGGCACGTTGTTCCTCGACGAGATCGGCGAGCTGTCCCCGCAGGTGCAGGTCAAGCTGTTGCGCGTGCTGCAGGAGCACGAGTTCGATCGTCTGGGCTCGACGAAGCCGACGAAGGTCGACGCACGCATCATCGCGGCGACGAACCGCGATCTCGACGAAGAGATCCGCGCCGGTAACTTCCGCGAGGATCTGTACTACCGGCTCAACGTCGTGAACATCCAGATCCCGCCGCTGCGCGACCGCATGGACGATGTGCCGTTGGTCGCCGAACACTTTCTGCAGCGGTTCCGCGAGAAGAACCGTCGTGACATCCACGGACTTTCCGCCGAGGCGATGGCGGCGCTCGCGAACTACTCGTGGCCGGGAAACGTGCGCGAGCTCGAGAACGTGATGGAGCGGGCCGTGGTGCTCGACCGCGACGGGGTCATCGATACGGACGACCTTCCGGATCACATCTGCCAGACGCCGACCGAACAGCGATCGCTGGTGATCCCGCTGGGCACCTCGCTGGAGGAGATCGAGCGGCGCGTGATCCACGAGACGTTGCGCATGACCGACGGCGACAAGAACCTCGCCGCGAAGCTGCTCGGCATCGCGACGCGGACGATCTACCGTAAGATATGACTTCCCCGAGCGCCCACCGCGCTGGCGACATCGTCAACGACCGCTATCACCTCACCTCGAAGCTGGGCAGCGGTGGGCTGGGCGTGGTTTGGCGCGCCCATGACGCGCGGTCCAACGCCGACGTCGCGATCAAGTTCCTGCATCCCGATCCGTCGGGCGCTGGGCTGCCGCGATTCGCGGTGGAGGCGCGCGCGCTGGCCGAACTCGACCACCCCTCGATCGTGCGGTTCCTGGAGTTTGGCAACGATGGCGACGGAGGCGCGTTCATCGTCATGGCGATCGTGGATGGGCGGACGCTGGCGACATGGCGAGGCACCACGGTGCCGTGGCCGCGCGTCGTCGCCTGGATCGGTCAACTCGCCGAGGCGTTGGCGCACGCGCATGCACGCGGCGTTGTCCATCGCGATTTTGAAGCCCGAGAACGTGCTCGTCGCCGACGGCGCGCCGGAGCACGACTGCATCCGCGTCGTCGACTTCGGGCTCGCGAAGCTCGGGGGGCGAGAGCAAGCCGACATCACACAGACCGGCGAGATCTTCGGGACCCCGGTCTACATGAGCCCCGAGCAGCTCCGGGGCAGTCGCTCGGTGACGGCCGCCACTGATCTGTATGCGGTCGGCATCATGATGTACGAGCTGCTCGAGGGTCGCGCGCCGTTCCAAGGCTCGACGTCACTCGAGATCGGCATGAAACACCTGACGGAGGCCGCTCCGCCGGTCACGGCGGACTGTCCGCCGGCGTTGCGCGATCTGGTGGCCGCGCTGTTGCACAAGGATCCAGCCGCACGCCCGCCCGGCGCCGAGGCCTTGGCGAACGAGCTGCGCTGGATCGCCCATCCTCACAGCCGACCACCCCGGGCGCACGAGACGAGCACGCGCCCTCTCGCCCTCGTGGCGGCCAGCATGGTGATCGCCGCGCTGCTGACAGCTCTGTTCGTTGTCTTTGGGAATGACGCCCCGCGCGAGACTCCCTCATCGTTGGCAGCGGAGCGGAAGGTCAATCCGCTGATCGTGGGCCATTCGCCGCGCGAGGATGCGTCGGGGGGCGTAGATCTCGGAATCGATGCGCACGAGATCGCCGATACATCGGCACCGGCGCCCGCTCGCACCGGCGAGTTCAAGTGGGATTCTACGTTCAGCGTCGTCGTCCCGACGAACTACGAACCGCAGCGCGCGGTCCCGCTCGTGGTGTTTCTTCACGAGAGTGCCCAGAACGTGCGCAAGGATACCGGCTTCCCGCAGCTGGCGGAGCGGAAGGGGTTTCTCTTCGCGTATGCTCACACGAGCCATGTCCGAGCATGGGAGAAGCCTGATTTGGACGCCCTTCGCTCGCTGTTAGCCACCCTTCAGGAAAGCTATTCGATCGACGCAGATCGTATCTTCGCGGTGGGGCACGTGACCGGCGGCGAACTTGCCGAACGGCTTCTGTGTGGCAACTTTCCCGAGTTCGACGCCATCGCGACGACGTCAACCCGCTCGAAAGTGGATCAGGAACTCTGCACCGTGGCGATTCCATACCTGCACCTCGCCCCGATGAAAGACGGGTACACGCCGATCGAGGGCGGCGAATCGTGCTCGGGCGTGAACAAGATCTCGCTCGCGGCCCATGAATCAGATTGGCGAAAGATCAACGGCTGCGCCGGGCCAAAGCGCGACCTCAAGCACTACAAGACGACGAAATGCATGACGTGGCAGTGCAAGACCCCCTTCGAAGTTTGCCATTTGGACGGCGGGCACAACTGGCCCAAGGGCGGCAAGCGACCCCTCGATGCGCTGTTTCTGAAGTGCGATGGTGAGGCGGCGGACTTCCCCTTCGAAGAGCGAATCTGGGAGTTCTTCGAGCGCCAATCCCCCGCGCGCGTCGGCGAGGAGACGGCCGACCCGACGCCGACGCCGTGACACAGAACCCACTAGCGACATCGGACTCGACGACACCCGGGTCTCAATGTTGCTCGGGATCTCGGCGCGAACGATCTATTGTTGAATCATGAGCGCCCCCACCGAACGCCGCGTCGGCGACCTCGTCAACCAGCGCTACGAGCTGCTCTCGATGCTGGGCAGCGGGGGCCTGGGGGTCGTCTGGCGTGCTCATGACCTGCAAGCGAACTGCGACGTCGCGATCAAGTTCCTGCACTCCGACCCGCTGCGCGACGGTCAGCCGCGGTTCGAGAACGAGGCGCGCGCGTTGGCGCAGCTCGACCATCCGTCGATCGTGAGATTGCTGGAGTTCGGGCACGAAGCCTCGGGGGACGCCTTCATCGCGATGGGGGTCGTGCATGGGCGTGCGATGGCCCGACTGCACGGGACGGCCGTGCCATGGCGCCACGTCGTGAATTGGATGGCGCAGCTCGCCGACGGGCTGGCGCAGGCGCACGAGCGCGGCATCGTCCACCGCGACCTCAAGCCGGAGAACGTGCTCTTCGCCGACGACGCCTCGGAACGCGAGTGCGTCCGCATTGTCGACTTCGGGCTCGCGAAGCTGACGGGGCGCGAGCAGGCCGACATCACGAAGACCGGTGAGATCTTCGGGACCCCCATGTACATGAGCCCCGAGCAGCTGCGGGGCAGTCGGTCGGTGACCGCCTCGACGGATCTGTATGCCGTCGGCGTCATGATGTACGAGCTCTTGGAGGGTCGCGCGCCGTTTCACGGCTCGACCCCGATCGAGATCGCGATGAAGCACCTCGTGGAGCCGGCCCCGCCGGTGACCACCGACTGTCCGCCTGCGTTGCGCGACCTCGTCGCCTCGTTGCTGCAGAAGGATCCCGCCGACCGCCCGCCCGGCGCGGTGGCGTTGGCGAACGAACTGCGGCGAATCGAGATGCCCGGTCGACCGTCGGGTCAGCCGGCTCCGGCGAGCACGCCGCCGCTCGCGATCGCGACGTCGGTGGGTGTCGCGATCGTGATCGCACTCGGGGCCTGGTTCATGCTGGGCCGCGACGCACCGACGCCTGACCGTCCCGCGACGCCCGTGCCGCAGCAGCGCGCCTACAATCCTCTGCTTCGGGGCAGTGCGCCGCCGCCGGACGTGGTGTCGACGATGGATGCGGGCGCGAGCGTGGCGGAGCTCATCGAAGCACCGGCGCCCCCCGCGGCTCGCACCGGCCCGTTCCAATGGAACGCAAAGTTCAGCGTCGTCGTACCGACGACCTACGCCCCCGACGACCCGGCGGCGCTGGTCGTCTTTCTGCACGAGAAGACTCAAGACGTCCAAAAGGACACGCGCTTTGCGGAACTCGCGCAGCGGGAGGGGTTCATCTTCGCCTACGTACACGGTGGTTTTTTGGACGTGACCGCGTGGGACCTCGAATCCGACCGGGTCTCGCTTCATGCGTTGTTGGAGGAGCTCCAGGACGCCTATGCGATCCACCCCGACCGCATCTTCGCGGTGGGTCACGTCAGTGGCGGCTATCTCGCCGAGGAGCTGCCCTGCGGATTTCCCGAGTTCGACGCCATTGCCACGATGGCCACGCGCGGCCGTGTGGGCCAAAAGCATTGTGGGAAGGCGATTCCGTACCTGCATCTGGCGCCGATGAAGGACGGATACAACCCGATCGAAGGGGGTCTGTCGTGCCACATGACGACGAAGATCTCGCTCGCGGACCACGAGGCGTTATGGAAGCGGACCAATGGGTGCCGCGGACGGCAGCGCGACCTGAAGGGCCACAAGAGCAGTGACTGCGTGACCTGGGAGTGCGACACAGCGTTCGAGGTGTGCCACCTCGACGGCGGCCACAACTGGCCCCACGCCGGTCGGCGGGCCCTCGATCTTCACAATTGCGATGGTGTGGCGGCGGACTTCCCGTTCGAGAAGAGGATCTGGGAGTTCTTCAAGCGCCAATCCGCAGGCGGCGATCCTCCGACACCATAGGTCCATCGAGGTCTGTTCTGCTCCGCTGGTCTGCTGGTCCGCTGGTCCCCGATCAACTTCAAACTTGGACCCGCGCTCCGGCCACAGAGCGACTACGCGAAGCGTCGAGCACCCGGCTCCGCAGGCCAGCGGGGTGAGGTCACTTTATGGTTCCGAACGACGACGGCGCAGCCCGACGAGAAGCAGCGCAAACAACGGGGCGAGCGACGGACTCGAGCCGGTGTGGCTGCATCCGCCGTCGAGACCGGGCGACGACCCGACCACTGGTGGAACGCCATCGGCGGTGGGCGGCGTGGCGGGCGGTTCCTCATCGATTGGCTGCTCCGGCTCATTTTCGTCCGGCAGGTCCGGGATCGGGTCGGGGTCCGCGCCCGCGGCGCGCACATCGACCTCGATCACGATCGCGGCATCCGCGGGACCGTCTTGATCACCGAACCACGTGACGCCCTCCTGGACCAAGCCGAACGTCTCGGTGATCACGCCGGGCTCGGCGGTCAGCAGCTCAAAGTCGAACCGATAGGTCTCGCCGGGTGCGACCTCGCCTTGCACGGTCGCCACGCGGTCCGGAGCGTCCCATGTCGGTGCGGCGTGGGCGCTGGCCCGATCACGGGGTTCGGTGGTGCCGAGCTTGGTGGACGCATCCCAGGTGGTTGATCCGGTGTTCTGCACGACCACGTGTACGGCGACGAGCTCGCCGGCCTCGACGCTCACGCGCGGCGCGACCTCGACGACATCAGCGCCCCATCGGGCGCCGGCGCCAGCCATCTCGTCGAGTTGCTCGTCAGTGCCGTTGAAGACGTCCCGATCGAAGCCCATCCCGTTGGTGCAGTACGCGGTGTTGCCATCGCAATACTGCCAGAAGCTCCACGTCGACCATCCGTCCGGCACGAGCGGGCAATCGGCCCCGTAGTTCGCGATGAACAGCGGGTACTCACCGAGCGTGGTGTCCCCGACGAAGTCTTGCCAGAAGTAGGCGCCGGTGTAGATCGTCGGCTTCTTTCCGGTGCCGGCCTCGACGATGTCGATCCACTGCCGAACTTTCGATGCGACGACCGAGGCGGGCTGGTCGTCGTTCGTCTCGACGTCGATCATCGCGGGCATGTCACCGGCCCCGAGCATACCGACGCGGTCGACTACGAGGTTTGCCTGCGCCACCGCGTCTTGGCCGGGGCGGAAGTACTGATACACGCCGCGGTAGATGCCCTGGGCCTTCATCTCGGGCCAGTTCCGATCGAACTGGTCGTCGATGATCCGCGTGCCGTTGGACACACGAGCGTAGCCGAAGCGAACGCCCGCCGCGGCCTGGGCGGCCCAATTGTAGTTCGGCTGGTACGTCGAGACGTCGACGCCCTGCGGTCCGGTGTACTTGTTGGCCCCGCAGACCCGGGTCAACGGATACTCGCGGGTCTCGAGTTCGAGGTCCTCGCCGCAGCTCAGCAGCGATGCCACGGCGAGCAGTCCAGCCACACAACAAAGCTTATTCATGCGACGAGCGTATGGACGGCGCGCGGCATGGTCAACTGACGAGTCTCAAAACATCACGACCTACGGATTGGGCGTGACGCACACGCCGAGGGCCGGGTGGCACTCGAGTTCGTCGGGGCAGTCGGCTTCGCTGTCGCACAGGTTCGAGCAGATCTCGGGGTCCGCGTTGCGGCCGATGCAGATTCCGGTCTCACATTCGTTCTCGCTGGCGCACAGCTCGCCGGTCGTCTTCGTGCCGCGTGGCCCCACGACGCAGCAGGCGGTGCCGTCGTCGAGACCCTCACACCGTTCGGCCATCGGGCAATCGGCGTTCGTCCCGCACACTCCAGCCGCCGTGCACATCGGGGTCGTATTGTTCGTGGTGGTGGTGTTGTTCGTGGTCGTCGTGTTGTTGGTGGACGTGTTGTTCGTGCCGGAGGTGCTCGTGGTGTTGTTCGCCACGGTCGTGTTGTTCGCCACGGTCGTGTTGTTCGCCGCGGTCGTGTTGTTCGCCACGGTCGTATTGTTCGCCACGGTCGTGTTGTTCGCCGCGGTCGTATTGTTCGTCGCTTGCTTCGGTTCGTCATTCCCGCACGCGGCCATGAGGGCGAGGACCGCGAGGAGGGCGGGAAACTTCAGACGAGACATGGGGACTCCATTTCAGATGTGGATAGGACAGGTGGGTCAAGGGTAGCGCGGATGACAACCCTACGCGACGATGCAGTTCTTACCCTGTGCCTTGGCGACGTAGAGGCGGCGGTCGGCGGCGGTCAGCAATTCGCGGAACGCCTCGCCGTCCTGCGGAAACACGGCGATGCCGGCGCTGAAGGTCACGTTGAAGCGCTCGCCCTGGTCCCCGACGAACTCCATGACACGGAACTCTTCGAGGGTGCGCTGGAGGACGCGTTCGGCGGTCGACGCTTCCTCGCCAATCAGCGCGACGACGAACTCCTCGCCCCCCCACCGACCGCGCAGATCCTCGATGCGAAAGCGGTTGGTCAGCAATCGGCCCAGCGCCGCGAGCACGCGATCGCCGGTCAGGTGCCCGTAGGTGTCGTTGATCGCCTTGAAGCCATCGAGATCGAGGATCGAGAGCGCGAGTTTGCGACCGCCGCGCCGCGCCTCCGAGATTCGCGCGTTCACGCGCTGCAGGAACGGTCGACGACTGAGCAATCC
>JBFIHF010000116.1:0-16462 GCA_041601915.1 Bradymonadaceae bacterium
GGAGGCGCCCCTCGAGCCCGATTCGCCGGCGGGCGAGCCAGCCGCGAGTGCGGTCAATGGTACCGCGTGCCGTGTGGACGACCTCGAGGGGCTCGGACGTCGAACAGCTCGCCGCGATCCCGCGGGCCTGCCAGCGATGGGCCGCTCCTCGGTCGCCCGGAAACTCGGCCGGCGCAAACGAGGAACAGCGCACGAAGCTTCGAACGCGGTCCCCTGCGACCGCTTCGCCGGGTTCGGTGACGAAGAAGCGGACGCGCTCATCGACGGGCGTTCGATCGATGCGCTCCAACCGCAACTCGTAGCTCGCGCCGCGCGGCAACGTCCGCGGCCCGTCGACGAGCGTTCCTTCCACCATGAACTCCGTCGGACCGTCGGCGAGCGCAACTCGCAGCGGCGACGGCGGGGCGGGGTGGCTCGCGAGCAAGACCGCGACGAAGAATCCGAGGGCCGCAGACCCCCACGGCTTCTGATATCGGACGCGGTGAAACGCGGCGCTGAGCGCGCCCACCCACGCGATGGCGCCGGCCGGGCAGTTCAGGGCTGCACCGAGGCCGAGCCCCAGCGCGAACAACACGATGTCGAGACGAAGCAGGCGGCGCATCGGACCTCCGAGAAAGCACGGCCACGTAATCGCCGCGCGCCGGAGTCTGTTGCGCAAAAAGTATGTAACCTGTTGATTGTGCGCTGAAATGCGTTGGCGCGCAGTCGGGGCGCGGCCGAGAGGGCCGTCACGGCGATCGAGCCAGCATCACTGGCTTGGAGGCGTTTTTCCCCAACATGGGCCGAGTTTTCCACAGGGCCCCGTCGCCGGGGCCTCGGGTCGCGAGAAACGGTAGGAATTTCAGCGCCTTCCGCGCAAGGCCCCGAAAGCTCAGGGTTTTGCGCCCAACGCACCGATCCGATCGGTCGGGATCGTCGGGGCGATCGGGTCGATCGCCGCGGATCGGGTCGCGATCTGTGGAAAAGTCTGTGGAAAACGCGACCGACGGTCCGCTGGGGCGCAATCCACCGTGGCGGGGGTCAATCGATCGCGCATTTTGTTGCGGCGCGGCGGCAGCCGATCTCACACTGCACGCACGTTGCTTGTCGAGGAAGCGAGCGGATGAGACAAGATTGGTTCATCATAGATCGTTGGGGCCGACGGTCCGTCAACTGCCGCACCGACAACTACTGGAGTCGGTTTGATTACGGGGCGATCGATATCGACTGGCCGGAGTTCAATCAGCTCGTGACGACCGCCCCCGACGAGATGATCGTCAAGGCGCTGCGGACGTTTGCGGGCATGCTGGAGATCAACCTCACCGACGTCACGGCGCAGCCGGAACGCTGGGAGGGTGCGATCCTGGTGGCGCGCAATGGCGCCGCGGTGGTCGTCGGCGAACCGGGGGTCGACGTCGACGAACGGCTGTTGCGACCGGAGAGTGCCGACGCGATCTGCGGCTTGCTCGCCCACGACGGCGCCTTCTTTGGCTACGATCCGGCCGCGGGCACCGTCCACGTCACGACCTATGAGCTGGGCGTCCCGACCCTGGACTGGTGGGACTCCGTGATGCCCGGACCGAGCTACGCGCGATCCTTCATCGAAAATGGCCGCGCGCGCGATGAGGACCCACGCCCGTTTGCACTGCGCGCGCTCGGTCTGCCCGAGACGAGTCCGTTGCTCGATCGGTACGCCTTCATTGAGCACACGCTGGCGCCGTTCGGCCTGGAATCGCTGGAGCCGCAGCTCGAGAGCCTGCGCGTTGTCTGCGCGCTCCGACTCGGTTAGGCGCGTCCCGCAATGGCCGCGGAGCCCGATTAGAGGGGCGTCCCGGTGTCGCAACCGCAACCCTCGGCGCGAGGATCGCCAGCGGTAGCCCGCAGAGAGCGGTTGACGCCCGGAGTTCGGGGCCTAAGATATGGGGCTCGCGGGCCCCGATTTTTTCTTGGCTTCCGCGCTACTTGTTGCCCTCGGATCCCGACGTCTGGTCGTGCTCCTCAGTCCGGTTGTCTCATGTTCAACATCATTTCCAAGCTCTTCGGGTCCGCGAACGACCGATTCATTCGAGACGCGCGGCCCGACGTGGCGCGCACCAACAGTTTCGAGGAGGGGATGAAGTCGCTGAGCGACGAAGACCTGCGAGCTCAGACGAACAAGTTCCGGGCGCGCCTGGACAAGGGGGAGCCGCTCGACGACCTCATGCATGAGGCGTTTGCGACGGTGCGCGAAGTCGGTCGACGCGTGTTGAACATGCGCCACTACGACGTTCAGTTGGTGGGCGGCAAAGTGCTGCACGTGGGGCGCATCGCGGAGATGAAGACCGGTGAGGGTAAGACGCTCGTCGCGACGCTGCCGCTGTATCTCAACGCGCTGTCTGGCAAGGGCGCACACCTCGTCACGGTCAACGACTACCTCGCCGCGCGTGACGCGGAGTGGATGGGTCGCATCTACAAGTACCTCGGGCTGACGGTGGGCGTGATCGAGAACGATCTGTCCGACGATGCGCGTCGTCGGGCGTACGGGTCGGACATCACGTACGGGACGAACAACGAGTTCGGCTTCGACTACCTGCGCGACAACATGAAGTACGACCTCGACATGTACGTGCAGCGCGACCTGCGCTACGCGATCATCGACGAAGTCGACTCCATCCTGATCGATGAGGCGCGAACGCCGCTCATCATCAGCGGTAGTGCGGGGCTGTCCACCGAGCTGCCGTTCCGCGTCAAGCAGTTCATCCCGTACCTCAAGAAGGACGAAGACTACCTCGTGGACGAGGAGCACCGGTCCGTCTCGCTCACGGATCTGGGCGTGGAGAAGCTGGAAGACAAACTCGGGATCCCCAACCTGTACGACCCGGAGCACATCGACGTCGTGCACGCGGTGACCAAGGCGCTGCAGGCCCACACGCTGTACAAGAAGGACGACCGCTACATCGTTCACGGCAACGAAGTCGTGATCGTCGACGAGTTCACCGGTCGACCGATGCCGGGTCGCCGCTGGTCCGATGGCTTGCACCAGGCGATCGAGGCCAAAGAAGGGGTCGAGATTCGCGACGAGAATCAGACGCTGGCGACCGTCACGTTCCAGAACTTCTTCCGGATGTACGGCAAACTCGCCGGGATGACCGGTACCGCGTTGACCGAGGCCGAAGAGTTCCACGAGATCTACAAGCTCAACGTCGTAGCTGTGCCGACGAACAAGCCGATCATTCGCGACGACATGGAAGACGTCGTGTACCGGTCGTTCCCGGAGAAGTTCCAGGCGATCGTCGACCACATCGTCGAGGCCAACGAGGGCGGCCAGCCGGTGCTCGTGGGTACGACGTCGGTGGAGAAGTCCGAGGCGATCAGCCACGTGCTCAAGAAGAAGAAGATCTCGCACGAGGTGCTCAACGCCAAGCAGCACGAGCGCGAGGCGTCGGTCGTGGCGCAGGCCGGTCGACTCAAGGCCGTCACGATCGCGACGAACATGGCCGGTCGCGGCACCGACATCCTGCTGGGCGGCAATCCGGAGGTGATGGCCGAGGAGGAAGCCGGCAAGCAGTCGATCCCGGACACCGCGTTCGGCGCGGAGCGGTTGGAGTACATGACGCCCGCGTACCGCGAGGCGTTCGCGAAGTTCGAAGCGCAATGCGCGGCGGAGAAGCAGCGGGTCCTCGAAGCCGGGGGCCTGTTCATCGTGGGGACCGAGCGCCACGAGTCCCGCCGCATCGATAACCAGCTGCGCGGCCGCGCCGGTCGCCAGGGTGACCCGGGTCGCAGCCGCTTCTTCCTGTCGCTCGAAGACGAGCTGATGCGGTTGTTCGGCGGCGATCGGATCGCCAAGATCATGGACACCCTCAAGATGGAAGAGGGCGTGCCGATCGAGCACCCGATGGTGACGCGATCGTTGGAGAACGCGCAGAAGAAGGTCGAGGGTCGCAACTTCGACATCCGCAAGAACGTCCTCGAGTACGACGACGTCATGGACCAGCAGCGCAAGACCGTCTACGGGCTGCGCAAGGTCGTGCTTCGCGGGGTGGATGAAGAGGGGCGCGACGTGCACGCGATGGCGCTCGACCTGTTCGAAGAGGTCGCGCTGTCGACGATCGAGATCTACGCGAACCCGCTCGTGCGGCCCGAAGACTGGGATCTCGAGCAACTCGAAACGGCGCTCAAAGAGGTGTTCCACCTCGACTTCGACCTGCAGGGCATGACCGGCCGGCAGCCGATCGAGAAGCGCGTCTGGGAGCAGGTCCACGCACGCTTCCTGGAGCAGGAGGCGATGGTCAAGGCGGTTGCGGCGAAATACAACGAGATCAACCCCCCCGCCCCGCGAAATGGCGAGGGCGATGACTGGGTCGATGAGTCGCCGAGCCCGCTGACGTGGCGGGACATCTTCGACGAGCAGATTCAGTCGCAGTACCTGCGCTCGATCGACCGTTTCTGGCGGCAGCATCTGCAGGCGATGGAGCAGCTGCGAGACGGGATCGGCATGCGCGGCTACGCGCAGAAGGATCCCAAGCAGGAGTACAAGAAGGAAGGGTACAACCTGTTCCTCGACCTGCTCATGAACATCAAGACGAGCGTCGTGCGGTTCGTCGCGACCTTCCACATCGAGCAGCCCGTGCGGGCGCAGGCGCCGCAGGTGCCCAAGCAGATCGTGCTCAATCGGGAGGACGCCGCTCCGGCGGGCGACGACGGCCAGGAAGCGTTCAAGCGCGAGCTGCCGAAGGTCGGCCGCAACGATCCCTGTCCGTGCGGCAGCGGCAAGAAGTTCAAGCACTGCCACGGTGCCAAGGGCGCTCCTGAACTGACCGCCCCCTGATGAAGGTTCTGGTCGAAAACCTGACCGTTCGCGGGCGTCACGGCGTCTTCGACGAGGAACGCGCAGAGGGGCGCGTGTTTCGGTTCGACGTGGTCGCGACGCTCGACCACTGGCCGATCAGCGATGAGCTGCTCGACACCGTCGACTACCGCCGCCTCGTCGAGATCATCATGGGTGTCGTCGAGGGCGAGAGCCTGCATCTGATCGAAACGATGGCATGGCGGATCGTCGATCAGTGTTTCTCCACGAGCTCCCCGATCACGCACGTCGCCCTGACGATTCGCAAACGAGCCACCGGCGTGACGGGTGACCCGGAGTGGGTCGGCGGCCAGTTCGACTGCGACAAGGCCGCGTGGCTCGCGCGCGGAGCCCGAACATGAACTTCGAAACCAGCGGCTGGCGCGTCTTTTCGGTCGCCGGGATCGATGTGTCGGTGTCCTTCTGGTACCTGCTGCTGATGGGGATGTTCGCGTTCGGCACCCCCGGTGTCAGCGGCATCTTGCTCGTGCTCGCGATCACGATTTCGATCATCATCCACGAGTTCGGTCACGCGATCCCGAGCAAGCTGTACGGGCTGCATCCGTCGATCCTGCTGCACGGTTTCGGCGGCCTGTGTAGCCACCAGCCGGCAGACTCGGATTGGAAGGACATCCTGATCGTCGTCGCCGGACCTGTGGTCCAGATCGCGTTTGGGCTCGTGGCCTTCGGTTTCCTCGCTGTGTTCGCCGTGCCCGGTGCGCGGATGAACTGGGAGCTGTTCGTCTACTATTTCGCGTGGGTGTCGGTGATTTGGGGCGGGATCAATCTGGTGCTGCCGATCTTCCCCCTCGATGGCGGACAGCTGTTTCACATGCTGCTGCGGCGTTTCACCAAGGAACACCGCGCGCAGGACATCGCGCTCAAGACGAGCATCCTGTTCGCGATCGTCTGCGGGATGTGGGCGATCACGGCGGGATGGTGGTTCGGAGCATTCATGGCCGCGTTCATCACGATGGGGAACATCACCGCGATGCAGAGCGGGGCGAGCCTCGTCGATCGGCGCGCCAAAGTGTGGGCGTCGGAGTTTGTCAAAGACACGCTGCGTGGGGCGGAGGCGGCGTTCGCCGACGAGGATTGGCGAGAGGCGGCTCGGCTTTGCCACGTCCTGCGCGCGGCCAACGATCCGATCCCGAAGAAGCACATGGAGCGCGTCTGGGAGATCCTCGCCGTATCGACGGTGCAGCTGCAGGAGTACGAGGAGGCCCGCGGCTGGCTAAAGCGCGCTCCGGACACGCGCCCCGTGATCGAGGCGCGCGCCCGTTGCGAGGCCGCGCTGGCGGCGGAGTAGCCACGAGCTCAAAACGGGATGTCCCCGTCGTCGTAGGCCTGCATCGGCTCGACCGCGGGGCCCGACGCTGCGGACCCGTTCCCGCGCCCGTCGAGAAACTGCACCGTGTTCGCGATCACCTCCGTCCAGTACTTCTTCACCCCGTCCTTCTCGTACTCGCGGGACTCCAGGCGACCCTCGACGTAGACGTGTCGGCCGCGGGAGAGGTGTTTCTCGCAGGTCTCCGCCAGGGCCTGCCACACCTTGACGTTATGCCACTGCGTGTCCTCGATGAGGGCGCCGTCGCGGTTCTTGTACTTGCGATTCGTCGCCATCGTCCAGGTCGCGACGGCAGCCCCGCCGGTCGTGTAGCGAAGTTCGGGGTCCTTGCCGAGATGTCCTACCAAGATCACTTTGTTCACACTCATCACGTCTCCTCTGGTCATCTGCTGGCACCACGCCAGCGAACGTGACGTAGTCGGACATGCACCGAAATCGTTGCGAACTTTCTGCACCCACACCTCGTTCGCCCGCATGAGCGCTAGCTGTGGTGGATGTCGATCATCGGCGCGCTTGAAGTCTGCATCGTGCGATGTAGAGTCGACCGATGAAATGGCATCCCTCACCCGCCCTACCGGACGGATCGTTTGACTCGGACCGCCGCTTCGCGGCGGATTCCGTGCAGCTGCGGCGCAAGGGCACTCTGGTGTGGATCGACGTGCCGCCCGCATTGCCGGTGGGATTCGAGTTCGGCGCGTTGACCTCGTTGTTCGACGAACCGGAGATCGCGGCGGGGGGAACCGAGGCGGTGATCGCGTCGCCTCCGACGGCCTACGTGCTCACCGGGCGCGGGGAGTTGGGCCTCCAAGACGTCACGACCGGTGAATACCTGGCGACGTGGATCGATCTCGAGGCCCGCGAAGTCAGTGAGGGCGAGCGGATCACACTGGCGGGGGGCGACGAGCGCTTTGCGGCGCCACGCAGCGGCCTCGTCGCTCTGGCGCTGACGCGGATCGGGCGCTGACGCTCCGCTCGTTTTTCGCTGCCGGCGTGCGCCCGCGGCCTGAACTCATTTACAGGCTTGGCGCGTTGCACTACGTTCGGCGGACTGAAAAACCGAGGGAGCCATGGCCGACGATAAACCGAACTACCGGACCGAAGACTTCGACATCGTCGACTTGTACATCACGTACAATCCCGTGGAGGCAGAGTTTATCAAAGAGATGCTCGACGAGAACGACATCGCTTGCTTCGTGCGTGAGATGCATCCGGGCCAGTTCCCGATGACCGTCGGCGTTCACGGGCAAAGTCGGGTGGTCGTCGATCAAGAAAAGGTGCGCGCGGCGTACGATCTGATTCGGGCGGCGCTCGAAGCGGATGCGATCACGGACGAAGGCCAGTTCGTTTGGGAAGGCTGAGAGCGACATCGTCGCGAGGAGACTACGAAAATGGCGGTAAACAAAGTCATCATCATCGGCAATCTCGGGGCAGATCCCGAGCTGCGCTACACCCAGGGCGGCCAGGCCGTCGCGAACTTCCGGGTCGCCACGAACGAAAAGTGGACCGACAAAGAAGGCAAGCCGCAGGAGCGCACGGAGTGGCACCGCGTCGTGGTGTGGGGTCGTCAGGCCGAGAACTGCGAGAAGTACCTCTCCAAGGGCCGCCAGGTCTACGTGGAGGGGCGTCTGCAGACCCGTGACTGGGACGACAAGGACGGCAACAAGCGCTACACCACCGAGGTGGTCGCCCAATCGGTCCAGTTCCTCTCCGGCGGAACCGGCGGTGGTGGTGGCGGTGGCGGCGGTGGTGGCGGAGGCGGTGGCGGTGGCGGCTACGAGTCGTCCACCGACCCCGGTCCCGAGGCCGATTTCGACCAGTCGTTCAACGACGACGACATCCCGTTCTGATGCGACACTTCGCGTCAGCGCTGATTGCGGTCGCGCTGCTCGTCTCTTCGATGCCCGCGATCGCGCAAGACCTCGGTGATGTCCCGTCGCCGGACCAACTCGAGGGCGCTGACGCGTCGCTCGCGCCACTGCGCATTGATTCGCCCGTCGACGGCGAGCAGGTCAAAACGCCGTTCACCGTCAACGGCGCCGCGTCCCCCGGGGCGCGACTCGAGCTGTGGCTCGGCGATCGACTCGAGCGGGTGTTCCTCGCCGATGCGAACGGTCGCTTCAGCTCCGCCGTCGCGGCGGTTAGCGCGGCCGAGATTCACGTCCATCAGGTCGATAGTCGCGGCAAGCGCCTCCAAAGCGCGAGCGTGTTCGTTGCGCTCGCGGGCGCCGCACCGAAGCTCGCGGCACCGGTCAAGCCGCCCACCGGCGCTGCCACACCAGTGGGTGCGAGTGAGCCGGTACCCGATCCCCCGGCGCTGGTGCCCGATCCTCCGCCGCCGTCGGGCGCCACGGGCGCGACCACATCCGCCGGATTGCCGAAAGTGTCGGGGTTGGACGACACCGAAGGAACCTTTGCTCCCACACCCCCGCCACCGTCCAGCGACGTGTTTGCGCCGGAGAGGAGCGACGCTCCGGTCGCGGTGGAAGCGACGGTCGCCGTGGCGCCCACCGGTGGGCCCAAAGTCCGCACGGAACGCTGGGTACGAGTCATCGGTGAGTCGGGCGGTGGCCTCGCGGGAGCCGCGGTGTTCGGGCTCGTCGGGGTCTTGGCGGGAGCGGGCATCGGCGCAGCGGCGGCGCCCGATAGCTTCGCGCCGCTGATTGGCGGGGTCTTTGGTGGGATCGGAGGCCTCGCGATCGGGCTTCCGGTTGGCGTGATCTTCACCGGAAATCTGCTCGACGGAAACGGGAAGTGGTACGCGGTGATCGCCGGGGAGGCGCTCGGCATTCTGGCCGGTGTCGGCACGACCGCCGCTTGTTACGGCTGCGCCGGGGGCGCCGCGATGCTCATCGTCTTGCCGATCGCTGGTGCGGTGATCGGCTACGAGATCACCTCGGATGCGAGCGCCTACGACGCCAAGCACCCCAAACTCACCTGGACGCCGACCGTGACCCCGACCCGCGACGGCGGGTTCACGATGGGGTTCGACGTCCGCTTCTGAGCCGGCTCAATACGCGCAGCGGAACCCGACATCGGTGCGACGCGTTCCCACGTCGAGCGCCAGCCGCGACGTGACGCGCAGGTCGAACGGCGTGGATGTCCATGACCCGCCGCGCGCTGCGACGGGCTCATCGCCGACCCACTCCGCGACGTTTCCGGCCATGTCCATCGCCAGGATCGGCGAGGCGCCCGCGGCGAAGGTTCCGGGGGGGCCGACCCAGTCGAACCCGTCGATTTTGCCGGGCACCGGCATTCGGACGACATCGAGCTCGCCCCAGTTCGCGGCGAGCGGATCCCAGATGGACCCCCACGGATAGACTCGCCCGTCGGTGCCGCGTGCCGCGCGCTCCCACTCGTTGTGCGTGGGCAGCCGACCCGAACGCCACCCGCAATACGCGACGGCCTGCGTCTTGGACACGCAGGTGACCGCGGCGCTGGGCATCTGCCCGTTTCTCGGCACGCGCAACGACGTCTGCAGACCCTGCAGCGTGTAGACCTTGCAACCCTTCCAGTCGATCTCCTCGCAGGTCCCAGCAGTCACGCAGCGTTGATAGTCTGCGACGCTGACCTCCAGGGCGTCGATCTCGTAAGCTGCGACCGTCTCTTCGGTTTCCGGAAACTCCCCGGCCAACAGCTGGTCTTGATCGCACAGCGACTTGTCGTCCGACATCTTGAGGCACGTCGACAGGATCGTCGATCGCACGCGCTCGCTGAGTCCGCGTTTGAATACGCCGCCCGGCACCGCGATGCGCGCTGCCTTCGCGGCCGTCGGCGCGGGGGGCGTGTCGGGGTAGATCGGCTCACGGACAAAGTACTCGGTGATCATCGCCACCGCGACGAGCGACACGAGCCACGTCGCGACCCAGAGCCACCGCGCGCCGGCCTCTGGGGGCGGTGGGCTTGTGATCGGCTCATCGTCGACGGCTGGGAGATCGGTGCTGGTGGGGACGTCGCTCAACGGCCGGCGAACCGGCGGGTTTCGCTCCGTCGGCAAGGTCAGGTGGACCTCGTCGTTCTTCGCCGTCGCGCGCACCGGGGGATGCCGTTCGGTCGGTAGCGTGGTGCTCGCTCGGACCGCGGGCACGCCCTCGATCGCGGTGTGGTGTCGCTCGGCGACCGCCATCGCGGGGACCGCTTGATGTTCCACGTCGGTGTCGGTGTCCGCCGGTCGCCCACGCACGATGGCGCGGTGCCCCTCTTGTTCCGTCTCCAGGCGCCCGAGGCGAAACCCGCAGTTGTCGCAGAACGGGTTGTCGTTCTGCTGCAGTGCTCCGCACTCCGGGCAAGGGTTGTTCGCGCTGTCGGACACGTTCACTCACGTTTTCGACCGTAGACGATTGTGATAACACGATGACTGCCGATGGCAACTGCTCGTGATGGCCTCGGCTCACTGGAGGAATTGATGTTGAAACGCGCTGTGATCATTGCCGCCTCACTCGTCGTCGCCGCCGCTTGCGACAAGAAACCCACGGAGCCCGAGGTGCCTCCAGCGACCGCCGCGCAGACGGCGCCCGCAACCGCCGCCCAGACCGCCGCGCAGCCCGAAGCCGTCGAGGACGAGGCCGGGCAATGGGTCGGCAACGAGACCTACGCGGTGAAGTTCCGCGTTCCGTCGGATTGGAAGGTCAAAGCCGGCACGTCCAGCATGTCGGCGACGTCGCCCGACGATACGATTACCGTCCTGCTCGTGGGCACCGAAGGCGAGGGCGTGCTGTCGACGGCGCTGGAGTCCATCAAGAAGGAGGTTCAGTTCAAGGATCTCAAGCTCGAGCGCGACAGCCAGACCGTCGTCAACGGGATGCCCGGCCATGCCGCGGCGGGGTCCGCGGTCCTCGTGCAAGAGGAGGGCGATCAGGAGATTCAGTTCCTGATGAACGCCGTCCAGGCCGGTGACAAGGGCGTCGCGCTGATGGTGTTCGCCGAGGCCGAGATGTACGAAGCGCGCAAGGAAGAGGTCGAAGGGATCACGAAGACGCTGCAACGGATGTAGCGCCTTCTTCAGCCCGGCTCGCCGCCGTAGACCTTCGCGGCGAGCTCGCCGCGCGAATTCACGTCCATCTTTTGAAACGCCGACCGCAGCTGGTTCGCCACCGTCTGCAACGCCGTGCCGCGCTCGGCGGCGATCTCGGCATTGCTCGCGCCGCGCAGCGCGAGCAACACGACCTCGCGTTCGGTCGCGGACAGCGCATCGGGCAGCTCCGGCTCCAGCGGCACACTCAACACGTAGACATCCAGTCCGTTAATGTTGACGCGCTCGACGCGGGGGCCGCCGCTGTCGTCTTCGGGGGGATCGTTCGTCATCGCCTCACTCATGCCGCGAGCCTCGCGCCATCACGGGTTCGCACCGTCTGAACGAGTCGCACAACCGCCGCGCGGTCGTCGAGCTTGAGTTTGCGATAGATGTTGTACAGGTGCGTCGACACGGAGGTTGTGGAGATGCCGAGCTCGAACGCGATGGCCTTGTTCGAGAGTCCATCGCCGAGGTGGTCGAGCACCTCGCGCTCGCGCAGGGACAGCCCTCGCAGCGTGTCTCCGGCCTCTGAGATCGGCAGCGCCACGATGTAGCGGCGTCCGTCGGAGTCGAAGCGGTCCAAGATCACCCATTGCCCCGACATCACCGCCGCCCAGTACTTCTCCAACGATACGCGTTGACCGGCGCGTCGCGCGGTGCGGTTGTTCTCGTACTGCAGGACGGTCGCCCGCAGTCGTTCGCGCACCTCGGGCGTCGTCGTCGGCCCCGCTTCGACGCAGCTCCCGTTCGTGTCGAACCACACCGCCGTGCGTTCGTCGAACGTACCGTCGGCGAGGCTTTCGCGTAGATCATAGACGGCGGCGATGTGCTGCTTCAGGTCGATCCAGCGCGGTTTGGCGCGCTCGGGGATCCGCGCAAGCTGCTCTTGTCGGGCCGTGAAGAACAGCACCGAACCGGATCGGGTGTGCGGGATCATCAACCCCGCCGCGTCGGCGACCTGCTGGCGTCGAAACTCTTGAAGGAAGAATTCGCTCGCTCCCGTGGCCGGGGAATCGAACCGCAGCGTACCCATGCCGGACTCCGCGAACAGCTGGCTGAGCTGGGTCGGATGGGGTGCGGACCCCGACGGCCCCATCCGCTGCAGCCCGTTGATGAAGTGGTGGAATTCCGGAATCTCGGCGTCGGCGCGGTGATGGCTCAGCACCGGCATCTCGAACCCGTGCCGCAGCTTCATCACGGCACCGAGCGTGCCCTTTCCACCGTCCATGTATGGGTCGAGCGAGGTCGTGATGTCCCGCATCCAGCGCTCGGTCGCGCGGTCGAGATCATAGACCTGGTCGAGGACCGCCCCCGGGTCCGCTAGCACGAACTTCTTCATCCAACTCCTCCCTCAAAGAGTGCCCAGCAACTCGTCGAGTGCCGGTAGGGAGGCACCCATCATCTTTGTACCGTGAGTGCCGACGTGCCGCTTTAGTATGATGGTCCATTGTGGGGCCAAATGCACCTTCACGCATTGATCTCTCCACGGGTTCCGGCTATTCGCGTGCGCTCCTTGGATTGCCTACCCAACCGAATGATAATGGACTTTCATACTAAAGAGTCGAATCGGCCAGGCGAGTAGGGTGGTCTTCGAGACGGACATATCCCCCTACGGAGACCAACCGATGAAGACGCAGACCAAGATTGAACTACTCGCCATTCTGATGGCCAGTGCTACCGCGTGTGGCGGCGGCGACAAGCCGAATGTGTCGCCGAGCAACAACGACACCGTGAACAATACGCAGCAGAGCAACAACGTCACGACGCCGTCGACGAACAACAATACGACGCCGGTGGTCACACCAGACGGGGCAATCACGCTGGTCTCGCCCACCGACGAGGTGATCACGAACGGCGCCGTGACGTTGGTGTTCGAGGTCGGCGACGATGTGGAGTCGCTGACGCTGCTGGTCGACGGAACCCCCGGCGCGTCCGTGACGTCGCCCTATGTGCATGAGCTGGACACCGCCTCGCTGGCGGAGGACCGCCACTCGATCGGCGTCGAGTACGTGGTCGACGGCGAAACACGTCGTGCCGAAGACCTGCTGTCGATCGTCGTGGACCGCTCGGCACCAATCCTGCTCGGCAGTACGCCGACCGATGGCGATAGCGCGGTGCCGAACGGGGGCCCGATTCGGTTGACCTTCAGTGAGAGCATCGACCCGGCGTCCCTGAGCCAGCTGGTCGCAGAAATCGGCGGCCAAACCGGCACCGTGTCCCTCGAATCCGACAGTGAAGTGGTCATCGACTTCGATTGGAGTGCGTTGCTGCCGCCGTACGACGCGACGCTCGACTATTCGGGCCTCCAAGACGCCGCCGGGAACAGCACCTCGGGCACGATCCAATGGACCGCGCCGAAGTACCTGTCTGCGTCGCCCGGCGACCTGTCGATGCCATTCTGGTACGTCGCTGACGGTGTCGAGTACGTGATCGGATCGCGCACATCGGCGGGCGGGCAGGAGATCGTCGCGCTGACCAGCGCGGCGACTGACGAACGACACACCGACTGGATCGAGCTCACCTCGATTGAAGTGACCGAAGTGATGGACCTCTCCGTCGCGGTGGGGAATGGCACCGCGTACATCTCGACGTTCGTGAACACGGGGGCAGCTAACGCTCAGCTGCGCCTGTACTCACTGGCCTCCGGCGCCACGGAGTTCCGCGCACAGGGAACACGGGAGTACGCCGGTCTGGAGCCTCGTTCGACCTCGATCGCGGTCGGCGCGACGCAGCTCCACATCGGCGTCGCCACGACGTCGGGTCAGGATCTCTTTTCGATCAGCCACGCGGGGCTGTTGGTGTTCCAGACCGTGGATGCGTTCCCCGTGAACTTCACCAACGGCATCGTCGGGACCCTGGAGGTCGGCGTGTCCGCGCAGGATCGCCCCGTCGTCACGTTCGCGCGATGCGGGACCGCAACCACGCCATGTACGCAGTCGGAGATCTTGTCCTATGGACCGGACGACATGGGCGTGTGGCTGCAGGTCGCCGCACCGCTGCGCGACACGTCGGTTGCGAACCCATCCTGCGACCGACTGAAGACGGTCGACCTGCTCATCGAGGGCGCCGAGACCTACCTGGCGGTGACCAGTCAGAGCGGTTGTCGGGTTGGCCAGTACGTCGAAGTGGCCGTCTACCACGTCGATCAGGGCGCGTGGGCCCCGCTCACCCGGGGTGGGATCGCCGACGCGATGGGCCTGCCGGCGGGCAATTACTGGGGACGTCTGGGCGTCAACCCCGCGGGTGGACTGTTGGTCGCCGTCGCGGCCAGCGACCTGGTTGCGGTCGGTGCGATCTCGGGCATGAACGTGGCGAACCTCGGCATCGCGAGTGAGGGCGTCGACACGTCGGCGGGTGCTTTCGGGCCGGCCATCATTTCGCACGATGGGGTCGGCCCGGTCGTCACCACGACGCTCGGCGGGACCGCGTTCATCATGCGCAACAACTAGGACGAGCGGCGTCGGTTCGACCGACACGCTGCTCCCACGCCGTCGGCCGGCCGTAGGGGGTCGGCCGCCCGAGGCTCCCTCGCTCGATCCCTCAAGCGGGGGAGCCTCATTTGACGTCCGCGCGTAGACCGGATACTCACTCTGCAGAGGAAACGATGCTCGACTTTCGACCCATCATCAGCATTATCGAGCCCCGCAAGAGGGGTCCCGCGGTGCTGTAACCCGAACGAGCCGTTCGAGACGCCGTGGGCCCCCGCCCGCGGCTTTTTTGTTTCTTGCCCCACTGCCTGTGTGAGTACCGAGATGACGGATTTCAAAGCGACGTTGAATCTGCCGAACACCGAGTTCCCGATGCGCGCGAGCCTCGCCGAGCGAGAGCCGGCGATGGTGAAGCGTTGGATCGACGCGGACATCTACGGGCAGATGGTTGCGCAGCGAAAGGCGCAGGGGGCGCCACGCTACATCCTTCACGACGGTCCGCCGTACGCCAACGGGCGCATCCACATCGGTCACTTTCTCAACAAGTCGCTCAAAGACTTCGTCGTGAAGTACCGCAGCATGGCGGGCTACATCGCGGAGTTCGTCCCCGGCTGGGACTGTCACGGTCTGCCGATCGAGCATCAAGTCGACCAGGAGCTTGGCAAGCGTAAGGTCGAGATGTCGGCCGTCGAGATCCGCCAGGCGTGTCGCGCCTACGCGGACAAGTACGTCGCGATCCAACGCGAGGACTTCAAGCGAGCGCTGGTGTTCGCCGATTGGGAGAACCCGTACCTCACGATGAGCTACGGCTACGAATCGGCGACGGTACGTGAGCTGGGACGCTTCTTCGACGCCGGGATCGTGTACCAGGGCCTCAAGCCGGTGCACTGGGACTGGTACTCGCGCACGGCGCTGGCCGAAGCCGAGGTCGAGTACGACACCCATACGACCGAGCACGTCTACGTGAAGTTCGCGTTCGCGCTGCCCGAGGCACTCGCTGCGCACGCAGGGGGCCGATCGGCGTCCGTGGTGATCTGGACGACCACGCCCTGGACGCTGCCGGCGAACCTCGCGATCGCGCTGCATCCCGAACTCGACTACGTGCTCGTCGCCGACGGCGACGAGGTCTACGTGTGCGCGGAGGGGCTGCGGGAGCGGTTCCTCGCCGACTGCAAGGTCGAAGGCACCGAGGTTCTGCACAAGTTCGTAGGTCGAGAGCTCGTCGGTGAGCTCGGGCAGGGCAAGGGCCTCGCCGCCCGCCACCCGTTCATCGAACGCGATTCGGTGTTGCTGCCCGCCGATTACGTGACGCTCGACCAAGGCACCGGTTGCGTACACACCGCGCCGGGCCACGGTCAGGAAGACTTTCAGCTCGGCCAACACTTCGGGCTCGATGTGTTGTGTCCAGTGGACCACCGCGGCTGCTTCATCGAGAGCCTCGTCGCCGACGTCCAGGGCATGGAGCTCGCCGGTCAGCACGTGTTCAAGGCGAACCCGATCATCGTGCAGCATCTGGCCGAGACGGGCGCGCTGCTCAACGCGGTGGGCGATAAGGTCACGATCGACCGATACCCGCATGGGTGGCGGTCCAAGAAGCCCGTGATCTTTCGAGCGACGACGCAGTGGTTCATCGCGATGGAGCCCGAAAGCGCAGGGTCGCCCGACGCGATGCCGTTGCGCCAGAAGGCGCTCGAGGCGATCGACACCGTCACCTGGGTGCCGAACTGGGGGCGCGAGCGGATCGTCAACATGGTCGACGGGCGACCCGATTGGTGCATCTCGCGGCAGCGCAACTGGGGCTGCCCGATCACGGCGTTCACGTGCGGCGGGTGCAACACGATCATCGCCAGTGGCGAGGTCACGTCGCA
>JBFIHF010000117.1:0-16452 GCA_041601915.1 Bradymonadaceae bacterium
AAGGAGACCGTGTTTCCGGCCGGCACGATCCAGCTGCGCAGGCTCGCGCCGATTCGGTGCGAACACGTCTGCCCGGACGACGTCACCGTCTGCCGGCGCGCCGCCTGAGCCACCCCAAGTCCGCGTCGCGGCGACAATCCACACTCGTCGGCGTCTCGCGCAGGGCACCGTTGCGTCCGATTTCGCCCGTGCGTGGAGCACGGCACCGTCGGCGGCGCGATTGTCGCCCTCGCTGAGGATAAGGCAGGCAAACAGAGCCAACTCTCGGCGCGGCATGCGCCTCCGAAAGACGACGCGCTGACTGGGGACGGCACCAGCGCGCAGCGGCACTGGGCCAACGCATCCGTCGGTCGGCAGCGGTGGCGGGCAGCGGTGGCGGGCGGGCGTGCTGGTGTTAGCGGTCGGAGGGTTTCGGGGCGACGACGGTGAGGCGGATGAGGACCTCGGGTTTGATGAGGTCGTCGGGGGCGCCTTTGTAGGCGATGCCGAAGTCGAAGCGGAGAAGGGTGAATTCGGCGGTGGCGATGAGGTTGGGGCCGTCGGTCCGGATGGTGGCGGGGAACGAGATCTTCTTGGTGACGCCGTGGAGGTCAAGAAGGCCCGTGACGATGTACGCGTCGCCCTCCGTATTCTCGATGGAGGAGGTCTTGAAGGTCGCGGTCGGGAACTTGTCGACCTCGAAGAAGTCGGCGGTTTTGAGGTGGTTGGTGAGCTTCTCGACGTCGGCGTAGACCGACGTGGTGTCGATCTCGACATCGACGGCGCGGATGGTTCGGTCCTCGTGATACGATACGTTTCCGGTCAGGGTCTTGAAGCCGCCCTTGTGATCCTTCGTGATCCTCGCCGCCGTCCACTCGATCTTCGACCGCGACAGGTCGAAGGGTACCGTCAATGGTGGGGCCTCAGCGGGGGCCGGTTGCGCGACGCTGGGAGGATCGGCGACCTGCGCCCCCACCTTACCGTCGATCTCGCTCTTACAGCCGACGCCGCCAAGCAGGAGCGCCAAGGTCCATATCATCACTTTCATCATGCGTTTCATTCCTCCGAAATCGATGGCGTTCTTCGGTGCTTCGATGCGAAGCCGTGGATCACGATTCCAAAAAAGTTGGTGGAATGCCAACTCGCGCGAGAATGCTTGGATGCGCCAACTCGTGGTTCTGCTCATCCTGGGTCTCACCAGCTGCACTCCCAAACCGATGTTGATGGGTCCCCCATCGTCGTTGACGGAGGCGACGGCGCGATTCTCGGGCGGCGTATCGTGGTCGAAACCGCTGGACTCGTCGGAGGTCGGGGTGCCGCAGGTCGACGGAGCGGTGCACCTTCCGGTGGGCGGTTCCTTTGACCTCGCCGTGCGCGCGTGGTCGCTCGGTGGGGGACTTCAAGGGCGCCTCTTCGCCGCGTCCCGGGACCGCGGATCGGGTATCGATCTGATGGTCGCGCCGCTGCTGGGCATTTCGACGGTTCTGGAGCCCAAGGAGGAAGGCGACGAAAGCCTCGTGGGTCCGATCGATGTCGAGTTCGTGGCGAGCCTGCCGATCGTGCTGGGGTTTGGGGCGGGCTCGTGCACGATTTACGCGGGTGGCGAACCGACGGTTCACCTCCGGCCGGACCTGGGCGTGTTACGTGCGGGCGCCGCAGCTGGCCTTGCCTGCCCGATTGGTGGGGGCAAGCAGATCGCTCCCGAGCTGAGCTTTGAGATGCCGGTCCTGGGCGGCGACGACCTGCGCCCCGAAGACGGCTTCGCACCGGGCGAAGCGCGGCCCGCACTGCTTTCGCAGGTGTTGCGGCTGGGGATCAGTCTGACGTTTTGAGGTCGAGCGGGTCTAGCGCGAGGCGCTGGCGTACTCGGTCACGCGCGGGTGGGGCAACTTCCACTGCGTCGTCGAGCAGTGACCCGTCTTGAGCATTTCCAGACCCAGATCACGACCGTCGGACATCTGAACGTACGCGACGTAGCGGCCAAACTGGTCCTCGAGAATCGGGAGGAAGCCCTTGTCCGATCGCAGGACGATGTCCTCTCGGCCGACGAGCGTGGCGGCGACGGTGCGGGACTTCTTGTCGTTGCAGTCGATCCCGATGATTCGGACCTTAATCCGCGTGCGCGCGCCCTCGAGTTGGACGACGATGACCTCTCCAGACTCGACTTTGACGACGCGGGCGTTTGCTTGATCCGGAACATCATCCGCCGCGGCCGTGGCGGGAACGCCCGCGAACAACAGGACAGTGAGGAGGATCAAGGAAAGTCTGGTCATGGGGCGTTGTCGTGGTGCGAGTTCAGAAGAAGACATCGCAAGTTTAGTGCCACGACGAGCGGCTTTCTGAGTGGGGCTAAGTGTCGGAAAGATTTGTTGTCCGGATCCGCGCGTGGGCGGCGTCCGTCAAGCTGCTGACGATTGCCGAGGCCGCGATCGTCAAGATTCCGACGGGACTACTCGTCGGAGTCGGAGCGGAAGTGCCGCTTGAGTCGTCGCACTCGGACCTCGACTCGTTCACCGGGCACCAGCTTGTCGAAGGCGTCCGCGCCGAGCCGGAGCATCCCGTTGCGGCCGACGATGGCGTAGGTGCTCAGCCACCCTTCATCGGGGCGCATCGCCTGCCAGAGCAGCTCGGTGGGCACCGAATGCTGGCGGGTGTGTTCGACGAGGCTGGGGCGGAAGGGATCGGTCCGTTCCTCGACGTCTTGGCCGTCGTGCACCTCGAGCAGGAGGTCGGTTCCGTCCAAGACCACGTCGTCGTCCACGAGCAGTTCGATATCCTCGAACGGAATCGTTCCGCGCAGACGCTCATCGCCACGCTTGTCGTCGTCGTTGTTGGCCACGTGTTTATCCTAGCGCGATCGGGTGCGGATCGCACGGGCCTCGCCGTGGATTGAAAGTCTAGATTTTGCGCAGCTTTACAGCTCGGACGTGGTGATGGGCGTCCTTCGTGATGATCAGGTCCGCGCGGTCTCGGGTCGGCAAGATGTTCTCGACGAGATTGACCTCGTTGATCCGGCTCCAGATGTCGGCGGCGAACGCCGCACCCTCGGCGTCGGACAGCTTGGCGTACTCCCTGAAGTAGGAGTGAGGATCACGGAATGCGGTGTCGCGCAGGGCCAAGAAGCGATCGATGTACCAGGTTCGGATCGCCTGGAGGTCGGCGTCCATGAACACCGAGAAGTCGAAATAGTCGCTCACCAGGACCGTGGGCACACGTCCCTCGGATGTCGCGCCGCTCTGTAAGACGTTGAGCCCTTCGATGATCATGATGTCCGGGCGGTCGACGACCTGAAACTCGTCGCCGACAATGTCGTAGCGCAGGTGCGAGTAGACGGGGCTGCGGACCGCGGCTTGACCCGCCTTGACCCGCGAGACGAAGCTGAGCAGGGCGGCCTGATCGTAGGTCTCGGGGAACCCCTTGCGGTGCATCAACTGACGCCGTTCCAGTTCGGCGTTCGGGTACAGGAACCCGTCCGTCGTGACGAGGTCGACCTTCGGATGTCGGGGCCAGCGGGACAGCAACTCTCGCAGCACACGTGCCGTGGTGCTCTTGCCCACCGCGACGCTACCGGCGATGCCGATGACGAACGGCACTTTCTCCTCGGGATGCCCCAGGAACTGCGCGGTCGCATCGTAGAGCTTCTGGGTCGCCTCGACATACAGGCTGAGCAGCCGCGACAGCGGCAGGTAGACCGACTCGACCTCGTCCAACGACAAGTCGTCGTTGATGCCGCGGAGTTGTTCGAGGTCGTGTTCGTCCAGCGTGAGAGGGGTATCGGCGCGCAGCCGTGCCCACTCAGCGGTGTCGAATTCAATATACGGCATGCGAACGACCAGTGGGAGCGAGCTACACCTGTATCCGCGCCGGTTCGGACGCGCAACCGGATCTGTACGCGGGCGTCTCGCCGCGCGCGGGATCCAGTGTTATGTTCGGTCTCTATGGACGAATTCGAGACCCTCCGCCGTGTCGTGCGCGCATGCACACTGATCCTCTTCGCCACCGGTTGCGCGACGTCCGGCACCTCCGCGGGCAAGAGCCGTCCGGATTTGACGATCTCGATCGGGGAGGAGAACGTCCGGGTCGGGGAGCGTACGTTCGCGATCGGCGACGCCGAAGCGATGCGGGCGGGGTTTGCCGGCGCCTGCGACAATGGCTGCGCGGTCGTCGAGATTCGCGCGATCCCGATGGCCCGGTACGATGCGCTGCTCGCGTCCTACGACGCCGGGATCGAGAATTCAGCGGGCGCGATCGCGCTGCGGATCGCAGCGAGCCCCGCCGTTTCTCTGGCGACCGGTCCGGCCGGCGCGGCGTCCACGGCGTGTTCGGCGGAAGTCGTGCTGCGTCATCACGCGATCGACGTCTACATCGACGGAGAGCTGCTGCCCCCCGACGGCGCGTGCGAGGAGTGGAGCTCGACGGTGTGCGATTCGAAGTCGCGCGATCCGATGAAGCGCAAGGAGTTCGAGGCGCTGGCCGAGATCGTCCGCAACTACCGCCCGCGCTTCAGCACCCATGCGTGCCTGTACGTCGAGAGTGAGATGCCGGCGATGCTGCTCGATCGGCTCATCCAGACGGTGCATGCCGAAGCAGGGCCCACGAGTAGCTTCTCGTTGCGTCGGGACCGACGTGCGGGCCGTCTGCGTGAGGAAGCCGTCACGGAGGCGATCATCGCCCAGGGACCCGCGCTCACGGCTTGCTACGACGTTGAACTCAACG
Organism: Bradymonadaceae bacterium; assembly: GCA_041601915.1. Classification (GTDB taxonomy): domain Bacteria; phylum Myxococcota_A; class Bradymonadia; order Bradymonadales; family Bradymonadaceae; genus JBFIHF01. Next base: position 4,696 of record JBFIHF010000117.1, read on the forward strand.
AGTCGAAGACCCCGATGGAGGCCGTCGTGCGCCTCTTGATCGGCCCGTCGGGCACCGTGCTGCGTGTCGCGCTCCACCAGCAGTCGCGGACGACACCGCGCTTCGAAGCGTGCCTGGAGACGGCGATCAAGGGGTTTGCGTTTCCCCGGCCCGAACACGGTGGAGCGGTCGAAATCAACTACCCCTTACGCTTTTCGCCCAGGCCCCTCTGAGTCTGGCGATCGCGCCACACGCTGTCCCAACAACGGGAGGTCCCATGCCCAAGTTCCTCGTCTTCGGTTCCGCCGGCCAACTCGGCACCGAGCTCGTCAATCAGCTGACCGCGCAAGGAGAGGAGGTGGTCGGCGTCGACCGCGATCAGTGCGACATCACATCGGCCAGCGCGGTGCGCCATGTGCTCGCTGAGGTCGCACCGCAGTTCGTGTTCAACGCCGCCGCATTCAGCGACGTCGATCAGGCGGAGAGCGTGCGTCGAATGGCCGTCTCGGTCAACGGGATCGGGGCGGGCATCGTCGCAGCGGCGTGTCGGGACGCACGCGCCGTGAACGTGTTTTTCAGCTCGCATTACGTCTTCGGCGCCGGCCACACCGAGCCGATCGATGAATCCCGGACGCCGGCCCCCTTGAACAACTTTGGCAAGAGCATCTACTGGGGCGAGCAGCTCGTGACGCGGAACTGCCCGCGCTCCTTCATCGTGCGAAGCGCGGCGATGTACTCTCGCTTCGGGACGAACGTCGTCCGCGAGATCACCCAGATCGCGCTGGCGGGCAAGAAGACGATCACGATGGTCGACGACGAGACGATTTCACCGACGCCCGCCTACCTCGTCGCTCAGACGGCGATCGACCTCGTCCAGCACGAGCACATCTACGGCGTCTACCACGCCTCATCGACGGGGGAGTGCACCTGGTACGAGTTCGTCCGCAGCTTCGTGCAGAAGCTCGACCTCGATGTCGAGGTCCTGCCGATTAGCGCCGAGCGCTGGGGGGCCCCGGCGCGGCGGCCGCGCTACTCGGTGCTCGACAACTTGATGCTCCGCACCCTCGGCCGCGATCGATTCCCGGACTGGGAGGTCGCCCTCGATGCGTTCATCGAGGCGAATGGCGAAGAGATTGTGTGGGAGATGTCCTAGCTGACTAGCGGACTAGTTGACGCACTGATGCGTGGCGAGGTCACACGTGCCGCCAGCGCAGACGGTGTCGTCGACGCACTCCACGCACTCGAACAGCGGCTCGCCGCCGGCTCCGTCTCCCAGCGTCTCGCAAGTCAACAGTGGCGCGGTCACGCAGTCGTTGTTGGCCGTGCACCCCACACACCGTCCGAGGAGTTCGGAACACTGCGGTGTTTCCCCGGAGCAGTTGGCCGTGGCGCAGAAGGACGGCGCGGCATCGGCCGTGGCATCGGGGGTCGCGGCGTCGCCGTTCGCGACGTCATCGCCCGCGGCGTCAGGGGCTGACGTATCGGGGTCCGGGGTGCTCGCATCCGGGAGCGGATTGTTGGGGTCCGACGAGCACCCCACGCACAGCGCGAGCGCGAGAACTACGAGTACAAAGGTCGGTCGCATGTGTTCGCCGTTTATTGGGTGCCAAGGAGTTCATCGAGGTCGAACTGGCCGGCTTCGATCATCGTCGATGTGCCTCGGGCGTACAGGTCGACGTCTTCGAACGCGAGCTCGTCGTCATCGTCGAAGACGTAGTTGCCCAGCACTTCGACGGCCGAAGGCGTCGCCATACCGAGGAGCGCGTACGCGATCACGAACTCCTCCGGCTCATCGAGGTCACGGAAGATGCCCGCCTCGGCGAGCTCAACCATCTCGGGGATCAGCTTCTCGATGATCCGGCCCTTGTGCTCGGCGATGCTGGAGACATCGAGTTCATTCGGGTTCCCCTCCGGCACGAGGACCATGTGGCCGTAATCGCCGATCCGATCGCCCTGAAGCGTCACCTGGGAGATGTCTTCGAGATCCGCCCATTCCACCGTCGCGATCGCGTACAGCTGGGCGATCTCGTCGAGTCGGCTCTTCCGAGAGTCCACGTAGTCGTCGACGTGGCTCTGCTTGCGGCCGAGGTCCTTGATGCGGCGGGCGGCCATGATGCGCAGCACGTTCTCGAGCACGACCCGAAACTGCTCGTGCTGTCCGATGACCATCATCGACTCCAACGCGTCGTCGGAGAAGCGAATCTGCGTCACCATGCGACCTTCGGGGCCAAAGAACTGTACGTCCGTGCGATCGACGCGGTTGATGAGCGCCAGTTTGAAGTCCATCAGTTGGCGCGCGAGTTCTTGCGAGGACGTGAACGAGGGGTCGAAGCCCGTGACGAGGCTCGTGGAGAGGGCGAGGTCGATCGCCTGCTCCACGGCGTTGCGTTGCGCCACGATGTCGGGGTTCGTCGGTAGCGCCGCGATGCACTCGGTGTAGGCGGCCCGCTCCTGGGACGACGACCCCGCCGTCGGCCCGACACACGCGTCATCGACGGAGACGGCGAGCGTGTCCGCGAGACTGTTGATGTCGTTCCACAGGGGGTCGAAGCCGATGAGGTACGCGAGGAAGGGGTCGACGTGGTCGAGCATCTGGTCGCGGCCGAGAAACTTGTCCGCTTCGCGAATCGTCATGCGGGCGTTGTTGTCGGCGGCGACGAGTCGTCCGTCCTGGGTGCGCACCGAGACGAGCTTGCGCCATTCGTACTCGCGGTCGGTGAAGAACAGCCCGGACTTTCGCTCGATCTCGGAGAACAGCAGCGTCTGATTCTCGCCGTTGGCTTCGATCGAGATCGTGCCGGTGTCGAAGTTGTTGGAGCGGTAGAACTCCATGCCGAGGAAGCGGAAGCCGACATAGTTCGACTCCGAGCGCGCGTCCTTGGTGAGGTCGAGCTCCTGAGCGACACCGGAGCCGTCCTGATTGGCGAGGGCCTGCGCGAGCCGGATGTCGCCGCGCATGGCTTGCTTGAGCGCTTGCTCAAAGCCATCGGCGGAGATCTGGGCGAGGTCGAACCGGAATCGCGCGACGGTCAGTCGCGAGGTCACGGTGCTGGTCGTCGCGGAGAGGCTGGGGGCCAGATGTTTGTCGAGCTGCTTGCGCAGCGCCTTCTCCGCGAGGCGCGTGACATCGAGGTCCACGACGCCGAGGTCGAGGTCGACGTTCGGAAGTCCGGACACGCCGAATCCGGTGTCCAGCGCGACGGAGAAGTTCCGCACCGCCTGCTTGTCCATCCCGACGTCCACCCATGCTTCGTTGCCGTTGCCGCGAATCAGCTGGACGTCGAGGCTGCCGCTGATCGCGACGCGCGCTCCAAAGCTCAGCCGTGCATGCAGCGCGAGCGCCGAGCCGATCGTGCCGACGAGGAACGGGATGCCGACCCCGAGGTTCATCCCCAACGCGCCGTCGCCGCGCATCGCAAGTGCCTCGCCGGGCGCCATCGCTTGCACGTCGACGAGTTCTCGGGGCACGACCCAGCCACGCAGTCCGCGCACCGACGCCAACGGGGCGTCGACGATCGTGTCATTCTTGTCGGCGTGCGGGGCGATCACGACGGTCTCGAGCGAGGCGTTGGCGATGAAGCCGACCGCGCCGATGGCCGAATCACCAGCATCAAAGCCCCACGAGTGACCGAGGTCGGGGCCGATTCTGAAGTGCGACTCGGCCCAAATGTTCCCGCTCGCGGCGGAGTGCTGACGCCGCATCTCGACGACTCGGGTGGCGAACGCGTCTTCGCCAAACCGCTCGGTCAGCCCGGAGCGCAGCTCGCCGATGTCGTGGACGATCGTTTGCCCGAGGACCTCTTCCTGCGTCCCGTACAGCGCCGTCGGCGTCAGCTGAATCGTGGCGTAGGGCACGCTGCCCAGGGCGTCGTTCAGCTGATCGGAGGCGAGGCCCGCCGACAACAGCTTCATGTCGTCGAGGTCGATCGACTTCATGTCGTCGTAGGCATCGCGGAATCGATCGGAGAGGCCGTCACACTTCGGACCTTCGCAGGTCACGCTATCCGGTCCGGTCGCGGCGTTGTCGTCGATCGGCTCGTCGGTCGCCGAGCATGCAGTCGCGAAGCAGATCACGGGGATCATCAAGGTACGAAAGTCCATTGGCACTCCAAAAGCGTGTCGTTCAACCTAGCGTAAGAACCGCTCAATACAAAGCGTTCTTGTCGGCGTCGCACGCCGCACGGCTTGACGCGCCGTGGCGACGCGGCCGTGTTGGCGCTCCTGAAAAAGCGGCTGTGTTGGGCGTTGCGTTCGGCGGCGCGAACGGTACTCTGCGCACGTCCCCCGATCGAGGATTCCCGTGAATCAACCCGCCCCTGGAACGTTCTCGCCCGCCACTGGAGAGGCCCTCGCGCCGGTCCCCGCGTCGACCGAAGCCGAGATTGACGCGGTCGTGGCGCGCGCGCGCGAGGCGCAGCACCGCTGGGCCCAGCGTTCGCTCGGCGAGCGGATCGTCGCACTGGAGCGTGTCGCGCAGCGGATGCTGGCGAACTCGGACGCGATCATCGACATCCTCGTCTCGGAGACGGGCAAGTCGCGGACGGACGCCAAGCTCAACGAAATCTCGTCTGTCGGCGTGTATCTGGCTTCGGCGGTCAAGGAGGCCCACGCCGCGCTCGCCCCCGTCGCGGCGAAGCTGTCGCCGTTGGACTACCCGGGCAAGAAGATCACGATCGAAGCACTGCCGCGAGGCGTCGTCGGGATCATCGCGCCCTGGAACTACGCGCTCGGCAACTTCTACAAGCCCATCTTTCCCGCCCTGTTGTCTGGCAACGCGGTGGTGCTGAAGCCATCCGAGTATACGCCACGCGCGGGGGCCTGGCTTCGCGACCAGTTCGAGGCGGAGCTGCCGGCCGGCGTCGTCGGCATCGTGCAGGGCGGCGGCGAGGCCGGGGCCGCGCTGCTCGATCGTGTCGACGCGGCGACGTTCACAGGTTCGGTGGCGACGGGTCGCAAGGTCGCGATGCGCGCCGCCGAGCGCTTGATCCCCTGTTCGGTGGAGCTCGGCGGCAAGGACGCCGCGATCGTGCTGGCCGATTGCAACCTCGACCGCACGGTGGCCGGGGTGGCGCAGTGGGGTCTCCACAACTGCGGCCAGAACTGCGCCGCGATCGAGAGGGTCTACGTCGTTCAAGCGATTGCCGACGACTTCGTGCGGCGGCTCGGTGCGGTCGCCGACGCGCTGGATGTCGCCCCCGACGGTGAGCACGCCGACATCGGACCGCTGCAGTCGCACATGCAGCTGTCGATTGTGGAGCGGCACGTCGAGGACGCGCTGGCCAAGGGTGCTGTTCTGGTCGCCGGCGGCAAACGGACGGGGACGGGCCTCGGCTACCGGCCCACGGTGCTCGACAACTGCACCGCAGACATGCTCGTGATGACGGACGAGACGTTCGGTCCGGTGATCGCGGTGCAGCGCGTCGCGGAGCCCGACGAAGCCGTGCGCCTCGCCAACGACTCGCCGTATGGCCTGAACGGCTCGGTGTGGACCACGAACATCACGCTCGGGACCACGCTCGCGCGCCGCCTCGATGTCGGCGTCGCGTACGTGAACAACCACGCCTTCGGCGGTGCGCTGGCCAATGTGCCGTGGACGGGCGTCAAGGACACCGGCACCGGCATCGCGGCCAGCCGCTACAGCTACGGCACCTTTACGCGGCCCCGCACGTTGTTCGTCGATTCGAATTCGAACCCCGATCCGTGGTGGTTCCCGATGAATGGGGACCTGTCCGACATGGGCGACCTCTTGATCGCGCGAAGCAAGGGCTCCATCTCGGCGCTGCTCAAGCTCGTGCCGCTACTCGGCAAACGGGTCAAGGCGATCAAGAAACTCTCGCGCGGTGATTGAGTTTCGAGGGATCATCGGCCATCCTCACCGCACATGAGCGACAACGATCCCGGCCGCACTCGCGAATCCACTGCCATCGTCGACGATCTCGACGAGGATGATGCCGTCCCCGAACTTCCCAACTTCCCCGACCACGAGGAGTTCGTGAAGACCCAGGAGATGGACAGCTTGCAGCGCTCGAAGGCGCTCGAAGCGACGCAGAACTACACCGTGCCCGATGACCTGCTCCAGATGGCGATGCGGTCCCAAGAGATGGCGGTCGTGCCGGAGTCCAAGCCCAGCGAACCCGCGTGGCGCGAATTCGTCGCCGTCGTGGATCCGCGCGGCCGAATCGTGCTGCCTTCGCGCGTTCAACAAGACCTGCGCGGCAAGAAGCTGCGCGTGAAGTACATCGTCGAAACGCCGGAGCACTAACATGGTGGCTCTGACGGGCGGCGACTTGCATGGACACGCGGCGTGACTGACTCTCTGGAACTGTCGAGCGAAGCGTACGCCGACCAGTGGGACGAGGTCGATCAGCGCCAGATCCTCAAGATCACCGATTTCGAGTCGACGATCCGTCACGAGTTGGAGACGGACGCGGTGGGTCTGGCGACGCTCCCCGCGGTCACCCTCAAGTCGATCGGTAGCCAGCCCGGCCTCTTCGAGATGAAGGAGCGGCTGGGGATGGGCGGCATGGGCGAGGTCCGGCGCGCGCGGCAACCCGCGCTTCAACGCGACGTTGCGATCAAGCTCGTGCGATCAGACGCGCAGACCTCCCAACCGTCACGCATTCTGCTGCGGGAGGCGCTCGTGATGGGCTATCTCGAGCACCCGAACATCGTGCCGATTCACGTCGTGGGTCGCGACGAGGGCGACGAACTGGTCGTCGCGATGAAGCGCGTGGAGGGGATCACCCTCGCGGACCGCGTCTCGGGCGGCTACCGGCTTCAGCAGCTCGAAGAGAACCTCGAGCTCCTGATCGCGGTGTGCAACGCGACGGAATTCGCCCACCAGCGCGGCGTCCTGCATTTGGACATCAAGCCCAGCAACATCATGATCGGCTCGTTCGGCGAGGTGTACCTCGTCGATTGGGGCACGGCGGTCGCATGGCGTGAGGACGTCCCCAGCACGATTCCGCGGCCGTTGAATGACGGGCTGATTCGCGGAACTCCCGCCTACATGGCGCCGGAGATGGTGTCGGCCGCGCCGTCCACGCCGGAAACCGACGTGTTCCTGCTCGGCGGTGTTCTGCACGCGATCCTCGCCGGACATGGCCCGAACGTCGGCGATTCGGCCGAGGCGGTCTTGGAGTGCGCGTTCATCTCGCCGCGGCGCGAACTGCCGGACGCGGTGCCCGACGAGCTCGCCGATATCTTGCACAAGTCGCTCGCCCGGCGCCCATCGGAGCGCTACGAGACCGCGGGAGCGCTGCGCGACGCGTTGACGGCCTATCTGAAGTCGAGAACCGCTCGCGAAATGCTCGATTCCGCGAAGCGCACGCGGGCGAACTTCACCGATCTCATCGCCGCCGAAGCGCCCAAGGCGCAGGTCTACGGCGCGTTCGGCGCGGCTCGTCAGCTCCTCGTCGACGCGCAACACGCGGCGCCGGATCCGTCGTATGCGCGCGCCGAGCTGCAAGTGTTGATCGAGACGATGTGCGACTGGGAACTGGCGAACAACAACCCGGCCGGCGCCGAGGCGTTGCTGCACGACCTCCCGCAGCTGAATCCGCAGCTTCGCGAGCGGATCCGCCTCGCCTCAGAGGCGAATCTCGCCGAGCGTGTGGAGCTCGTCGAACTGCGTCGCCAGATCGATCCGCGGGTCGCGAACAACCAGAAGATCGCGATGTGGCTGGCGATCGCGGGCGTGATCGGCGTGATTTACGTGACCCCGGCGGCGCTGGGCTACAGCCCGGTGCCCTCCGAAGCGCTGGTCGGTCACGTCGGCTACTTGATCGCATTGCTCATCGTGACTTTGGGACTGCGGTCGCGGCTTATGGACACGCGCGTCAACCGCGAGGTCGTGGGACTGGTTTGGGTGTTGTCGCTGTTCGGGCTGTTCGGTCGAATCGCGGCGTACTTCGGCTCGATCGAGCTCGGGGTCGCAATCGGCTTCGACCTCGCGTTGGTCGCGACGATGGGCGCGTTCGGCGCATGGATTATCGACCGCCGGGTTCTCGCGGCGGTCCCGTGGCACTTCGCGGGCGCGGTCGCGGCGTTTTCGATGCCCGAGCACGGGGCGCTGATCTTCGGGCTCAGCCACTTCGTGGCCCTGGCCTCCGTCGCGGCGACCTACGCACTGTTTCGCGAGGGCTGAGGTGGCCCTGCGGCGGGCAACCGGGCTCTGCCGGTGCGGGTCGCGTCAGGCGCTGACCCGATGCTGCGGTCCGTTTGTGGATGGCCGCGAGGCTGCGGCAACCCCCGAACAACTGATGCGATCCCGCTATACGGCATACGCGCTGGGGCGAGCGGACTACATCATCGAGACGACCGATCCGGAAGGTCCACGCTGGGAGTCCGACCGCGACGCGTGGCTCGCGAGCATTCGCGATTTCACCCGCCGCTTTCGTTTCGGCGGCGTCGTCGTTCACGATAGCGGCCACAGCGAGGACTCGGGGTTTGTCTCCTTTACCGCCGTGCTCTCTACGCGCCGGGACGACGACGCGTCGTTCGACGAGCACAGCACATTCGTGAGAAGGGACGGCCGCTGGTTGTATTGCGCGGGAACTTAGACGCGGTCGCGGTGTCCATCTCCCGACCCACAGAGGCGGACCGATGACACGACTGCTCTTGCTCCTTGCGCTCGTCCTATGCGGCTGTGGCAAGCCTGACGCTTCGCCGACCGACCGCCCGTCCGGCGTCTTCGACCCGGCGGGCCTCGGACCACGCGACGCGCCACCGGTGGGCCCTCAGCCGGACGCGGAGGTTGTCGACTACGGACCACGCGGGGGTGACGGCGCTCTGCAGCACGTGGGCCAGGTCTTCATCGGCTTCAGCCAACCGATGGTGCCGTTCGGCTCGGCCGCCGATCAGGCGTCGGATGAGCTACGGGTGTCCGCGGCGGGAGCGCCCGTCGCGGGCCGTGCGTACTGGCAAACGCCGGACCGCCTCGTTTTTGAGGCGGAGGGTTCTCTGCCGCCCGCGCACGCGTACGACGTCGTGTGGGCGGGTCGTGCCGAGACGGCCGAGTTGGCGTGGTCGTTCGAGACGGGGCGGCCGACGGTGGCGATGATCGAACCCGTGGATCGCGGGACGCTCGTCGGACGCGAGGACGCCATCTATCTGCGGACGAACCTCGCGACGCCGCTCGCCGAGCTGGCGCCCCGCGTTGCGGTCCGCGTCAACGGTCGCGACGTCCCGGTCCGCGTGCGGGCCGCGACGCAGGCCGAACACGACGAGTTCGACCTCGGTTCGACCACGGTCGTCGTCGTCGAGCACGCCGCATTCGAGGTCGGCGCGAAGGTCGAAGTCGATGTGCGCCCGGGGTGGCGGAGCGACGCCGGGCCACTGCCTTCGTCGGAACTCGTCACCGCGACCTACGACGTCCATCCGAAACTCGAGGTGACGCACACGACCTGCGACGGGACCCCGGCGTGTGACATGCGCCCGATCGAACTGGAGTTCTCGACGCCGGTGCCCCGTGACCAACTGCGCCACATCCAGGTTTCGCCGCGCCCGCCGCAGATGGAGATGATCGAGCAGTGGGATGACCCGGCGATGGGCGCGCGCATCGAGGGTCGCTTCGTCCCTGGCCAGGTGTACCGCGTGACCGTCGACGCCGATCTCACGGACGCGTTCGGCCAGCGGCTGGGTCGCTCGCAGGACTTCGCGGTCGAGTTCGAGATGCCGCCGGCGGAGCTCTACCTCCGGGCGGGTGCCGGCAACGTGTTGGACGACGGTGCGGCGCACATCGGGGTCTCGTCCCGCCACGTGGAGCGCATTCGCGTGCGTGTCGCCAAGGTCTCGCTCGAGCGGTACCGGGAGCTGTACTTCGCCGGGCAGTGGTCGCCCGAGAAGATCCCCGCACCCGATGAGGTCGGTGAGACCACCGAGCACACGCTGGCCGTGCGCGCCATCGCGCCGACCGAGTGGGGGTCCACCCCGCTCGATATTGCGCGGATCGTCGGCTCGCATCGGGGGCCCGTGGTGGTGGAAGTCTCGGCCGTCCGCGCGACGAACGGCTACGAAGACGCGGTCGCTGGGCTCACCGATCGCGGCGTGTTTGTGGTCGGCTCACTGGCGCCGATCGCGTTCACCTCCACCGCTCGGTCATTCTTGCGCGTCGAAAACCTGACCACCGGGCGAGCCGCACCGCACGTCGACGTCGCGCTGTACTCCTCCACGTCGAAACGCGAACTCGGCGCGACGGACATCGGTGGACTGCTGGAGTTCGAGGGCCGCGCTGCGACGCCGACGCACGACATCGTCGTGGCGCGCGACGCGGCGACGGGTGACGTCGGCATCGCGCCGCTCGATCAGCTGGCGTCGCCGTCCACCGCGTCGTGGCTCGATCGCGGGGAGAGCATCCAGGGCGAGCTCGTCGCCGAGCGCGGTGTCTACCGGCCGGGCGACGACCTGTTCGTCGCGGGATGGTCGGTCGTGCGGACGCCCCACAACCCGTGGGGCCAGCGCGTCGTTCCGGACGGCGTGACCGCGACGGTCGACCTCATCGGGGTCGACGGGATCAGCGTCGCCACGGCGAAGGCCCCCGTCACACGGGGGCGCTTCTGGGCGAAGCTCGCCATCCCGAAGTCCGCGCGGCTCGGACGACTGGAGGTGCGTGCCTCGTTCGCCAGAGGCACGGTCTCGGCCCGCGACGAGCTGCGGACCACCGCGCGCGTCGAGGAGTTTCGGACCCCAACGTTCGAAGTGCTCAGCCGCCCGTCGTCGACGGAAGTGGTCGGCGACGAGCCGCTGCAGATCGAGATCGACTCCCGCTATCTGTCGGGGACGCGCGCGCCGATCGAGTCCGCCCGGGCGCAGCAGACGTGCTGGAGCGCCGATGTCCCCCAGGTTCCGGGGTGGTCGCTCGGTATGGACGCCTATCACTACGGGGGCACACTCGGTGTGCGGCCGACCGTCGAAGACACGGGCCTCGGCGCCGCGCGCGTGAGGCTGTCCGGACTTGGAGCGGCCGACGGCCGGACCCTTCGCTGCTCGTTGACGACCACGGTCCGGAACAAGTCGTACCAGGAGGAGGGCGCCGTCGCTCAGTTTGTGGTCCACCCCTCGCCCCGATACATCGGCGTCGCCGAGCAGGAATCGGTCCCCGCGGGCACCGCGATTCGGATCGAGCCGGCGCTGTTCGATGTGCGCGGCAAGCGCGCGCCGCCGGGCGGCGAGGTGGCGGACTTCACGCTGACCCGCCACACGTCGATTCCGGTGTACTCCTCGCGGGGGAGGAACCGCTGGGTCAGTCACTGGGATGAGAAAGAGACGGTCGTGAAGCGCTGCCGCATCGCGTTCGCGGCCCCGCGCTGTCGGTCCGCGAAACTCGAGCCCGGGCAGTATGTGATCGAGGGGCAGTCACGCACCGACTCGCGGCGCCGTTTTCGCGCCTCATTCGATGTCGAAGAGGTCCCCCCGACCGTTCCGCTGCTCACGATCGAGGGGCCCCACGACGAGATTACGCCGGGCGCGATGACCGCGGTCACCGTTCGCACGAAGTCCCAGCACGGCACGCTGATCGTCGGACGCCACGGGATTCTGCAGGCGATTCCCTTCGAAACGACGCGGGGTATCGCAACGGTCCCGCTGGCCACGTCGGGCGCCTGGGCACCGGCAATGCGGGTCGAAGCGTGGGTGATCCACCGTGGTGAAGACCTGCCACGGCTCGAATCCGCGCACGCGACAATTGCGATCGATGCCTCGGACCGCGCGCTGGACGTCGAAGTGCGCGCTCCCGCGACGGCGGTCGTGCGGGAGGAAGTCACGATCGAGCTGCAGGCG
>JBFIHF010000118.1:0-16315 GCA_041601915.1 Bradymonadaceae bacterium
CGCCGCCCTCGCCATGGGCCCCGACCACGTCGTCCCCCCGCCGCCCCCCGCCCCCAACAAGGCCTTCGACTGCCACCCCGACAACTTCGACGCCGCCCTCGACGACCTCTGCGACTTCCGCCGCCGCTACACCCGCGCCCGCAAGATCGTCCTCGCCGGCGGCCGCCCCACCTTCCCCCGCGCCCCCTAACCCCACCCACAACCCACTCACCTCACGGACCATCCCCTGATGGGCCGCATCGCTGCGTCCGCCGCCCCCACCCCACCCAAATTCACCGACCAAAACCGCGCTTTCGCGACGACACACGATCGCCCGTCGAACCTCAGATCGGCAAAACCGAACACAACAACCACAACAAGTAGTCGAAAGCGAACGATTCAACCCCGATCGCGGACCGCCCCGGGCGGTCTCTCGAGACCGCCCGAGGCGGTCAGTCGGCGCGCGGCCAGTGGGTGTTCACGGTTTCGGTCTGTTCGAGGATCTCGCGGAAGAGCGGGCTCATCATGAGGCACTCGCGATGTCCGAACAGGATGAGTTTTCGACGGGCGCGGGTGAGGGTGACGTTGACGCGGCGGTGGTCGGCGAGGAACTCACCGGCGTGCTCGGTCTTGACGAGTGAGACGATGATCGTGTCGCGCTCGCTGCCTTGGTAGCGCTCGACGGTGTCCACCTCGACCTGGTCGGCAGCCGCTCCGAGGCGGTCGGCGAGTACTCGGCGAATCAATTGGCCCTGAGCGCGAAACGGCGTGACGACGCCGATGTTGCGGCGGTCGGTTCCGGCCCCGCACTCGATCAGCGCGGCGACGGTCTGAACGACCGCCTCGGCTTCGGCGGCGTTGGTGCGGACGTCCGCTTCGCCGTCAACGTCGCAGAAGACGACGGGCGCGGCGGGGTCGATCACGGCGCGAATGTGTTGGGGCTGCCGGGCGAATGCCGCCTCGTCGAGGATCAGCTTGGCACCCGAGACGGAGGCGTGAGCCAGCAGCTTGTCGGCGTAGTAGCGGCGACTGGAGTAGGCTTGGATGTCGGAGTTCATGCGGTACTGCTCCTCGAGCATAACGTACGGCAGGCCCTGCCCAATGAGCCGCTCGAAGAGGCTTCGGTCGAGCCCGCCGAGGCCCATCGGGGCGTCACGCGCTTCCGCGCTCGGCGCGCCGGCGTCAAAGAGCCCCATCTGCGGTGGCGGGCCGGCGTCTTCGAGATCGAACCACGCGTAGCCGTCGACGGCGGCGGTCGTGGCGCGCTCGTTCCCGACAATCGGGGGCAACTGGCGGTGGTCGCCGACGAGGACGAATCGCCGGGCGAGGCGCAAGGGTGCGAGCGTCATCGGTTCGTTGATCTGCGTCGCTTCGTCCACGATCGCGACGTCGAACGGCACGTCTTCCTGCTTGCGGAGAAACCCGATGACGTCGTCGCCGACGGCGCGATGGGTCGTGCAGCCGACCACCTGTGTGTAGGCGAGCCGGCGCGCCAGGCGGTCTAGCGACTCGGTGGACTGTGCGACGTCATGGGTGAAGAACTCGTGGGGGTCTTCGCCGGCTGCCGCGAGCGTCGCGGCGAGGGACTCGCTCCGATTCGCGTAGCCGACGCGCAGGAAGTCGCGCACGCCGACCTCGATGATCGCCTGCAGTACGGTGTCGACGGCGGTGTTCGTTTGCGCGGCGACGATCACGCGCTGGCCGTCGGCCACGAGTTCGCGCACGAGATGCGCGATGACGGTCGTCTTGCCGGTGCCGGGAGGTCCCTGGATGAGGCAGCCGCGATGCGTGCCGAGCCCCCACCGCACCGCCTCGACCTGCCGGGGGTTGAGTGCCTGAATGGTCTCCGCGGAGACGGAGATGTCGTCCGCGGCTGGCGTGCAGTCCGCGATAGCGTGCTTGTCGTCAGGCTGGAGCAACACGCGAAGCAACCGATCGTCGCGACGATCGAGGAACCCGTACATCGCGCGAATTGCGGCGCGATGGCCCATGCGGAACGGGAGCGAGTCGATGATCCAACCGTCGCGGTGCAACGCGTCGGCGTTCGGGGCGCCCTGGGTCCAGATCTTGAGGGTGCCGGCGCTCAACTCGACCACGGAACCGCGCAGAATGTGCTCGGCATGAAAGTCGCCGCGGTGCGCCACCACGGAGTCGTTGGCCATGAAGATGCGCGGGATATCGCCGGTGAAGGTAATCTCGCCGCTGTGCACATCGATGCTGGCAAGGGTCAGGTTCGCGACGGCGTCGTGGCTGCCGATACGCTCGCGCAACCGCCCGGACTGCAGGATGCGGCCAATGCGCTCGCCTTCCTCCCAGTTTTCGAGTTCGGTGAGCCGTGAGAAGTGACGCCAGTACGTCCACGCGCGGCCGACGAGGTCGGGCGCGAAGCCGTGCCAGGGGTGGTTCTGGACGTCGATCGCATCCTGGGGCGTTGCACCGGGCGCGATCCCCAGCAGCAGGGACTGTTTCTGGCAGCGGTCTTTGCGGAACTTGCAGAACGAATGGCAGTTCTGCGGAATCATCAGGTAGTACGGAAGCTGGTGGGTCGCGTCGCCCTCGGCGATCGCCTTCTGCGCGGCCACGAGCTGGTTGCGTGCCCGGAGAATTCGGCGCTCTCGCAGCGGATCTTCGCTCGGTGTGGACCGCATGAGCCCGGACCGCGAGTAGAGCAGGTATCCGTGGATCGCCATGTCCTGCTGTTCGGCGACGCCGTCCCACAGCAGCTTGTAGCAGCGCACCTGAGACGCGTGCTCGTCGCGCTCGGAGCCCGACTTGAGTTCCACGATGTGCAGGCCGGCGCGTGGGTCCTCGGTGACGAGATCGATGCGACCCTCGAGCCCGTACACCGAGGAGTACCGGGTGACCTCGACGTTCTCGCCCGTCCATCCGACGCGCTCCTTCCGGTCGGCGTCGCGGCCCTGGGCGAAGCCGGCGATGTTGTTGAAGTGACCGCGCGCGTCCTGCTTGAGTCCCGGCAGGTCATCATCGACCAACCCGGCGCCGATCAGTCCGAGTCGCAGGCTGGGGAGGCGCGCATCCCAGGACTGCTCGAACGTCGGCAGGTCGCCGGGGGCCCGGGCGATATCGTCCAGCATTCCGTGCAGCAGCGAGCCGAAAACGAGCGGCTTCGACGACGGGCCGGGGTCGCGCAGGTCGACGAAGTACTTCGATACGCAGCCTTCCGCTTTGAGGGTGTTCGTCACGGTCACCGGCCAGTGCGGCTCGAGCACCGGGAGCGTGGTTCGACCGGCGGTGAAGAAGGTGTTGCCCTTGGAGTCCTCGATCTGCGCGGCGTCGAGGAGGCTGATCTCGGCGCCCTCCCACACATGCCGGACGCTCTCGAAGACGTCTCGACCGCGCGTGGCGTAGAAAAAGGTGCCGGTTGTCTCATGCCCGGTCGGCGCGCCATGCGGGTCGTAGTCCGGGTAGGTCAGCATGAACTTCACCCCCGGCCCGTTCTGCGGGTGCTCGATCCGCTCGACGTTGAACGCGCGGCCGTAGAGCACGTCGCGGCCATCCCGGACGTCGTCGACGTGCGCTGGGCGCAGCGGCGCTGGCGACGTCGCGCTCACCAACTCGCTCACCCGCGGGCAACGGGCGGCGGGGTCGACGGCGAGGGCGCGTTCGACGCCGCCGATCGCGTAGGCCGGAATGCCGCTCAGATTGGGCTCCGGGGCGTTCGCCGTGCCCTCGGGGAGCGTCAGATGCAGCAGCAGCCGGGCGAGCCCCCACACGTCCGCGGCGGGCCCGGGTTGCCGCGAGCCCGCAGGACCGCGAAGTTCAGGCGCCCACCACGCGCTTTGGGCGGGGATCGCGTCGCCGATCCACGTGCCGCTGTCGGCGACGGTGAGGCGGCCCGACGCCTCGTCGAACCAGACGCTCCAGGGGGTGATCATGCCGATGATCGCGCCCTGGCGGTGGCCCAGCGCGACCGCATCCGCGAGCGGGATCCACAGCGCGAGGGCATCGGCCCACCCGAGGCGGTCGAGCTGCAATTCGGCGAGCGGACGCCCGTGCGGTCGGCGCTGCGCGATCCAGATTTCGTCGTCGCGACGGGCCCAGAAACTGGGCGCAAACGTCCGCGAGCCGTCGTGATCGGCGGCGAGGCGCAAGACGGCGCCCGTGCTCAAGAAGTCGATCGGCTCACCGAGCCGCCGGACCAACAGATCGCTGGAGACGTCGATGCCGACATCCTTGGCCGGCAACGACCAGACGGGCCCCAGCGGCGTCTCGAACGCGACGTCTCGATCTTCGATGTCGTTCGGGACTAGGAACACGATCGCTCCGTCATTTCACGATGTCGACCAGCCAACCGAACTCGTCGATGAGCTCCTCGGCCACCCACTCGAGTACATCCGCAGACTCGTGCCGCAGCCGCGCCACGTTCACAAAGTCGCGAAACTTCCCATCATCGCGGGCAGCCTCGATCGCGTCGCTCTCGACGAGTTCTGCATGCAACCCTGCGACGGTATCCGCGAGGGAGCGCAGCTCCGCCTGCAGGTCGGCGAGGACCTCAGCACGACGGTCGATTCGGACGACGATCTCCACGGGGCACTACACCACAGCGCCGTGCGTGCGGCAACGCAGTTGGTTTGCGGCTTGAATCGGTTGAGCTATCGTCGTCCGATGCTATCTCGGCCGCTGGTCATCGCTTCGTCGCTGTTCGCTCTCATCGGTGCGGGCTGCGACGCCAAGCAGCCGGTCGTGGATTCGGTCACTGCGACCGCCGAGCCGACTGTCGATGCGGAGGAGCCCTGGACGAATCTGGACGCGCAACTGGCGCCGAGCCTCGCCAAACTTCCCGCTCTCGCGGCGGTGGTGTTCACGCCGGACGGGATCGAGGCCGCTGGCGCGGTCGGGGTTCGAAAACACGGCGACGCGACCCCGGTGACGCTGCGGGACAAGTTCCACCTCGGCTCATGCACGAAGGCGATGACAGCCACGGTCGCGGCGCGTCTCGTGGAACGGGGTCGCATCTCCTGGACCACGACCGTCGCGGACGTGTGGCCTCGAGAGGCGCTCCACGCGGCGATGAGCAGCATCACGCTGCAGGAGCTGCTCTCGCATACGGCGGGAGTCCCGGCGAGCTTACCCGCGGATCGGCCGGACGTGTGGAGCACGATGTGGGCCGAGCAAGGCGACCCGCGGGCCACGCGGAGGAAGGTCGCGATGGCGCTGCTCGGTCGTGCGCCGGCTCAGCCGAGGGGGACCTTCGCCTACGCCAACGCCGGATATGTCGTCGCAGGGGCGATGCTGGAGGCCGCGGCCGACAAGGACTGGGAGGCGTTGATGCGTGTCGAACTCTTCGAGCCGCTCGGCATGCAGGGGTGTGGATTCGGATCGCAGGCGTCGCCAGACCGCGTCGACCAGCCGTGGCCGCACGAACTCGTGGACGGCGAAATGTCGGCCGGAACGGACAAGGCGTGGGATAATCCACGCCCGGCAGGGCCGTCAGGGACGGTGCACTGCCCCCCGCTCGACTGGGCGAAGTTCGGTCAACTGCACCTGGGTGATGGTGGGACGTTCCTGACTTCGAGCAGCATGAAGGTGCTGCACGAGGTGGGCAGCAGCGGTTCGTACGCGCTGGGATGGATGGTTCAAGAGCGCGACTGGGCGGGCGGGACCGCGATCAGCCACTCCGGGACCAACACGCTGAACTTCGCGATCATGTGGGCGGCGCCGGCAAAGCGCAAGGGGGTGCTCGTCATGACGAACATCGGATACGACGGCGTGTTCGAGGTCATGGACGCCGTCGTGGCCGACCTGATCCGCGACCACTTTTGAGGCCTCGCTGGGGTGAACCATGAACCTGTTTGTACCCACGATCTTCTGCGCGACATTGCTGCTCTTGGCATCGAGCTGCGGCTTCGGACTCTCGCCGAAACCCGGCAAGCCATGCGCCTCGGACGACAACTGCAAGTCCGGGTCAACCTGCCTGGGCGGCTACTGCTCGGGCGGCTCGTGCACCTGCAGCGGGAGTGACTGCAAGTGCTCCGGGGACTGGGAGTGCGCCCCGTCGAGCGCGCCGTTCAGCACCGGCAGCTGCTACTTGCCGTGTGCGGATCACGGCGACTGCCCCGACACGTGGGGGTGTTCCGGCGACCGCTGTCGGTACCCACTGGCGGTCCTTGTGGACATCGAAGGCCCTGAAGCGCTGAAAGTCGGCGAGGAGGGTACGTACAGCGCACGCGTCCTGCAGGCGCCCGGGACGCCGGTGTTCGAGTGGACGATCGATACGACGTCGGCCGACCTGCGGAGTGGGACGCTGACCAGCGAGACCGTTGTGCTGCGCTTCCAATCGGCGGGCTTTCGACGGCTCGTCGTCGTGGCGACAACCGAGCACAGCCTGAGGAGTGCTGAGCTTGGAGTGAGCGTCACTCCGTAGAGCGTCGGACGCGATGACGTGGACTGCCCTCCTGCTCATTGCAGAGCAGCGGGTAGGCGTTGATGATTTCGAACGTTCTAACTCCTCGCCCACGCAAAGCGTTTCCACAGCGATCCGGCGCACGGGGGCGTCGCGTGTTCGGAATCGCACACACCGGTGCATCGGGACGGGCCCGGTCGTTCGAGCCTGATGTCTCCTGGAAGAAATCCCGGGCTTTTGGAGTCCCTTCGTTTCAGATGGCGCATTTTGAGTGCCCGGGCAACTCGCACCACGCGATCGCCCCATCCCACTCATGACCAGCCAGCTCGTTCGCAAGGCGAGCGAGCTGGATCCCGCGCGGTCTCGGTAGATGGCTCGATCGAGAAGCCGCCATCCACGTTCGACCCACCGTTATCGGCCACGGCGTGATTTCGGTGCAAACTTTCGGAGGGGAGGTGTCGCAGGCGCAGTGTTCATGCCGAAAGAATCCGGGTCGAGGGGCGGCGCGGTCCGTCGATTGCTCCGCGTTTTGTCGGTGGGGAGGCGCGATTCAACTCGCTGCGGGCCGAGCGCTGGCGCGGTCCTCGGCGTGACGGCGTGAATGCCGGTCATGTATGGTGCTCGCAATGGAAGAGTCGGACCCCCAGCGCAGCCTCCCTCGCGTCGAGCCTCGCTCCGGTAGCGGTCTGGCGATCCCGGCGGTGATCCTCGTGGTGGCCGGCGCAGCGTGGTTGTGGTTCAACGTCGACACGACGCCCGACGACGAGCGCGAGTACGACCACTGGCTGCAGATGTGCGTGAAAGCCCATGGTGAGCGGACGTGCCGGGAGTTCGCCGACGCTCGCCATGCGCCATGCTATCGGTACTCGAACGGAAAGATCGCTTCGGGGGGGCTGCGGGAGCGGTCCGTGGAAGCCCTGAACCGCGGGGCGTTCATGCCGGAGCGGTACATGTCCTGCCTCGATGAGGCGGTGCGCGCGGGCCTCGCACGGCGTGAGTCACGGAGAGCTCGATGAGCGGCGGCGAAGTCCTTCAGGATCGCTACGAGATCGTTCGCGTCCTCGGCGAGGGCGCGCTGGGGCGGACGATGCTGGCTCTGGACCGCCAGCGCGGGGGGGCGGGGGTCGCGATCAAGGAGTTGCTGCCGAGCCGCATGAAGCGGTGGAAAGATTACGACCTGTTCCACCGCGAGTGCCGGACTCTGCGGTCGTTGTCCCATCCGGGCATCCCCACCTACTACGATGACTTCGTGATCGAGGGGGCCGACGGTGAGCCGTCGCGATTGTTCCTCGTGCAAGAGTACGTCGACGGACGCGAGTTGCAGGAGATGCTGGACGACGGGCACGTGTTCGACGAGGACGCGGTGCGCGACATCGCCCGGCAGACGCTGGAGATTCTCGACTACCTACACACCCTGAACCCGCCGGTGATTCATCGCGATCTCAAGCCCGCGAACCTGATGTTCATGTCGACGGGGCGACTGAAGGTGATTGATTTCGGCGCGGTGCGCGAGGCGATCACCGCCGACGGCATCGGCTCGACGATCGTGGGAACGTTCGGGTACATGCCGCCCGAGCAGTACGCCGGTGCCTCCCAACCGGCGACGGACCTGTTCGCGGTGGGGGCGACATGCGTCCAGCTGCTGACGGGGCGGCCTCCGGGGGAGCAATTCGAAGGGCTGCACAAGTTCAACATCCCGGCCGACCTCCCGGTGACGCTGGGGTTCGAGAAGATCTTGCTGCGCCTCACGGAGCCGGAGGTCAACGACCGCTATCAGTCGGCTCGCGAGGTGTTGCGCGATCTCGAGGATCGGTTCTTGATGGTGCCGAAACAGTCGCTGACGGGCCATCTGCCGATCCCTCATCGCATCCGGCCCGCGCCGCGACCGACGCCGGGGTTCTACCTTCGGGACGCCTACACCGGGTTCAGCCACCTGGCGGTGGTGGTGTTGTCGGTGGTGGCGGTGCTGCTGTCGCTGGCGTTCCCGGTCACGGTGCTGGTCACGAGCCAGCCGGCGTGGGCGTTCCTTGGCGCGTTCGGCACGATCATGACGATCGGCATGGCCACGGTCGTGAGCGCCAAGGCGCGCAACGAGATCTCGGTGTACCGGCGTGGCAACTACGCCCTCGGCGAGATCACGGGCCGCTTCATGAGCACCTCGTCGGAGGCGGGCACCCACTTGACGTATCGTTACGTGGTCGACGACGGCACGTTCCGGCACGGCTGCATCGCGACGGACGACAAGTCGTACCGCAAGCTGACGCCGGGCGACCCGATCGGGGTGATCTTTCTGCCGGACGAGCCGACCGAACACGTGCTGTACGCGGTGCCGGACAAGTGGTCGAAGCGGAACACGGTCGGCATCAACCGCCGTCTGACCGATTCTCGGTCCGAGGCCGACACGTGACTCATTGCTTAGTCTCGGCGGGTCTCTATGATACAGACGCTTCTGACCTTACTTTGGAAATGATCATGTCCAGAATCTCATTGGTGGTGCTGCTCGCGTTCTTGCTCACCGGCTGCGGCGAAGACCTGTTTGGCGCGTCGATCGTGAGCCTCACGGTGGACCCAGATGTCATCAGCCTGTCGGACACCGGCATGACGGACGAATTCTTCACGGTCATCGTGGTCGTGGACGGCTTCGAACAGGAGGTCGACCCCGATGCGACGCGCGTGTTCATCCAAGAGCCCGACGTCGAAGCGGTGGCCGGCACCACCAGCCTGTCGGGCAACACGATCACGCTGGGGATGATCGCGAAGACCTGGGTCGGCAACCTCGAGGCCGGCATCTACGATGTGGGGGCCGAGGTGCGGTCGGAGACCGAGTCGGTGACCCAGCGCGACCTCGCCACGATCACGATCGAGGAGTGACGGTGGCGGAGCGCCCCAAGACGGACATCGAGAAGGTGGGGGAGCGGAACACCGGCCTGGTCTCGGCCTTCCAGTCGGTGACCGACGGGGTGATCGACCTGATCAAGTCGCATCTCGATCTCGCGCAGGCCGAGGCGCGCCGCGACTTTCGTGCGTACCGGTCCGAGGCGGCGCGCGCTGGCGTGGGGATGGCGCTCGCGGTGGTCGGGTTTGGGCTGATCAACCTGTCCGTGGTGTTCGTGGCTGGTTACTTTGGTGGCCTAGTTGCGATGGCGATCACCACATTTGTGCTGGGCGTGTGTTATATGTGGTTCGGCGCGTCGACGAGTCGCGCGGCGATGGCGCGCATGAAGGCGCGTGAGGGCGCCCTGACGAGCACGCGAGACGAGATAAAGCGGAGCACCGAATGGGTGAAGGAGATCACGGAGACCTCGTAAAGGCGCCACCGACGGCCGTGGGCGAGGCGTCCGCGGACCCCGAGATCGACCGTCTGCGCTCCGAAATCGAGGCGACCCGCGAGCGGATCCGGCACTCGATCGAGGGGCTTCAGGACGAGATTGACGAGACGATGGACTGGAAGCGCTGGGTTGGCGACCACCCGTGGGAAACGGTGGGGGCCGCCTTTGTTCTGGGCTTCCTTTGGGGCTCGAGTTGACACATTAATGACGGCGCACAGCTTGAGTGCGGCGGACTGGAGGCAGCATGGACGAGCAGCAACAAACAACGCCCAAACCGACGTCGCAAGCCGCGCGGCTCCACGATCTGACGCGCAGCGTTCAAGGTCTCGAGGCGCGCGTATCGGGGGTCGGCGACACGGTCTCTGAGCTGAACGCGCAAGCGGTTCAGTTCATCTCGGAGCGGCCGGTGGCCGCGATCGGGATCGCGTTCGGGGTCGGCTACCTGGTCGGAAAGCTCGCCAATCGCCGCTGGCTGACTTGAGGAGATCATGGACGACGAATCGATGACGAAAGACGACGCTGAACTGCTGCGCGCGGACTTGCGCGAGCTGGTCCAGCAGGTGCGCGACAAGCGGATCGTGGAACGCACCTACCGGCACAATCCGTACGTGGTGCTGGCCGCTGCTGCGGGGCTGGGCTACGTCGCGGCGGGGGGGCTGGTGAGTCCGTTCACACGCCGCATCACCAGAATCGGTATGAAGGCACTTTTCGTCCCCATCGCGGCGGCTCAGTTCAAGGGCGCGCAGGGCACGAAGGAAACATGAATCGGAGGGAAATCATGGACGTTCGAAGCTTATTGGAGAATGCACAGGGCAGCGTGCGCAACACGTACGACTCGGGGGTCGACTCGCTGCTCGACCGCCTGGGCCTCGAGCAGAAGCGCTCGTCGATGGAGGTCGTGATGCCGGCGCTCGCCATCTTCGGTGCGGGGCTCGCGATCGGCGCCGCCTTGGGCATCATGTTCGCGCCGAAGCGCGGTCACGAGCTCCGGACGGACATCCGCCACCGCCTCGGCGACATCAAGGATCGGGGGGTCGAGCAGTACGAGTCGCTGCGTCGACGCGGTGAGGAGTTGCTCATCGACGAGGAGCGCACGAACGCCACCCGTACCGAAGCCTAGTCGCGCGGTACGGCGTTCGGGGGGTTGAAGAAGAACTCCCAGATGACCTCCGGGCCGGGGAACTCGCTCGGCCTGCCGTCACATTTGCCTGCGCCTGGGATCGCCTGGAAGTGGCGGCCACCCGAGATGCGACACATCGTCAGCGGCGTCTCACACGTCCATTCGGAGCAGGTCCCCCCCCGCAGCTTCGTGCGCCGCGGCTTCGTGCTGGCGCACCCGTGGACCGTCTTCAGATAGTTCTCATGCTCGCTCAGCGGCAACTTGGCTTCGAGGCTCGCGCACCGCCCGCGCCCGCCGTTCACGGGGTCGTTGTCGTCGTCGATCGGCGCGACGAACAGGCGTCGCACACTGCCCGTAGGTTGGCTAAGGTCGCCCCGGGAGGCTCGATGGGATGTGGTGGCGACGGCGCTGACGCGATCGGGGTACGCGGTCGCGATCCGATCGGCGGCGTAGCCACTTGAGGCGTGACCAAGGACGAAGAGTCGTTCGTCATCGAGGCAAAACTTCGAGCGCACCTCGGACAGGTCACGCCACGCCGTCGCGTACGCCTCCCCTCCCCACGTGTTGCGCGCGAGGCGTTGGATTTCATCAGTGGGCGTGTACTGCGGCGCGATTCCGACGAATCCGTACTTCTCCGCCGCCGCCACGACGTCGAACTCATCCATCGTCGCCAGCGGCGCCTTGCCTTCGTGCAGCACCAGCACTGCGGGCGCGGGTACCGTGACGTCGTACGAGGTCGGGACGTAGACCAGCGTGTCGCCAACCATCGTTCGTCCTCGCATCACCGCGTCGCTCCCACAACCGGTGGCGGCTTCGGGAGGCCCCAGATCGAGTAACGGGGGACCAAGATCAAGCGTGGGCGGGCCGAGATCGGGCAATGCCGCGCCGAGATCGGTCGCGACAGGCACCTGCGGCGTCTTGATCCATGCGTTGGCGCGTTTGGAAGCCGGGACCGGCCCCACTGTAGGCGGCGAGCGAAAAACGAGGGCGGCGCCGGCGAGGACCAGGACGACGACGAAGGCGGCGGCGGCGGGGATCCAGGTCTTCCGGTCCGCGGCGGCAGGCGGGCGGATGAAGTCGAGGGTCGCCGTCGGCACCAGCACTTCGAGGCGTTGGACGACCAGACGCGCGCTGCCGTAGCGGTCGGCAGGGTCTTTCGCGAGCAGACGGCTGACGAGCTCGCGGAGCACGGCAGGGACCTGTTCGGGCAGGGCGGGCGGCGCGTCAAGCAGGTGCATCATCGACGTCTCGAGCGGGGTCGCCCCGACGAAGGGCGGGCGACCGGTGAGCATCTCGAACAGGAGCACGCCGAGGCAGTACAGATCGGTCGTCGGTCCGATGTCCCGGCTGCCGCGCAGCTGCTCGGGGCTCATGTAGCCCACCGACCCGATGACCTCGCCGGTCTTCGTGATGTCGGCGGACTGCTCGTCGGTGAGTTTGGCGATCCCGAAGTCGACGATCTTGGCCACCGGTGCGCCGTCGGCCTCCTCGCGGATCACGACGTTACGGGGCTTGAGGTCCCGATGGATGATCTGCAGTCGATGAGCCGCATCGAGGGTCTCGGCGATCTGGCGAGCCACGGAGATCACGCGTTCGAGGGGTTGTCCGACGCGAGCCCACTGATCGAGCGTTCGGCCAGGCAGATACTCGGTCACGATGAAGGAGAGTTGGGGTTCGGCGACTTGCCCGTGGTCGAGGATCGTCACGCAACCGGTGTGATGCAGCCGACCCAGGGCCTGGGCTTCGACGGCGAAGCGCTGCTTGGCCCAGTCCGTAGACAGCTTGAGGAACTTGACGGCGACGCGTCGGTCGCCCGCGACGTCCGCAGCCAACCAGACGCTGCCGAAGCCGCCCTCACCGAGCGGCGCCTCGAGCCGATAGCGCCCGTCGAGCAGATAGCCTGCGGCGATGACGGGCGGGCTGCTCATCGCTCGAGCGCGAAGGGAAGGACGTCGGCGATCTGGGACGCGCCGACGCGCAACATCAGGAGTCGATCGAGTCCGACCGCAACGCCGGAACTCTGGGGAAGCCCCCGCGAGAGCGCGGCGAGGAAGCGATCCGGCATCGGTTGTTCGGGTTTGCCGATCGCTCGACGCTGGGAGTTGTCGATCTCGAATCGCGTGCGCTGCTCGTGGGCGTCGGTGAGCTCCCCGAATCCGTTGGCGAGCTCCACACCGTCGACGTAGAGCTCAAAGCGCTCGGCGACGCGCGGGTCGTGGCTGCAGCGTCGCGCGAGCACCGCAAGTTCGGTGGGCCACTCGGTGATGAAGACCGCGCCCTGTTCGGCGACCCAGGGCTCGACGCGTTCGAGCATCAGATCGAAAAACAGCTCGTCCCAGCGCTCCCAGCGCCCGTTGCCCGAGGCTTCGGCGAGAGCGTCGACGTCGCCGGCGGTCTGAATCGGGTCGAGTCCACATGCGCTGAGCCAGGCCTGTTGCATCGTCATGCGCTGCATCGGGCCGTCGATGTCGAGGACCGCCCCGACCAACGCCTCGACATCGTCCATGATGACGTCGTACGGCACGCCGGCGCGATACCACTCCAGCAGCGTGAACTCCGGATTGTGGAGCGCGGTGATCTCGCCGTCGCGCCACACGTGACAGATCTGGTAGATCCGCTCCATGCCCGCCGCGAGCAGCTCCTTCATCGCGAATTCGGGGGAGGTGTGCAGCGACATCGCTCGCATCTCGCGGCCGACGGTGAGCTGCGCGGGGATCGGGTCGATGTAGGGGTCCGTACCGGCCGCCACGACGATCTGCGGGGTTTCGACCTCGACGAAGTCGCGGGACTCGAAGAACGCGCGGACCTCCCGATTGAGCGCGGCCCGCGCGGCGATCGCCCCGAGATTCACGCGTCCAGCGCGAGGCGCGCTTCGTATTCGCGCAGCCCTGCTTCAAAGACCTGGTTGACGGCCTGAACGAATCGCTCGACCTCATTGCCGTTCACGTCGCACAGCGACATGACCGAATCGACGCGCAGGTAGAGGTCCGTGGTGATGGTGATGTTCACGGACGGGACCTTTTCGACCTTCTCGAGCAGGGCCCGAAGGAGATCCATCTCGCCGGGGGCGATCTTGCGGGTGCTGAAGTTGTCGTCGCTCATGGGCTCTCACCTTGCTTGGCTTGCGTGGGGCCAGCTGCCGCGGCAGGCGCACCCTTGAATCGAATGTTCTTCAGGGTGCCGTAGAGTCGCAACCCAAACCAGTCCTTGTTTTTCCCCTTGCGCACTTCAGCGACATTGAGCAGCGGTCCGAGGGAGTTCTTCTTGACGAAGTTCTCATCGAACTGCATGCGCATCTCGACGTCGGCGTTCGTCTGATCGACGCGTGACGCCAGCTTGAAGACCCCCCACATGTCCCCGCGAATGTCGCGTCCGCTCCATTTGAACACGTCGATCTTCATGTCGCGTTTGGAGGTTCGGGCCTCCGAAGGTTTGGAGGGCTTGGCGGGTTTGTCGCCGGCCTTGCTCTCGTCGCTATCCTGAACAGCGAGCTTGATGTCGAGGGTCCCGAAGTTGGTCTGCGGGATTTCGAGATAGGTGATCGGGGGAAACTTGTCGGTCTTGATCGTCGCCGGGCCCACGGTGAGCTTTTCGCCGGAGAGCACAATCGTGCCCCCGGTGATCGTGGGCGACTTGGGATCCATCTCGAGGTCGATCTCGCCGGACATCTCACCGAAGAACGGCAGGCCCATCACGGCGGTGAGGGCGACGGTCTTGCGCAGGTCGAGAGCGTCCATCTCGAGGTGGAACTTGCGCGCGTCGCTTCCGATCTCGACGTAACCCTCGATGAGCCCGCCGCCGAGCTCGACCTCGAACTCAATGGCGGGACCGAACGCGAACAGGGACCGCAGCACGGCGAGCCTTCCGGAGATGCGCGGCACCGTGACCGAGAGCGGCAGGTCCTCGGGAGGCCCGTCTTCGGGCGTCGTGGTCGGTGGCGGCAGATCGGCGGGATCCACGCGCTCCTTGATCGTGACGTTCTCCAACGAGACGCCCGTGAACCACCACACGTCGAGGTCGGAGACTTCGACCCCGTACTTGCCGCCGAGCTGCTTCTCGAGCTGGACGGTGACGATGTCCTTGATCTGTTCGTCGGGAAACGTGGCGACCAGCGCGACGAGAAACATCACGAAGCCGAACGCGGCATAGACGCTGAGGCGCACGAGCGGTCTGTCCAACATGGCCAACATCAGGGCGCCTCCGGTTCTTTCTTCACGTAGGTCGACACCGTCACGACGGCGCGAACCTCGCCGGGACTCTTGCGTTGAGCGCGGATGTCGAGTCGTTTGACGAACACCGGCTCCTCGGACTTGTGCAATCGATCGAGCAGGTCCATCAACGCAGACATCTGTGCCTTGCGAATCTCGACGCGCAGTTGCTTCTCGATGACGATCGGGCCGCCGTCCTTTTTGTTGCCGAACGGCAACTCACTCTCGTCGTAGGACGAGACTTCGATCGAGGATTTCTCGGCCTGTTCGGCGACGAAACTGGTGAGCTTGATGTTGTTCTTGCGCAGCGCCTCATCGTCGACGTGTTTGTGCGTCCCCTGTTGGCTCTTGGACGCTGTGCGCTCGGCGTAGGCCGGGCCCGCCGTGGCGAGGAAGTCGAGGGCCGACTCGTAGGTGTTCGTGGAGGTCTCGATCTTCTCCATCGCGCGCATGAAGAGGCCGATCCCGAGCAAGCTCGACATCACGGTCAGAAACAGCGCGAGCCCGATCAGCTGTGTCTTCTCACGCTCGGAGAGCTTGTCGACGAATCCCCGCTTGCCTTCTGTCGTGGCGACCATCAACTGCACCCACTGGAAATCTGAAGTTCGAAATCGGCCTTGTCGTCGCGGACCTTCAGCTTGTCCTTCTTGATCTCCTTGAGGCATTCGATGCCCTGCTCGAGATCGCTGACGATGCGGTCCACGGCCTGGGCGTCGGTGGTTTCGCCGTAGATCAAGATGAGGTTCCGGTCGGTATCGACCTCGATGCGATCGAGGGTGATGGAGACGTCTTTCGGCATGTTCACGGTCAGGTCGTGGAGCAGATGGTAGGCGCTCATGTTGGGGATGAACGTGTTGGTCGTCGTCTCGCCGCCGTCGATGACCTTCTGGATCTCGGACTTCGTGCTGAGTTCCGCACCGAACAGCGCCTTTGTCTGCGTTTGGAGCGCCTGCTTCATCGCGTCGCGCTGCGCCTCATAGGACAGCTTGTGCATGTACAGGGTCATGCCGAGCACGCACATGAGCGCGACAATGGCGGCGCCGGCAAAGAACAGCTGGCGGCGCAGGTACGATGAGCGGCCGCGATAGGTAAACCGGCCGGTCCGCAGATTGAGCGCGCGGGCGCGCACCTGCTCGCTCTGCTGGGTGAGCGCGGCGCCGAGGGCGAGCAGCCCGACGACGTTGGTGTCCCCGTCAAGGAGCCCGGCGGGGGCCTGCAGGCGACGCACGGGGATGCCGAGCTCGGAGGAGAGGTATTTTTCGACGTTCTTGATGAGGCTCGTGCCGCCGCAGATGTAGACGCGCTGAATCTCCAC
>JBFIHF010000119.1:0-16261 GCA_041601915.1 Bradymonadaceae bacterium
CCCGATGGGCTCAGCGCGTTCAGGGCGCAGAAGCCGACGTGAAGAAACAGGCTATCGGCCCGATTGACGGCGGCGGCGAGTACCACGCGCGCTTCCCCGCGCGCGAGCTTGTCCGCCGCGAGTTGGATCGCGTACAGCGAGGTCGCACATGCGGCATCCAGCGCGACGGCGGGCCCCAGCCCCAGGGCCTGCGAGACGACATGTGCCGGCAACCCCGAGGCGTAGCGATTCCACGGATGAGGCGACCGCACGCCGAGCCGATCGAGATCCGCGCCAAGGGCCCGGCCATTCCGATCGAGCCAGATGCGTTCGCCGAGCTCGGTCATCGCCTCGGATGGGAACGACAAATTGCCCAGAACGACCGCCACGTCCGGCGATCGCTCGACGCCCGCATCGGCCAACGCCTGCGCGGCGACGTGTACGGACCACTGAAACAGCGGGTCGAGGTCGCCCAGAATGTCGGCGGGCACGGCATAGCCAGTGGGGTCGAAGACCTCGTCGAAGCCCGTGACGTAGCCACCATGCGAGGACCACGCGCAGTCTCGACCCGACTCCCCGAGAGCGAACTCGGCATCGAGCCGCCAACGGTCGGCGGGCACCGCGGTGACGAGGTCACGACCGGCACGCAGGTTTCGCGAGAACGTCGCGATGTCGTTGGCGCCGGGAAGGACGCACGCGCGTCCAATGATTGCGATCGGTTCGAAACTCAAGATGGCCTCGCGTGAACGAGGCTGGTTCGTACCAAAGCAGGCGCGCACTTGAAAGTCTGAGGGGGCCGGAACCGCGAACTGGCGATCGATCATCGAGCGGCGCGGGACACGGCCACCTTGCTTTCTTGCGGCCTCGTCAAGTAAGGTCGCGATATTCGGAACGAACCGCGGGTTACAAAGCATGGCTGACACGGTCTTGATCGTTGACGACGATCCTGACATTCGGAATCTGGTGACCGCGTCACTAGAGATTGAAGGGTTTGAAGCCTTTGCCCTCAAAGACGGACGCGAATGCCTGGCGCAGTTCGACACGATCGCGCCCGATCTCGTGGTGCTCGACGTGCTGATGCCGGGGATGTCTGGGACGGAACTGTGTCGCGAACTGCGTCAGCGGTCGGACGTCCCGATCCTGTTCCTGAGCGGCCGCGGAGAGGACATCGATCGGATCATCGGCTTGGAGCTTGGCGCCGACGACTACATGTCCAAGCCGTTCAACCCTCGCGAGCTGGTGGCGCGAGTGCGCGCGATTCTTCGACGCGCGGCCCCCGCGGCCGAAAGCACGGAGCTGACGGCGCAGAACGTGATGAAACACAGCGAGCTACGGATCGACCTCGAGCGCTTTGAAGCGTTCTGGGGCCCCGAACTCCTGGAGCTCACCAAGACGGAGTTCAACCTGCTGCGCACGATGATGCGTCGCCCCGGTAAGGTGTACTCCCGCGCGGAGCTGATTCGCGGCGCCTACGAAGACCAGATCTACGTCAGCGACCGCACCATCGACAGCCACATTCGGCGGCTCCGAAACAAGCTCCATGACGTGGGCGGCGACCCCATCGAAACCGTACGTGGCGTGGGCTACAAGTTGATCGACGACCGCGCGTGAAGGATGTCCCACGGGCGTTCCGGGGCAAGCCGTCGGCCTCGCACGCACTGCGCATGAATGCGCTCCTCAATGTCATTGCGCTCGGGTGGGCGGCATTCTGCGTGCGGCATCTGCTGACGGGCCACTATCGCATGGCCGCGGTGGACGCGATCGCGATGGTGCTGACCACCGTGTGTCGGCGCTGGGCGGTGGGGAGCGGGCAGCCAAAGCTACTCGACGTGGGCGCGCACGCCGCGATGGGCATCTCGACCCTGGCGATCATCAGCGTCTCGATGCTGTCCGGCCAAGATGCGGCGATGGCGAGTTGGTACCTGACCGCGGTACCGCTGTTCTCGGCCTACGCGATGGGGACGCGGGCGGCGGTGCTCTGGGCGGGTGCGGCGTCCATGGCGATCCTGCTCATCTACTTCTCGCCGCTGCTCGTGCGCTTCGAACCCGAGTACATCCCCGACGAGAAGACGTGGCTGCTCGGCCGGTTCGTGCTGCTCGGGGTGCTGCTCGGTCTCGCCGTAGCGACGCGGCGAGCGACCGACGCCAATGTGGACGCGCTGGCTCAACGAGAGTTGATCATCCGGGAGCGCGCGCGCGAGCTGTCTGAGGCGCGCGACGAAGCCCTCGCCGCGGTCCACGCCAAGGACGAGTTCCTCGCGAACATGAGCCACGAGATCCGCACGCCACTCAACGGGATCATCGGAATGACGAGCGTGTTGTTGGATGCGGACCAACCGGACGACCAGCGCGAGATGGTCAAGACGATCCAACGCAGCTCCACGGCGCTGCTGGCGGTGCTGAACGAGATTCTCGACTTCTCCAAGCTCGAGGCGAACGCCGTGACGCTGGAGAAGATCCCGTTCGATGTGCGCGAGTGCGTCGAAGACGCGGTCGACCTGCTGGGTCGCGCGGCGTTCGAAAAGGGTCTCGACATCTACATCACGACGGATCGCGATGTGCCGCAGTGGGTCGAGGGCGACATCACCTACGTGCGCCAGGTGCTGTTGAACCTGATCGGAAACGCGATCAAGTTCACGGAGAAAGGCGAGGTATACGTGGCGGTGTCTCTGCCGGAGGTCGATCGGTTGCATTTCGCGATCGTCGACACCGGGATCGGCGTTCCGCCAGACAAGCACGCCCTGCTCTTCCGCTCGTTCTCGCAGGTCGACGCGTCGACGACCCGCAAGTACGGCGGCACCGGTCTGGGACTCGCGATCTCCAAACGGCTCATTGAGCTGATGGGCGGCGAAATCTGGGTCGACAGCGTCGTGGGTTCGGGCTCGACGTTTCACTTCGAGATCGAGGCGCCACAGGTCGAGGCACCGGTTCGCCCGATGACGACGAACGAGCGCACGACGCTGATCGCGCGTGAGGCGGTCCTGGTGGGCGGACGTCGTGGATCGCACGACGCACTGTCGAGCCTCCTCGCCTCGTGGGGGTTGAAGGTCACGTCGGTGCGGGACCCCGCGGAGCTGGCGGACACGCTGCGACGGCAGAAATCGGACGTCGTCATCGCGTACGAGGGTGGTCTCGAGGCCACGCTCGCCGTCGACGACCGCCCGCCGACCGTCGTCCTGATCCAGCTCGCGGATGCGGCGGCGCGTGAGCGCGCGATGGCCGCGGCCGTCGACGCCGTGGTCTTTCGCCCCGTGCGCCAGCGGGCGCTGCGACAGGCCGTCGAAGCCGCCCTCACTGGCGAGACGCGCAACAAGTCGGGGCCCTCGTTCACGGCCTTCGACCCGTCGATGGGCGAGCGCATGCCGGCTCGGATCCTCGTCGGCGAAGACAACCCGGTGAATCAACGGGTCGCGGTCACGGTGCTCGAAAAGCTCGGGTATCTCCCCGACGTCGTGGCGAACGGAATCGAGGTCCTCGACGCGATGGCGCGGCGCGAGTACGACATCCTGTTCCTGGACCTGCAGATGCCCGGGATGGACGGGATCGAGACGACGCGACGCATCCGGGAGAGCGGGTCGAGCACGGTCCCATGGATCGTCGCGCTCACGGCGAGCGTCGGAGCTGAGCAGCGGCAAGCGGTGCGGGAGGCCGGCATGAACGACTTCGTGAGCAAGCCGTTCGACGTTCAGACGCTGATGGTGGCGATCGAGCGGTGGCCGGGGGCCGCGGGCCAAGCCAGCGCCGTGGCGCCGAGCGCGGCGTCGGATCACGACACGCCGTGGAATCAGCTCCAAGAGCTGTTCGCGCGGGCGCCCGATCGACTCGCGGACCTCGTGGTTGAGCATCGCAGCAACGCAGCGTCCCTCGTGGCCGACATTGTCGCGGGACAAGTCGCGGGCGATCACGCGACGATCGCGGCGAGGGCGCACGCCCTGAAGTCGAGCTCGGCACAGTTCGGATCTGACGACGTGGCGCGTATCGCGACCGAGTTGGAGACTTTGGCGACGCGGGAAGCGCCGGGGGATCTCTCGGACTTGGTGGGGGCGCTCGCCGACGCGTGGACCACCGCCGATCAGCGTCTCGCCGAAGCGGTCACACGCCTGCGGGAGGCGTCAGTCGTGCCAGAGGGAACGTAGGCCGACGGCCATCGCCTCGAGGGTCATCTCGTCAATGATCTGGTCGAGACGATCGCAGTGTTGGTCCATGCACTCCACGATCTCAACTCCACTGCGTTGCTGCCACAGCAGCGACGCGAGTCTCGCGCCGACATCTCCAACGTCCGTGAACCCGAGTGAGGCGGCGGAGTCGGCAATCCGCTTGACGGTGAGCTCGAGCTCCTCCAGTTCGCCGGGATCGAGCCCAGGCCCGCGTTGTTTGCGGATGAGCTGCCGGACCCGATACGCCTTCGTCGGCAGTGTGTTCCAGAACTGGGTTCGCATCTTCACCAGCAGACGATCGTGGGTGCTCTCTTCGCGCATGTCCTCACCGCAGGGCGACATCAACCGCGAGCATCATCGCTGATTCGGCATGTCGAGGCTGCGTCTACTCTGTGCAATTGTGGCGCAAAGCGTTGGTACAGCGGCGAAAGTCCACTCGAAGAAGTCTTCGTGATCACGGGCATGCGGTGTGTCATACTTGCCGCGATGTCACTGAAGGACCGATTAGGGCGCTCGATGCGCGCCAACTTGAACGAATTACTCGACCGCGTCTCCGAGTTCGAGGAGATGGGCGGGTTTCGCCGTATCGTCGAGCCGATCGTCGAAGAACTCGGCATCGACGCCGGCGAGCCCCCGCCGCCGCGCGGTGAGAAGTCGATTCGGGAGTACTACGCCAATCTGGAGGTGCCGTATGGCTCTGACCTCGAAACGGTCAAAGAGTCGTATCGTGCGCTGATGCGGCGCTACCACCCGGACAAGCACTCCTCGAGCCCGGAGATGGAGGCGATCGCGACGGAGCTCACCCAGGAGATCACGCGAGCCTACCGGGCGATCGAGAGCTACCTGTCGACGGGACGCTACTGATCGGCGTCCTGCAGTCCCTGGACGAGATCGACATACGCCTGCATCGCGGCGTCGGCGCTCATGCCTTTGCGCTCGTTCCAGGCGTCCCACTTCGCCCGCGCCACCATCTGCATCATCCCGGGGCGCTTGCCGTCGGCATCGCCCTTGGTGGCCTGCTTGAAGAGCGCGTACAGCGACAACATCGTCGTGTTGTCGGGCTGGGCGGACAGGGCGCTGACTTCCTTGGATTTCGTCTCGAAGGTGCTCTTGAGGTCCGACATCGTGTCTCCTGCGGTGCTCAGCGCTGCAATGCCATGGCGCGGAGTTCTTGGTGGAGGAGCGCGGACGCGAGGCCCACGCGAAGAACCGGGCCATCGGCCCAGAGATCGATCAGAGCGTGCAACGCCTCGGGGGTCGCGCGGCGCGCGATCCGCTCCGCGGCCGCAAAGGCGATGGTGGTCTCGTCGCGCGCCGTCTGGAGGTCAGCCTCGAACGAGGCGGGCGTCGCGAGCTGGCTGGCGGCGCTGGCCACGACGGGATGCGGGTGCGCGGCGAGCTCGGCGTAAGCCTGAGCGAGCGGATCGAAATCGGGGATCGCGCGCAGTTCTTCGACATCGCAGATCGTCGCGACGAGCGCGATCGGATCGACGTCGGGCTGATCCGGGAGTTCTTGCGCCAACGCGATCTCGTCGGCGTCCGGGTGCGACGAACTCAGCGGCAGTCCGGCGATGCCAGGGGTCTCGATCGCGCGCGCCATCAGAAGGTCGTGGGCGGCGGCCTCCAACAGCGGCTGCTGCCAGCTGTCTTCTTCGGCGAGGGTGCAGGCGATCGTGAACGCCGGGTGTGCCGCGAGCGTCGCCCAGTCTTCGACGTAAAAGGCATTGATCACGGCCGGCGACGGGTCATCGGCGCCAAAGTGCAGGTTCGCGGCGGCGCCGGACGCGACCATGCGCGCGATGGCACCGAACTCGTCGCTCGCGGGGTCGAACGCGGCGAGCGCGCCGCTCCAGTAGCTCTGACCGGTGGCGCAGAGAATGTCGGCCATCGCGACGGAGTCGCTCAGGAACTCACCGTCCCACTGTCCGCGCAGAAACCCGCGCCCCCATGACTCGGGGGACAAGACGAACAGCGCGCCCTCGATTTGAGCGGCGGCCTCCGGTGCGTCGTCGCGGATCGCGCCGAGCCACGGCGCGAGCGCTTCGAACAGTTCCGGTAGTCCGCTCGAGGCGACGCCGCGGGCTACGTCGACGAGTTCGTCGGGGGCGCGATCGCCGTCGAGCCAGTCCAGAAGCGGCTCGAACTCGGTTTGGGACAGCATCCACGCCGCGCACATGCGCGTGGCGGGGTGGTCGAGCAATCCGGCAATCGTCGGGTTCGACCACGTGACCTGCGCCCGGCAGAGGTCTGCGATCACCGTCTCGTCTTCGCTGATCGTCGCGTCGATGCGGTCGGCGACGTCATCGAGATCGACGGCTCGGGCGAGCATCCGGGAGATCGAACCGTGGCGAGGTGCCCCGGCTTCGTACCAAGCCTGGAGCGCGGAATCGTCCATCGCCAGAAGCAACGCGGCCTGGCCGAGGGCCGAACACTCTCCCAGGCGTCGGTAGGACGCATCGGAAAGGGGCAGCTCCAGCGTGGCGAGCTCGATCGCGAGACGATCGGCCTCGGAGACGCCTTTGTTGGGTTTGCTCATTGCGTGGGCGCGGCCTCGATCACCTGACCTGCGGCTTCCGCTCGGGCGGACTTCTTGAGGCTCGTGAGCGCCTTGAGCAGCTCGACGGTCCCATTCTGAAGTTGGGGGGGACCCAGCGATACGCGGGCGACCGTTCGCCCGAACGAGATCGCCCTGGCAGGCGGCTCGGTCTCGAGCAGCAGCTTGTTCGCCCAGTCCCAGGTGCGGCTCTCATAGATCGTGACCGTCGCGGCCATGCCGTCCTTCTGGGCCATGACGTTCGTCTGAGTCACGTCGTCCATCTTGTCGACGGACCCTTCACCGACGCGCCATCCGCTCGCGACCATCCCTTTCGTGACCGTCGCGACGTCGAGCGTCGGGGTGCCGTCGCCGTGGCCCTCGTCGTCGACCGGCGCCTGGACTTTCTTCGCCGTCACTGGCGCGGTCACCTCGCTGTCCTGATCGGTGGCCCCGGAATCGTTGCCTCCGAGCGTGAGCAGAAAAATGCCGCCCACCACGAGCACCGCGAGTCCGATCGTCAGGCCCACGCCCCCGGACATCGCACTCTTCGGCGCGGCTGCGACGGGTCGGTCATCGGCGCCGACCCCGGAGTGACTAGAGTTTCGCGACGGGAGATGAATCGAACTTCCCGCCGTCGATGACGTCTCGGACAGGTCCGATCGCGCCATCACGTTCACCGAATCCAAGTGGGCGTCGGAGTGCTCGATGACTTCGCCGAACAGCTCGTCCTGCGCCTCTACGTCTTGAATCGTCGACGGGTTGTGCTTGTCTTGTTTTGACACGGAGGTCCCTCCTACAGACGTCACCACTGCGGACGACTCTACCTGTGTCGTGCGATGTGGGCCAGAACGCCGTGCTCGCTCTTGACTACGGTTCCGCAGGAACTTCTGTAGTGCCACTTCAAGCTCGACGCAGGACTGGTAGCGCTCATGGACCGGTTTGGCCAGAGATTTCTCAATGATTCCGACCAACTCGTGCGGAAATCGCGGTTCCCTGGGCAACTGCCACGGCTCCCGGTTGATGTGCGCCTTGAGACACGCGCTGTAGTCCGTTTGCGGAATCGCGGGGGAGCCGACCAACGCCTCCCACATGATCATGCCGACGGCGTAGACGTCCGAGGCGCTCGTCAGCGGCTCGCGGCGCATTTGCTCGGGCGACGCATAACGCGGCGTGCCGATGAACGTCCTCGCGGTGGTCAGCTTGAGCCCCTCGTAGGCGGGGGGTGGGTCGAGCATCTTTGCGACCCCGAAATCGAGCAGTTTGACGACGACTCGCCGGTTGTCGTCGCGAAACAGCATCATGTTCGAGGGTTTGAGGTCTCGATGAAGCAAGCCGCGTTCATGCACTTCGGCGAGTGCGTTGCACAGTTGGACGGTCACCTCGGCGACTTGCCGGGGGTTGAGAGCGCCCTTCTTGCGCAGCTGCGCGTAGAGCGAGCGGCCGGCGATGTACTCCATGACGCTGTACAAGAACTCCTGGCCGACCTGACCGGTCTCGAAGATCCGGACGGTGTTGGGGCTCTGGAGTTCGGCGATAAACTCCGCTTCCCGGGTGAAGCGCTCCATCGAGGTCGCGGTCGTGGAGGGCCCCAGCTCGAGGACCTTGACGGCGACGGTCTCGTCGTCGGCGAGGCGCTGAGCGCGATAGACAGCACTGAAACCACCCCGTGCGATCAGTCTATCGACCGCGAATCTCCCATCGATTATCGTGCCGGTTCGGTCGATGTCCTCGATCGAGGGCTCTGATGTCTTCATGAAGCCATGGTCACGATGATCGAACCTTCTGTCCACCTTGCGCCTGGCCTATCTGCATCTGATGTCGAGCTGTTCGAGATCGACCTCTGGCGATTTCGCGGGACGCTTCGACCTCTGGCGACGGCACGGGGTGTGCTGTCGGAGCGCGAGAGCATCATCGTGCGTGTGCACGCCGACGTGGCGGGGTTCTCGGTGACCGGTTGGGGTGAGGCGGCGCCGCTGCCGGGGTGGGGGACCGACACGTTGTCCCGGGTTCGCTTCGAGCTGTCCCGGGTTCGCGACATGGTTTTCGCCGGCGCCCAGGCCGATCCGATCACGCTGCTCGACGGTCTGGAATGCCCCACCGCGAGATTTGCGTTCACCTCGGCGCTGCTCGACGCGATCGCGCACGCACGCAGGAAGCCCTTGCGGCACCTTATCGATCCGGGGGCTGCGCACTCGATTTCGGTCAACGCGACGGTCGGACTGGAGTCAATCCCGCGCACGATCGAACTCGCAAGGCAGGCGTGGACAGCAGGGTTTCGCACGCTAAAACTCAAGGCCGGAAATCAGGAGGACGTGGAGCGGGCGTCGCAGGTACGGAAAGCATTGCCGGACATGACGCTGCGCCTCGACGCGAACGGCAGCTGGAATTGGGAGGATGCATTGAGGCACCTCGAAGCCTTGGAACCGCTGGGGATCGATTACGTCGAACAGCCCGTGAGCGACTCCGCGACGTTGGGCGAGCTGCGGGCGCGGTCGCCGGTCGCGATCGCCGCGGACGAGAGCTGTCTGCCGATCGCTGCCGCATACCGCCTGATCGACGAGCAGGCCGTGGACGTGCTGGTGCTCAAGCCCGCGCTGCTGGGTGCGTGGGCCGACATCACGAAACTGGTCGCTACGGCCCACGATGCTGGGCTTCGCGTCGTCTTCACCTCCGCGATCGAGTCGACGGTCGGCCGAACCGCAACCGCGCAGATCGCGGCGGCGCTGCTGGGCGGCGACATCGCGTGCGGCCTCGCCACGGACTGGTTCGAGCGCGACGTCGGGGCTCCGCAGCGGCGGATTCGTGAGGGACGCCTGTACCTCGGCAGCGGCAACGGGCTGGGCCTGCAGCTGGGAGCGGACCACATGAAGGAGTTCGACCCATGAACTGGTTACTACGACAGGCCAAGGCTCGACCGCACCATGTCGCGCTGCGGGTCGAGGGCGCCGAACTGACCTGGGCCCAGCTCGCGGTGCGGGTGCAGCGCACCGCTGCGGCGCTCGACATGGTCGGG
Source organism: Bradymonadaceae bacterium (assembly GCA_041601915.1). Taxonomy (GTDB): domain Bacteria; phylum Myxococcota_A; class Bradymonadia; order Bradymonadales; family Bradymonadaceae; genus JBFIHF01. The sequence goes on from JBFIHF010000119.1 coordinate 9,686, forward strand.
ATCTCGAGCGGGATGCGCGTCGCGGCGCTGGCCGACAACGGCGCGCACTACGTCGGGCTGGCATGGGCGGCAATGTGGTGCGGCGCGACGTTGGTGCCGTTGAACAGCGCCCTGCCGGATGCGGCATTGTCGTGGCAGCTCCGGCATTGCGGCGCCGAACTGTTGGTGGTGGATAGCTCGGTGGCGAACCGCAGCCTGACGCTGGGGCAAGTGCGCTTCGTCCAGCTCGAGGATCTCACCGTGAGTCGCCATGTCGAGCCGATGCCGATGTCGCTCGATGCGGCGGGGACTCTCATCTACACGTCCGGGACGACCGGCGAACCGCGGCTGGTCCGTCTGACGTGGCGCAATCACCAGGCCAGCGCGATGGCGAGCGCCGTCAATCTGGGAGTCAGCGTCGACGACGACTGGCTGTGCTGTCTGCCGCTCTATCACATCGGCGGTCTGTCCGTGATTCTGCGCGCCGCGCTGTACGGCACATCGGTCACGTTGCTGGATGGGTTCGACGTCGACGAGGTGCTGCGGCACCTCGCAGGTCCGGTGACGCTCGTGTCGTTGGTGCCCACGATGCTGACCCGGCTGGCGCGACGTGCAGGCGGCGTCGCGGAGCTTGCCGAGATCGCCCGGCGCGGCCGGTTGCGCGCTATCTTGCTGGGCGGCGGGGCGGCGGATACCCAGTTCGTCGGTGAGTGCCTCGAGCACGGGCTGCCGGTGCTTCAGACCTATGGGATGACCGAAGCGTGCTCGCAGATCGCGACGATGCCGCCGTCGCGCGCCCTGGAGAAGCTCGGCTCGAGCGGGTTTCCGCTGCTCGGCGCCGAAATCGAGATTCGCACACCGACGGACGAGGACGCCGGACCGGGCGTGATCTGGGTCCGCGGACCGATGGTCTCGTCGGGCTACGTGGCCCCGCCGGCGAGCGGGACCCCGCAGTTCGTGGGTGGCTGGTTCATGACGGGCGACATCGGCGAGCTCGACGAAGATGGCTTCCTGTGGGTTCAGGGGCGTCACGACGACGTCATCATCACCGGCGGCGAAAATGTGGCGCCCGACGTGGTGGAGCGAGTCATCGGGCGGCACCCGCTGGTCGACGATGTCGCGGTCTACGGAGTCCCGGACCCCGAATGGGGTCAGCGCCTGCTGGCGGCCGTCGTCGCACCGCAAGCGACCGGGTCCGAACTCGATGCCTGGTGCAAGGAGGCGCTCGCCCGCCACCAGCGCCCCAAGGAGTGGCACTTCGTCTCGGAGATCCCACGGAATTCGCTGGGAAAGATCACCCGCGATGCGCTGACGTCGTGACGCGTGGCGAAGCGCCTGCTCGTGCGCTATAACGCGCCCGATGAGACAGATACTGTTAGTCCTGATGATCGGGCTCCTGCCCCGCCTCGCCGACGCGGAGGAGATCGCACTCGACGCGGCCCTCGAGGCGCTCGAGGCGTCCAACGAGGACTGGCAGATCCTGTCCGAGCGGATCGCGCAGGCTCGCGCGCGGCGCCGAGAGGCGGTCGCGCAGCTGCTCCCGCAGCTGAGCGCCGGAGCCTCGCTCTCGTACAACGGGTCCGAGGTCGTCGCAGGGGACCGCGTCGTGCGCCGAGAGTTCGATCGTAGCGTGTCGGGCAGCGCCTCCGTCACCCTGTTTGATGGCGCAGCCTACCCGGAGATCTCGCAGGCGAGTCGCAGCCTCGAGGCGACGCAACTCGACGTGCGATGGCAGCAACGCACGTTGCGCTTCGAAGTGGAGCGGACGTTCTTCGAGCTCGCCGCTGCGCAACGAGACCTCGCCATCGCCGCGCAAACCGTGGAGCTTCGACAGGCCTATGTCGATCGTGCGACGGCGCTCGAGGCGTCGGGAATCGCGCTGCCGCTCGATGTCGCCCGAGCGACCGTGCAACGACTCGAAGCGCAACAAGCACTGCTCGAGGCGGATACCCGCACGGGCGTGGCCGCAAACTCTCTCGCGCTGCTGCTGGGGCGCGAGCCCGACGCCGAGCTGCGAGCCGCTCCGACCGCAGCCACGCCGGCGCCGCCGGCAGCCGTCAGCCCGCCGGGTCAACGCTCAGACCTCGCCGCGGGTTTGAAGCTCATCGACGCGGCGCGGGCGTTGGAGAGTGCCCGCTGGTGGGCACTGGCGCCGCGGCTCGATCTGCGGTCCGACGCACGCTACGGATTGCCGAGCTTCAGCGCACCGGACGGCATCACGTGGTCGATCACGCTGGGTGCGACGTGGCTGCTCTACGATGGAGGAGCGCGCTACGCGCGCCTGCACGCGGCGCAGTCGCAGCTTCGGGAGGTCGGACTTCGCCAGACGCAGCAAGAGCGAGTGGCCCGAGCGGACCTCGCCAATGCGTTGCGACGATGGCGTACCGCGCATCAGGCGATCGCGGTCGCCGAACAACAGGTCAAAGTCGCGCGCGAGGCGTACGACATGACGGTCGCGCGCGCCGAATCTGGCCTCGCGACGTCCATCGAAGTGACGGAGTCGTCCGACCAACTCTTTCGCGCGGAGTCGACCCTGTCGAGCGCGCAGCTGGCGGCCGACGTGGCCGCCGCGACCTTCCGCTACCTCAACGAGGCCTCATGATCCATTTGCTCGAATCGGTGGAGTCGACCAACGAACTCGCCTTGTCCAAGCCGGGGGCCGCGCACGGCGAGACCTGGATCGCGGATGCCCAGACCGCCGGCCGGGGTCGGCGTGTGGTCGGCGGCGAGCGCCGTAGCTGGTTCAGCCCCAGCGGGTCCAACATCTACATGTCGGTCCTGTTGCGTCCCCATGCCGCGGCCTCCGAGGTCGCGGGGGTGACGCTCGCGGTGGGCGCGCACGTCTGTGGCGCGCTGTGGAAGGCGTCGGGCCTCGATGGCTTGTGGTTAAAGTGGCCCAACGACGTCTGGGTCGGCGAGCGGAAGGTCGCCGGAGTTCTCAGCGAAGCGCGAACCGGCGTCGCGGGCGTCGAAGCGGTCGTCGTCGGGATCGGGATCAACGTGAACCTGCTGGCGAACCAGATTCCCGAGGATCTGGCCGAGATCGTGACGAGCCTGCGGATCGAGACCGAGGCCCCGCTCGACCGACTCAGCCTCGCGTTTAGCGTGCGCCACGCCATCCTCGCCGGGGCCGCGGAGTACTTTGGCGGTGGCTGGGATGCGGTGCGCGACGACGTGGTACGCTGGGATCGGTCCGACGGCCGATCCGTGGAGGTCGAAGTGGATGGGCAGTGGCGGCGAGGCATCGCGCGCGGCATCGAACACGACGGCGGGCTGGCGATCGAGGTCGGCGGCGAGCGCATCGTCGTGACGAGCGGCGAAGTTCGGTTCCGCGGGTAGAGGTGACGCTATGCGAAGACTGATCGCGATCTTGATGCTGCTGATCCTGGTGCCGACGGCGGCCTCCGCGGAGGCGCGCGTCGTCATCGACGAATTCGCGATCAGCCGCTGGGTCACCGAAAATATGCAGGCGCTCAACATCCCGTCGATTGCCGTCGGAATCGTGGGCCCGGACAAGGACTACTACCTCGAGACGTACGGTCCCGCGGAGCTCGATCAGCCGTTCCTGATCGGCTCGTTGTCGAAGTCGGTCACCGCGCTCGCCGTGATGCTGCTCGTCCATGACGGCGTCATGAAACTGGAGGATTCGGCGTCACAGTGGGTCGGGGGCGTTCCGGCCGCCGTGACGGTGCGCCACCTGCTGCACCAGACGAGCGGCCTCGCACGGGCCGATGATGTGGAGGGGTGGACGGAGCTTGGGGCGACCGTCGAAGACCTCGTGGCGAGGGCCACGTTCGCAGCGCCTGGAACCTACGGGTACTCGAACCTCAACTACAACATCCTCGGCGTGATCGTCGCGAAGGCGTCCGGGAAGCCGTACGCCGAGTTCGTCAAGCACCGCATCTTCGACCCCGCTGGCATGGCGACGGCGAGCGCGCAGCCGAACCCGCCGTCCGGGCATGTCGTCGGTCATCAGTACATGTACGGCTTCCCGATGGATTTCGGCGAACCGGCGTACAACCCCGCGACCGTGCCGGCCGGGTTCATCTGGATGGCGCCCAACGACATGTCGCGCTGGATTCGACTGTTCGTGGCGAAGGGCAAACTGGACGGCAAGCAGGTCGTCCCCGCGGCGGTGGTCGAGCAACTGCTGCAGAAGCCGGACGGCTCGGACTACGCGATGGGGTGGCTCATCAAGACCGACGGGCCCACGCCGTACGCCAAACACACCGGCGCCACGGCCGCGTTCACTTCGGCGATGTCGGTGGTCCCCGACCGCGAGTTCGGGGTGTTTGTGCTGACCAACCTGAACCTGTGGATGGGCGTCGGGGCGACGACGATCCTGAACGGCGTGATGTCGCCGATCCTCGGCACGCCCCCTAGCGCGGCGACGAACATCGAGTTCATCGTGCGGCTGGGATTCGGGTTGCTCGTCGCGTTGATCATCTTCACGTTTCTGTTCGAGCTGCTCCGTTGGATCCGGTCCGGTTTCCCCTTGCGGCTCTCCCCCCGGGAGCGAACCGCGATCATCCTGACGGTGCTGATCAACGTCGGCGTCGTGATCGCGGTGACACAGTACTTCGGCACGCCAGTCGAAGTGATCATCACCACGCAGCCCGACATCGGGTACGGCTTCCTCATCACCGTCGTGGTGGGGACGCTTCGTCGTGTGCTCACCGGTTTCAACAAGACCGCGCATCTGCGGGCGCTCGCGAGCGACACCGATGATGAGTAGGCCGCTGTGGCTCGCCGTGCTCGTCGTCGGGTGCAGCAGTCCCCCGCCAGTTGTCGAGCCGGCGACGTCGGACCCCGAGGCGATGATTCGGCAGGTGTCCGCGGCGCAGTGTCGCAAGATCCTGGAGTGCTGCGGCGCCGACGAGCTCGAACGAGTGCTCGGCCCGGACACGGCCGACCAGGCGAACTGTGAGGCCGCGATCACCGCGCAGGCCGACGCGTTTCTGCTGCCGGCGCTTCAGCGCGCGCTCGAGGACAAGACGATCACCGTCGAAGATCACGAGGTCGCGGGATGCGTGGCCGCGCTGGACGCGCGGACCTGCGACGACTTTCACCCCCAGGCCAGCGCGGACGTCCTCGAAGTCGAAGGCTGCACGTTGATCGTCCGGGCGAAACTGACGCTGTCGGGCTTTTGCACCGACGATTTCGAGTGTGAAACGGGTTTCTGTTCGCATCCACCGGCGGACACCCGGGGCGCGTGCAAGAACCCGCCGCAGATCGACGAAGAATGCCTGCAAGGGCGCTGCGACGACTTCCTGGCCTGCAGCACCGACGGAATCTGCGTGGAGAAGCTCGGCGACGGCGAGCCGTGCGGCCGCAACGCCGATTGCATCAGCGACCTGTGCTCGCCCGACGAGGTGGGCATGCTCGTCTGCGAGGCCGCGGCCAAGGTCTGCGCGGGATGACTGAGATTCCGACCCAACGCGTCGAGTTCGAGCGACAGCTCCGGGCTCTCACGCAGCGTGCGGCACTGGGCGCCGAAAACCCGGGCTCCTACAAGTCGACGGGCTGTGAGCGGTGTTACGACTGCATGTTCACGACCGGCTCCACGCAGTGCTACCAGTGCACCTACTGCGCGGACTGCCAGAACTCGTCGAACTGCACGCACTGCGCCGCTTGCGAGGACTGCCACGGCTGCAACTATTGCGTCCGATCACAGCGGCTGTCCGGCTGCAGCTACGTCATCGCGTCGCGCGACTGCCACGACTGCTTGTTTTGCTTTGGGTGCGTGGGGCTCGTGAAGAAGGAGTTCCACATCCTCAACCAACCGCTGCGCCGCGACGAGTACTTCCGGCTCGTCACCGACCTCAAGGCCGCGTACGGCCTCTAGCGTCGGACGTCACTCTTCGAGCGCAGCGTACTCTTCTCCCTCGATGCCGTAGCGCCGCAGCTCATCGTCGAGCCGCCCGGTCAACGCCAGGCTCGTCATCTTGAAGTCGCCGATCGCGGACCAGAGCGGGTGCTTGAAGGTCGCGGGCTTGTTCTTCTCGATGAAGTAGTGGCCGATCCATGCCGCGCCGTAACCAATCGCCGGGGCGAGCGCGAGCAGCTTCGCCTTGCGGGTCGCGGTGGCGTAGCCGACGACCCCAAACGCGGCGAGCAATCCGCCGACGTGGAGCATCCGGTTGGTGGGATCCGAATGCTCGCCCAGGTAGTAGGGCCAGAAATCGTCGAAGCTCTCGAAGTGCTGATCGCTCATGGGGCCTCCTCAACATGAATCATATCTATGCGCGCGCGATTGCGCACGAATCGATCGCGTACGACGCGCGGTTGGGTCGACCGAGCGATTGATGCGAATTGCGCCAAAACGGAAGTCGGGTACCATCGCATGATGCGTGTAGTAGATTTGATCGAAAAAAAGCGGGACGACATCGTGTTGTCCGCCGACGAGCTGACCTGGTTGGTCGATGCGTACACGGACGGCACCGTGACGGACTACCAGATGTCGGCGTTCTTGATGGCCGTCTACTTTCGCGGGATGTCGCCCGCGGAGCTTGCGGCGTGGACCAACGCGATGCTGCACTCGGGCGAAGTGCTCGATCTGTCGGACATCCCCGGGACCAAGATCGACAAGCACTCGAC